>JBGAVL010000030.1:0-30471 GCA_044228145.1 Obscuribacteraceae bacterium (SeqCode)
ATGGACCGCGCCAGACAATCCGGCTTGGGCGACATCAATGTGTCAGACGCTAATGGAAAACTTTTGGCATTGTCGAACGGATTGGTCGGACAGCAATTGTGGGCGCAAGGCAAATATCGCAATGTTGTCCAGGGCGGAAACCTCGGTTGCGCAGCCGCTGTCACGGAAGTTCTGCAGAAAGCCGGATTTAGTTATGCAAGTTCGGCCGGTGTCGGCAATCTTACCGACCAGCTCAAAGCTCGCGGTTGGAGACAACTGCCGGTCTCGCAAGCGCAGCCGGGCGATGTTGTCTACGGGCACCGCGGCAATCTGCATGCGGGCGGTGGCAACGGACACATCGGTATCGTCGGCGAAAACGGCTCGGTTTATCACAATAGCTCGAGAAAAACGACCTGGTCGCACGATAATCTCAATTCAGTGTTCACCCGCAGATTTGGAAGCAATACCTACGTGCTCCGTCCGCCGGATTCCGGCAAAGCGGCGTAAGGTAGTCAAAATTCCAATTATTCATTCACAGCGAAAAACACAAGTTTTTCGCTGTAGTTGTTTAATAGGCTTTTGGCGCTGGCGCGCGTTTGCGGCTTTCGAGCTTTGGTTCAAACTCAAAGGCGTTTGAAAGTTTCCCATTTGATGGGCTTTTCCGGTCACGTGGAGACAGCGAAAAACTCGAGAATTTCGCTGTTGGATAAATGCGCCGGAAAGCACTAGTGCGGTCTAAAGTGGAATATTCATGGCGAGCTGAGCATGTCTTTCGACACACTGACTACCGCCTCGAAAAAAAATGGAGCGAGTACGTTGCGCGAGATAGAATAGAGCATCCGGACGGATAGGCGATGGTTGCTGAAAAACTGACTGAATACTCGATAAACGTCATGGCGCTGGCTCGCATGGAAGCCGAGCGCGCCGGTAAATCGCGCGTGCATATTGAGCATATTTTGCTTGGTCTTCTTGGCACATCCGCCGGCATTGCATCTGTGGTTTTGCAGAAAAACGGGCTGAACGAGAAGGAAGTGCGCGAACAGCTGGAAAAGCAGACATTTTCAGAGAGTTTGTCCCACGATCATGATTTTGAATCCAACGTCAAAGCAGAGAAGATCATCAATTCCGCGCTGCAAATTGCGGAAAGCAGACAACAAGAGTTTATCGATACAGAACATCTGCTGCTCGCCATACTCTCAGAGAAAAGCTGGCGAATGCGTGATGTGCTGGATAAGTTCGGCGTTGAAGCAGAAAGCCTTCGCAGAGACATCGATGAGGAGACTAAGTTTCGCTCTGTGAGCGGGGAAGGGACGGAAGAAGGAACACCAGAAGGAACAGCAGAAGGAACAGCGAACGCACCGCGGCGCAAGGTCAGACCAATTTCGCCCACTGCCGAATACTCCTGGCCATCGGTAACTCCGCAGTTTGGTCAATTCAGAGACTCTGCCATAAGAGTGGTGATGCTCGCGCAAGAAGAGGCTCGCCGGCTCGGTCACAACTATGTGGGCAGCGAACAATTGCTTCTGGGCATCGTGGCAGACACAGGAATTGCTGGTCAACAGTTGCGCGAACTGCAGGTGACTTTGGCAAAAGCCAGAGAAGTGGTCGAGAAACAGATCGGGCGCGGCTCAGGTTTTGTAGCCGTTGAAATACCCTTCACTCCGCGCGCCAAGCACATTTTGGTGGAGGCAAGAAACCAGGCGTATGCCAACGGAGCCAGCATGATCGATGCGGAACATATTCTCCTTGCTCTTTTAGATCAAAGGGAAGGCATCAGCGTTTGCATTCTTCGAGACCTCAATGTCGGTGTGGAAACGCTTCGGCAAAACGTCATGAATGCGCTGAAAACGCCGGTTGAGGAAAAACAGTAACGAAAAGAATGTTCGACAAATTTAGCGATGAAGCAATCAAAGTAATCATGCATGCGCAAGAAGAAGCGCGAATTCTGAAGCATTCAGCCATTGGTTGCGAACACCTGTTGCTTGGTTTGATCGCCTGTGGAGCGGGGCTTGCACACAAGGTTTTGACTTCTCACAATCTTACTCTTGCCGGCCTGAGAGAGAATGTTGAAGCGGTTCATAAGAAGGGAAAGAAGGAAAGTCCTAGAGAGTTGCCGTTTGACACTGATGCGAAAAGCGCCTTGGGGCAGGCGTTTGAGGAGGTTAGGAAATCAAATCATGCTCAGATTTGTTCAGAGCATTTACTCTTGGGAATGCTTCTTTCACCCTGGAAGCAGAGTGTGGCAAAGGATTTGTTCGCATCTTTGGGCCTTGACCGGCAGGAGCTGCGACTTTCTGTAATCTATGCCATGCAGAATGAAGGTCGTCCGACCGCAACTGACGGCTCTTGTATGTCGCAAGAGTATGCAAAGTGGCTTTTGAAACAGTGCCCGCAAGTGTTTATGTTTGCCATGACAGAAGCATTTAGGTTGAAGCAAAGTCAGCTTGGCTCTGAATTGATTCTGCTTGGATTGCTAGGTGCAGGTGGAACGGTAATAAGAGTTCTGGAAGACTTCGGCATAACGCTCGAACTCGCACGCGATCAGATTGCAAGCCTTGTGGGTGAGGGATCTGGGCACGTCGGGGTTGAACTTCCCATAACGCCACATGCGCAGGAAGTTTTACGGGCTGCTAGCGACGAAGCAACGCGGCTTGGCTGCGATACTCTGAATGCGCGACTTCTTTTGCTTGGACTTACACACATTCAAGATGGAATTGCCTGGCGGTTTTTGAGAGAGAATAGTGTAGATATAAAGGCGCTGCGAAGCGCTACACTTGCTTTGCTTGAAGATAAGAAATGAGGGACTGTAGTCCTTGTTCGAAAGATTCACCGAAAAAGCGATCAAAACAATAATGCTTGCGCAGGAAGAGTCGCGCAGATTGGGACTAAATTTTGTCACGCCGGAAATGATATTGGCAGGTGTTGTTGGGCTGGACACCAAGATTTCAGATGTTCTAAAAGACGCAGGTCTCACATTGAAAGAGGTGCAAGAGGAGATTGAAAAAATAAACGGACGTGGCTCTGATGCTGCACAAATTGAAATGGCATTCACCGAATCAGCGATGAATTTGCTTCAACATACCTTTGATGAAATGTTAGACCGGCGACACCGTTTCATCAGTGCTGAACACTTGGTGTTGGGTATCTTGAGGCTTGATGCCAAAGAGCCTGTACATCAGGTGTTCTCAAGTAAATCAGTTGATTGCAGCGCTTTGAAAGAAGCAATTGTTTTTCTATTGAAGGACCGAGACGTTCAACCTGAAACACCCCCTTTCCCTCCGAGACCGGGAGCGGAGAGGCGTTATGAAAAAAGAGATTATTCACAAGGTCCGCAAAGCGCGCCGCGAGTCATCGACCTGGCGCAAGAAGAAGCTCGCCGACTAGGGCACAATTTTGTTGGAACGGAACAGATTCTGTTGGGTTTGATTGGGGCTGGTGGGCGACTCAGCGAATTGTTGGCTGATTTCGGATTGGATCTTCTAACAACTCGCATTGCTGTAGAAAGAATAATTGGTCGTGGATCTGGATTTGTGGCAGTGGAAATTCCATTTACGCCGCGTGCCAGGCGGGCTCTCGAATATTCATGGGTTGAAGCTCGCGAACTTGGACATAATTTCATCGGTCGTGAACACCTTTTGCTCGGGCTCCTTCGCGAAAGCGAAGGTGTTGCTTCCGAGATATTGAAGCAAAAGGACGTTGATATAGCGAAACTCAGAAAGGCTGTCATAGGCTTATTTGACGATCGAGGCGAGACGGGGGCGGGCGTTCGAGTTTGACTCAGGTTCAGAAGCTGCCACAATGACTACTTCTTTCGATCAAATTCTTGATACGCGGCGCTGTCGTTGCGGTTTCCAACCACAGTGACGTACAAAACATTTGCGTCAAAGCGATAAATGACGCGAAACTCGCCGACGTCTTTTCGAAAATGTTTGCCGTTGCCCATCGAGATGGAGTCGGACGGACGCGGTTCATCGCACAAGTCAGTTATTGCTCTCAATATTTGCAAGAACTGCTTGTTGTCGCGTTTCTTCAAAAAACGCATTGCGTCATTTGTTAGATCTGGCTTTAGCATTGCCCGTCAGTTTTTCCTTGATGAAACTGGCAGTTGCTTTTGTGCCTATATAACCAGTTTTTTCGGCTTTCTCTGCGCGAGTTAGCCAATAGTCATTTTCGAGCTGCATATAGCGTTCGTAATCAGATTGAGCAATAATTACCGCGACCAGTCGACCATTCTTTTCGATTGAAACCGGCTCCATTTGAGCGGTAGCGATCGCCTCGCTGGTTTTGTTTTTTAATTCGGTTGCTGTGATTTTTTTCATTTCGCTCAAGAATGCAAGAATAGACAATTTGTACGTTTTGTTTATATTGTATATATTAATCAGTTCTTGCGAGGCTGTCAAAGCTTGAAAAGGATTTTCTGGCGAAAAGTTTTTTCTCAAAAGCAACGTTGAATATCAGTCGTTGAGAGGCGCTAACATGTAGTTGGTGAGGGAATTTAGAGGTTGCCTTTGTTCGAGAAATTCACCGAGAGAGCCAAACACACAATGATGCTCGCGCAGGAAGAGGCGCGAAAGCTCGGTCATGAGTACGTAGGAACAGGCATGATGCTCCTGGGTGTCGTCGAGGAAGGCGGCACTGCCAGCAAGATTCTTGATGGTTTTGGAGTGACTCTCGAGACAACACGTGAGGAAGTTATGGCGCTGATTGGGCGCGGCTCTGGACTTGTTCGCGTTGAAATTCCCTTCAGTGATAATGCACAGCGCGTTTTTGAAATCGCCCGCCAGGAGGCAGAAAGAAGGTCGATAAAGGATGTTGCAGTTCCTCACTTGCTCTTGGGTTTGTTGAGCGTCGAAGACACTATGGCAATCCGCGTCTTTGATGTTATGGGCGTAAATTTCAACGATGTAAAACAGCGAGTCATCGAAGAGCTCGACAAAAATTACGGTTCGCGTCAGTTCTAAAGCACGGCGTACCATCATTGCCGGTACGATTTTCAATTTTGTACCGGCAACGATGGTAAACCGCTAATGGCAACTGTTGTTTGGTTGGCTGAGAAATTCAACGACAAATGGGACAAGCTCACCGTCAGTGAGGTTTGGGGCTCCCGTTTTAGTTCACCCCGCCAGGCAAACTTGCCGACTAAATACTAAGGCATATAATAAAACGGAGCAAAAAGAGATGATGCGGAGGGAGGCATGGCGCCACCGTTCCGCATCATCAAGAGATTCGGTTCACCGCTTCCCGAGCGGATTGCCGCATTGGCTCAGACCGGAGTGCTGTCCAGTTCGGCGATGATGCTCTCGAGTTTTTGCACGCGAGCGTGTGCCGCTGCGTAAGCCCCTTGCGCCATCGCGTAGCGGATGCGGTACGGATTGTGCCGGTGCCCCCACTTGAAGCCCCGATAGAGCCGGGACATTTCGTTGTGGTGCGCTCGGGCATCAGCCCGGAAGCGCCTGGCGAGGACGAGCGCCTCCCGCCTTTCATCTGGGCTCATTGCCCGGATGCGGAGGGTCTCGGCGCGGTCTTGCTCTCGAGCTTGTCGCTGCAGGTAGAAGTGCGTGGCTACCAGCGCTGCAACGGGAAGCAGCGCGGCAGCAACGATGAGGTAGGTCATTTGTCGTGCTCCTTGTTAGAGCTCGAGCTCGTAGCAGTTGAGGATGCGCTTGCGTCCTTTGTAGGTGCCAACTTGCTTGAAGCCAAAGCGTGGATAGTAGCCGTTGCTGCGCATGCCGACCGGTGTCTTGAGACCGATCTTCAGCATTCCGCGCTTCTGCGAGGCTTGGATCAATTCGGTGATCAGGTAGGTGCCGATGCCTGTGCTCTGCATGTCTTCGGCGACGCCGATTTCATGCAGGGTGGTCACCTTGTCGCGACTGCGGTGGTAGGCGCGCAAGAAAGCGACGACGCGTCCCTGGCTGTCCGTCACCACGCGGATGCGGTGCTGCGATTTTTCGCCTTCGGCATTCTGGTGATTGACCGCGTCGGCGAGAACCACCTTCTGCACCCAGCCGAAAGAGAGGCGGTTGTTCTTGCTGTTGACGATGGCAATGATGCCTGCCAAATCTTCGAGCTGGCAATCGCGCACCGTAAGCCCTTTGGGCGGCAGGTTGCGGTAGGCGGTGCACGGCGTTCCACCGGCAATCAAGCCTAACTTTGATTTTCTCATAGTTATTTCTCCAGTTCTGAGAATGCAGAAAGCGTGTTCCTGTGCGGTTCACACCTCCTGCATCCTCATGAGGATTTGGTGGGGGTTAGCCGGCGATCGCGTCTGCGAGCAACCGGTCGTACGTTTCCCGCCGCATGTAGTCGGTCTTGGGCGGGTTGCGGGGCAGCGCGTCGGTGTAGATGCGCGCGAAGTCGCCTGGCTTGGCCTTGCCAGTACGAGCGTTCCATACGGCGATGAGCTGCTTGGCGCAGGCGTCGGGGAGCGGCTCGCGGCGAGTGCGGAACTTGCTGGCGAAACGACCCATCCAACCGCTGCGGCGAACGTTCTCGAAGATCTGCACGATCTCGGGAACGTCGCTTGTGCCTTCGGTGCTGATGATGAAGGGCGCCTGCTCGTAGCGGAAAGGCATCTGCCCGACTGCCCCGTTTTCGATCCAGCGAATCTCGCTGCGGTCGGCGTAGGGGATCGGTGTCACGGGCGGTGTCAGGTAGACCAGCTTGAAGCCGGCGTCACCACCCTGGACAAACGCGATGCGTGCACCTTCGAGCTCATGCACCTTCTTCGGATGCATGAGGTTGGTCTTGTGGCATCCGGTCAAGCCGAAGCTGCCGAATTCCCAAAACGGATCCGAGCGCATTTCGGTGATGCGCTCCATATGCGGCTGCCGGAGCAGCGCGACAAGCACTGTCTGCTTCTTGGGCATGTTTGTCTCCATGAGATTTGTGTTCTAGTGTTCGTGCGCAGCACAGTTTGAAACCATGCAACGCGTTATCGATAACCGTCAACAAACCGCACAGAGGTAGACTTCTGCGCGATTAGCAAATCGGAGGCGCGTTTTTGTTGCGCGCCGCCGATCGTGTTTTTGAACAGTGCCTCAGGCGCCTGCTCAGACCTTCTCCGCCACGATGACGCCCGTGGTGTCCGGGTAAGGCAGACGTTCGCCCCGCTTGCCGCCGTCGTCGGCGTAGAGCCAGACATGCCCTTCGTAGCGGTTTTCCTCAATCCAGGGATTGAGGTAGCTGTCGCAGTGGACCATGCGATAGCCCAGATTGGTGAGCTCTGCGGCCCACTCATCCGTCGTCCAGACGCCGAACTCCTCGTTGACCTCCATCGCCCAGTTGACGACGTAGTCTTTCTTCGAGAGGAATTCGTTTGCTTCGTGCAGCGTCATGCGGAAGTGCGTGACGCCGTCGAAGACCCGCTCTTCGTAAGCGAAGCCGGGGTGAGCCGACTTGCCTTTGAATTCGCGGGCGAACTTGCCGAAGCGGTCTTCGAGTTCCGCGTCCTTGCACTTCAACCACACGAGCTTGTCGCCGTCCTTGGGTTTCACCCCATCGCGGATGATGATGCGGCCACCGAGCATCAGCTCCAGCCGTGCGTTCTTCAACGCCAGGCGAATCTGATCGCGGTCGTACCCGTTGTACGAGTACACCTCATGCATCACCGACGAGAAGATGATGGTCGACACCGTTCCTTCAGCGAAGCGCTTGTGGATGATGTTGCCCATCACGACTGCGACGTTGTGGTTGACGTAGTGCTGCGACTCCGAGCGGTGCAAGAGGTCGCGCGACAGGTCCATGCCGACGATCTGCGCCTTCGGGTGAAGGTTGGACAGATGAATCAGCAGAGTGCCCGTCCCGCAGCCTTTGTCGACGATGTAGTTGCCGACGATCCAGGGGCAGATGTCCTGAATCTTCACCGCCATGCTGGCGTCCATGCCCTCGCTGTAGACGGCGAAGTCGCGACCGTGCGACAGCTCGCCGTCGTCGTTGAGCAGCACATCGCTGAAGAGCATGACGACGCGCTCTTCCACGTCGTTGGCTTCGAAGACCGCACGGGTCTCTTTCGTTGCCATCGCTCGCCAGTCGCCGCGCGTTGCCACCGCCTGCAAGAGGTCGATGGGCAGCTTGCCGGCGGTGCTCGGCATGATTGCTTTGAACCCGGCTTTGGCAAAATGCGTGTTGACGTCCGGGTTGGACGAGACAAGCACCGTGTTGGTCGGGTCGAGCAGCGTCGTTTCGCCGGACTCTAACTTAACGACATCGACGATATGCTCAACCCACGCCAGCGAATCAGGGATGTCCGCAGCAGCGTGGATTTCGTAGGGGCGACCGAGCTTCTTGGCGAAGCCTTCGGCGATGAGCTTTCGCTCGTTGGAGTAGAGTGGGTGGCGCTTGGTGCCGCCCTGCCCGTCGGCTGTGATGACGAAGACCAGCTTGCCGCCAACGTGCTTGAGAGCACGCTTCAGCGAGCGTTCCTGGTCTTTGGTGACGCCATGCCAGCGTCCCACGAGCAGCAGGTACTCGGGTGTGACCCCAAGCGCTGCCGTGATCGACGCGCCCAGCGTCCGTCTTGTTTTGGACGGAGCCGGTCGGGGCGTTTTCCTTACATGAGTTTTGCGCATAGTTTTTCTCCTGCAAAGGATACGCATAACCAGCAGTCTCATCCTGTCGAAGAACCAGCGCGGGCTTTCGCCACACGCTGGTTCTTGCAGTCTGCTGATTATTGCGTGACCTGTTGGTTAGTCTCGGCGTCGGAGACGACCTACAGGTCCGTCGCCCGACACTTACTTCGTGACCGCCTTGCGGCCCTTCATGGCTGCTTCCACCGTGCGGCGAGTCGGCTTCACCATGTTGGCGATGACCGCATCGGCGAACTGCGTCGTGTTGACCTGATTGCCCTTCTTCATGAAGCGGGCCAGGTCGCCCGTCGCAGTCTTGGAGCGCAGAGTCTTTTCGATGGCACGAGTGACGCAAACTGCCGCCTCGTCCCAGTCGATGAACTCCAGCATCATCACGCCCGAGAGCGTGAGCGAGCACGGGTTCGAGATGCCCTTGCCGGCGATGTCGGGTGCCGTGCCGTGCGTGGCTTCGAACATGGCGCTTTTGGCACCGATGTTGGAGCCGGGCGCAATGCCCAGACCGCCCACCTGACCGGCAGCGGCGTCCGAGATGTAGTCGCCGTTGAGGTTCGTGGTGGCAATCACCGAGAACTGCGTCGACTTGCAGAGCAACTCGTAGAACGTGGCGTCGGCGATGCGGTGGTTGAGCAAGATCTTGCCTTCCGGCAGCTTGCCGCCATGCACCTTCCAGAGGTCGTCCTCGGACACGAAGATGCCCGCGAACTCCTCAGCCGCCAATTCCAGACCCCACTTCAGGAACGCGCCTTCCGTGTGTTTCTGGATGTTGCCCTTGTGCACCAGGGTCACCACCTTGCGGTCGTGATCGATGGCGTACTGGAGCGCTTCCCGCACGATGCGCCGCGAGGCGTAGCGCGAGATCGCCTTGATGCAGATGCCCGAATCCTCACGGATGGTGTGTCCGTGCTTCTTCGCCACTGCGATGTGCTCGAGGGCGCCCGGGCTGCCCATCTCGTATTCGACGCCGGCGTACACGTCTTCCGTATTCTCGCGGAAGATGACCACGTCCAGGTCCTGCGGGCGCTTCACCACGGACACGATGCCGCGGAAGTAGCGCACGGGGCGGACGCAGCTGAACCAATCGAAGTGCTGGCGCATCGTCACGTTCAGGCTGCGGATGCCGCCGCCTGTCGGTGTGCCGAGCGGGCCCTTCATGCCGACGCCGTAGTAGTCGAGCATTTCGAGCGTCTCCGCGGGCAGCGGAGTGCCGAACTTGGCCACTGCGGCATCACCAGCGTAGGCCGGCAGCCAGTTGATGCTGCGGGTGTCCCCGTAGCACTTCCTGACCGCGGCTTCGATGATGCGCCTGGTGGCGTCAGAGATTTCCGGACCGATGCCATCACCGTCGATGAACGGAATGATGGGGCGAGTCGGCCGGCTGGCTTTGCCGTCTTTCACTTGAACGACTTCGCCATCCGGCGCTTCTAGTCCGTAGAACTTTCGTTTCGTTGACATAGTCGATGTTTCCTTCTCGTCAGATTTTTCGACGAATGCGAATCTGCCGGCTGTTCTGCAAGAGCGACGCCATGCGTCGCCCGGTGCAGACCAGTCAGGCAAAAACGCACGTAGTTAGATCCGAGGCTAATTCACGCGAGGACGCGCGAGCTAACCATCGGACACGACAGGGCTTTCAACTTTGAGGGCAGCCGCATGCGGCTCCCTTCGGATGGAGACAATCAAACACACTCAGGCGTTAGCCGGAGAGAAGAACCGAAACGGTAGTTGGGACATACGTTACGGGTTTTTGACTGACTAAGTGCTCCGAAAGTTGAAAGAAAAGAGATACAGCTATGAGCTTATTAAGTTTCGGTGGTTATCAAGCAATACTTATTGACTAATAATTTACGCGAGCAAGCGCGAAATTCCGAAATATAAGCTTATTGATATGAGCTAGCTGCGATAACTCATAGACCTGCGCTCAGGTGAGCGTTTGGATCGCGTGTAAAATGGAAATGTAAGCAATGAGGTATCGATTCATGTGGCGAACATCCACACGAGTCCTGAAGAGCACAGCCTGCCTTATGGCTGTACTTTGTTTCGTCTTTGTTCGCACAACCGCACTAGCTGCACAGGGAGGCGAAAGCTCCATAAAAGCTTGCGGCGAGATTTTCCACGTGTGCATCTCCGGCGCCCCTGCCGTATTGCTGGAAGGCAAGCCCCACAAGTTTTCCCGTATAGATTCCCATTTTGGCGCCCGCATTTTTTTGAAACCGATTGATGAGGTCCGAACCGTATCCCAGAATTTCTGTGGACCCGGCAAAATCTTCATCGCCACAAAGCAGCGCCCTCTCTGGTTGATGAACAGAGCACTTTTGATTTAGAGACACAACTCAGAAAGTGAAACTTGTCCCGACCATTTCTCCTTGAACTCCAAGGCGGAATTGGCGGAAATCGTCGCTCATGGCGCCTCAGCGTCAGGAGATCAGTTGCACACAGGGAGTTTGTCGATGATAGAACTGGCTCTTATCGGTGATCTGGCTCTGATCTGGCTTGTGGCGGCTATCGCAGGCTACGTCTGCGCGCGTCTAAAGATACCTCTCATTGCCGGATACATTGGCGTCGGCATCTTGATTGGCCCGCACGGCTTGCGCTGGATCAGTGAGCCGGGAGATGTTCATGTTCTTGCCGAAATGGGCGTCGCACTCCTTTTGTTCGCGCTCGGGGTTGAAGTTTCCCTGAGGCAGATTTTGAAGTGTTCGCCCAAAGTTGTCGGCTGCGCTGTTTTGCAAATCGGCTGTACGGTCATTGCCGCCTGGACTGTTGCAAAAATGTGCGGATTTGTGGCTACGCCAGCCGCGGGCATACTCTTCGGATGGATTTGCGCGCTGTCGAGCACAGTTGTAGTTACAAAAACGCTCATGGACCGCGGCGAAGTCGATGCCATTCATGGACGCATTCTCTTGCCTGTTTTAATTGTCCAGGATTTGAGCCTGGTTCCTGTTATCGCTCTTTTGCCGGCTTTTCAGAGTGCGCACGGCGGCGATATCTATGCGATTGTTCTTGTTGCCTTGCTAAAAGCCGTTCTTCTCATCGGAGCTGTTCTGCTCGGCGCTTACACTATCGTTCCGGGGCTTCTCAAGCCGATCGTTAAATCACAACACCGCGAATTGTTTTTGCTGACGATTTTAGGTTTGTGTCTGGGTGTAGCAATTACGAGCGACCGCGCCGGTTTATCGCTGGCCTTGGGTGCTTTCCTTGCCGGGATAATGGTGAGCGAATCTCCATATGGCTCTCAGGCGCTCGTCGATGTGATGCCGCTTCGCGATCTGTTCGCGGTGGTTTTCTTCGTGTCTATCGGCATGTTGTTGAATCCGACGTTTCTGGCCGCGCACATCGTCGAAGTCCTCGCTTTTGTTTCTCTGCTTATTCTGGTCAAGGTGATTATCGGCACAAGCAGCGCCTTTATTGCTACCACAAATTGGTGGAGCGCGCTCTTATTTGGCGTTGGTATTGCCCAGATTGGAGAGTTTTCCTTTGTTCTGGCTATGATCGGCTACCAGGCAAAGCTCCTTGAAGATTCGCTGTATAACCTGTTTTTCGCCAGCGCCGTCATTACGCTCATTCTTTCTCCAGTATTGATGAATTTGGTGCCGAAACTTTTGGGCCGTTTTGCATCAGCACAGGCGCGCGCTAATGGTGTTGCCGGCGATGGCACAGGTATGCACGACTTGAATCTTTCCGGGCATGTGATCATATGCGGATTCGGTAGAACCGGCCGCAATCTAGGAATGGTGCTCAGGGGAGTGAATATTCCATATGCCGTGGTCGAGTTGAATGCAACAATTTTGGAAGAACTAGACGCTGCGCAAGTGCCACATGTCTTCGGCGATTCGGTCAGTCATCTGGTTATGCAGAGGGCGGGACTGGCTCGTGCCCGAGTTCTTATCGTTACGGTGCCCGATCCTCTGGCGTCGCTCACCATCATCAATCAAGCGCGAGAGATGAATCCTGATTTGAAAATTATTGCCCGCGCGCACCGCTCTGAAGACATAAATGTGTTGCGCGCAGCCGGCGCAAACGCAGTTGTGCAGCCAGAATTCGAAGCCGGTATTGAGATCTCTCGATTGGCCCTTATGAGTTTGAATATGGGAGATCCGATAATTCAAAGAGCGCTGAATGATATTCGCACTCAGCGCTATCGGCTCTTCCAGCCTGATGTTGCCGAGGCTTCACTGGCTCAGTTGATTGGTTTTGCCCACGATGAGTTCATCGGCCATTGGTTTGTTGTTTCTAAATCCGCAATTGTCGGACAGAGCCTGCAACAACTCGATATCCGCCGCCTGACCGGAGTGACAATCGTAGCTGTGCGCCGAGGCAATAATCTTGTCGTCCACCCCGACCCGACTTTTACGCTCGCTGAAAAGGACGAACTTTATCTTGTCGGAACCCAGGAGCAGATAGTTGACTTTGAAGAAACATACCTGGTCACTCGTTTTTGCCCGACAACCGAGTACACCAGTGACGATATAAGCCCTTCCCGGCTGCTTCTCGAAGAGGCCTAAGGTGAGGCATAACGATATGCTCAAACTGGGAAGAATCAAAGAGAGTCCGATGAGTTTATCAGGAAGCGCCCGTTTTATATCACGATAGAACCAGAAATCGAAGTAATGCCGAAGATACTCATAGTCGAAGACGATGTCTCCTTAGCTGAGAAAGTCCAGGATTTTCTTCAACAGGACGAGTACGTTGTCGAACTGGCGCATAGCGGTGCCGATGCCATTCAAATGCTGAACTGCTTCAATTACGATCTGATTATTCTCGATTGGTCACTGGGTGACAGCGACATCACTGGATTGGCTGTATGCCAGCATTATCGCGGCAATGGGGGACTGGCTCCGATAATCTTTTTAACCGGCAAAGACTCGGTAGAAAGCAAGGAGGAAGGGCTTAACAGCGGCGCCGACGACTATTTGACCAAGCCCTTTCACCCCCGAGAATTGAGCGCCAGAATCAAAGCCTGTTTGCGGCGCCCCCGCAGCCTCCAACTGGAGACCCTGGTGGCGGGCGACCTTTGCCTCGAGAGAAATCAGCGCAAGCTTACTAAAGGCGGTGTGGCGATTCATCTTCGCCCTAAAGAATATGCGCTTATGGAATTTCTGATGCGCCATCCCAACCAGTATTTTTCGTCTAAGGATTTGCTCGACAGCATTTGGAAGTCGGATTCGGAGACATCGGAAGACACGATCAGAACATCGATAAAAACATTGCGACGCAAAATCAGCGCCGACCACGAAGATTGCCCGATTAAGACTACGCACGGCTTCGGCTACAAGCTGGAAGTAGGAGGTTGAGTGGTTGATTTTCTGTCATTGAAAGAAAAAATGAGGATGGCAGGCTTGCTTTGCCTGCTGATGCTTTCTTACTTGCTTCAAGTCCGTTCTGCACTCTGTGCTGAACACAAGGACATATCAGTAATGCATTTGAAGCAAGTTCACCGTTGTCTGGGCGTATTGGACGTTTACTTTGATGCTCACAATTTAAAATGCGTCAATGACAAGGGGGATTTGAGCTTGCTTTGGAGGAAAGACTTGCAAGCAGTCTATGTTTTAAACCCAATTGCTAAACTGATTCATAAGACCTCGCAGAAGGATTTTCTTGCTTACGGATTTCTTCTTACCGGCAATTCCCCCCGGACAACCTGCAGCCTCGAGTTAAGAAATCGGCGCAACGTCAAGTTTTTAATGCAAAAAGCGATCAGTGTTGAAGTTTGTGGAGAGTCTATTAATCGGCGTCCCGGCCCAAAGAGATTTGTTCATTGCCAAGATCTTGTCGGTCTCGCCACCACGACTAGCCCTGAATATGAGCAATGCGTAGCTGTTCTTACAGTTATGTATGGCATGGCTGTCCATGAGTTTGTGCCGCTTAAATGTACTTGTCTGTATGAACCGAGGGGTGGAGAGGTTTGGTTTCAGACCGACGTGGTCGGTCTAAAATCAGGTGGAGAAAAACCGCAATACGTCCGGGTGAATACATTTGACGTGCAGCGCGAAACTGTTGCTGAAAATTTCTTTGCGGTTCCGGATAAAGGGTACAAATTCTGCGCATCCGAGGCAGAAGTGATCGGGTCCAGCGAGCAAGCAAAAGATTTTTCTCAGATGCTCGGCAAGTAAGGAGAAGTGTGTCCATAGTGAGCTTGCAGCACTTTTAATGCGGCGGTCACATATCGGTCATTGTAAAAAGGCAAAGTAGAAGCCAATCCCCCGTTTCTAACCTGCTAGCGCGGCAATGCCGCCGAGGTATTTACTATGCAGCACAATCCGAGACAACGCTGATGACTGGGTTTATTGCACGCGCGATCTTCAAAGGAGCAACGGAAGTCGCTGGAGTTGCCAGTGCGGAGTCCAAGCTTGCCGGGGGCACTCAGAGACTTTTCTCCGAGGCGAGCGAACTTTTAGCCGGGAAAACGGTGGCGCCCGCGGTGACGGAGGCTGGAAGCAGAATTGCTGCAACTGCCGGCACTGCCGAAAGGCAGACCTTGACCCTGAGCCGAAAAATCGATACTGCCGGAGGCTCGATAGCAGAGCGAGCATCGACGACGGCAGCTGGCGGTTCGACCGATGTGGTAGCAAGGCCATATGTGGCCCGGCAGTTTCAACCATCTGCATTCAATCGACCGGGCGGCTTCAGCGAAGAGCGCGCGTTTTCTTACGTCAGTGAGTTGGAAGCTAGTCAGGCAGCTATTTTGAAGCACAACATGAGGGTGTCGCAGGTGGCGCCTGAGTCCATGGGCAAGTTTGCGCAGGCATCAATCTTTCCCCACATGCGGGCGCGTCTTGATGCCATCGCCGGAAATCAGAATCTGAGGCTGTTTTCTACCCAGGACTTGAGTGCTGCCGATCATATCGGCGCCGACTATTTGCTGGTCAGAAATGGCTTCAGAGGTGCAAAAGGCTTCAATCCGAAAGAAGGCGCCAGTGTTTTTCCTGTCGATGTAAAAGCGATGGGCACTTTTGACAGGATGGTTCCAACCGCACGCGCAAAGGGTGTCATGGACTACCCAACTGATGTGTTCAGAAAAACAAATGACAAATGGGAATTGAACGACAGAGCATTGTCATTTAGAGAATTTATCGATAAATCGGCAAACAGCCTTGCCCGTTTGGGCAGCCAGCCCCTGCCGTTTGATTTGAGGCGTTTTCCTATTCCGTCCTTTAGCTTGGAGCCGCCGCAAAAGGCACTGGCAGACGTAAGCAAGTTTCAGGAGACTTTGCTTCAATCGTCCGAGATGCATATGCCTGCTTTTGGAAAGCACCTCAACGGCACGCTCAGGCATCTGCAAAGCAAACAGGCGCAATCTGAATACGCGCTGATGTCGAGATTGCGCTAATCTCCGAGATACTGCCGAGCGCACTCGGAAAGCAGCGCCGCGCCTAGCGGCAACGCGCGCTCGTCGATGTCGAATTGGGGCGTGTGAATCGCGCGCGGCGAGTCCTCGATTTTGGTGCCGAGGAAAAAGAATGCACCAGGAACGACCTGCGACATGAAACTAAAATCTTCAGCTCCCATTTCGTACGTCGATTCGATCACGTTTTCTTTGCCCAAAAGGCGCGACGCCACTGAGCGCACGACGTTGTTAATCTGCGGGTCGTTGGAGACGGCCGGATTGTCCTGGGTGCGTTTTACGCTGTAAGAGCCGCCCATTACCTCGACAATCGAGAGAGCTTTTTTCAGTTCTTCAAAAATCAATTCGCCTACTGCCGCTTCGAAATATCTGGAAGTGCCGATTAGTTGAACCTCTTCAGCGACTATATTGGGTCTGTAAGTAGTGCTCTTGATGCCGCCGAACGTAAGCACAGCCGGCTCCAGAGCGGACTTTCGGCGAGAAATTATGGTTTGAATTGCTTGCACTGCCTGCGCCGCAAGAATAACGGCGTCTACGCCGTACTGCGGGTAAGCGCCGTGTGTAGGAATGCCGCGGATGCTGATTTCGAATGTATCGCAGGCGGCAAGCATGGCTCCGTCTTTGACTTTGATCTGACCGACTGAGGTTTTGGGGTCGCAGTGCAGGGCAAAAACCGCATCCACGTCATGCATGCAGCCCTGTTCGATCATCAAGGTCGCACCGGATTTTCCGTCGTCGTTAACCATCTCTTCGGCGGGTTGAAAGAGAAAGCGCACCCGGCCATTTTTGGGCGGATCTTGTGCCAAAAGCATTGCCGCACCGAGCGCGCAAGCTGTGTGAGCGTCGTGCCCGCAGGCGTGCATCACCCCGGTGTTGGACGAACAGTATTCGTTGGGATTTTCTTCGGTGATAGGCAGTGCGTCCATGTCGGCTCTCAGAGCGACCGTTCTGCCAGCGTCGGCAGCGCCCAATTCCGCAATCACACCGGTTCCACCCACGCCAGGACGGACATCGTAGCCGAGTTTGCGCATCTTCTCGGCCACCAGTTTGCCTGTATTGGCTTCGTCGAAGCTCAATTCCGGGTGTTTGTGAATGTGCCTGCGCAAATCGACAATCTCGGATTTGATCTTTTCAGCTTGGCTGAGAACGGACGCGGGCTGGACTTTGCTTGACATTGGCGTTTTCCTGTTTTACTGGGCACGGCGTGCGTCAAAAAGGGACAAAACCCGCCGATCATACAATGCATGATGGCAAAGGATACGAGGATCTTGATAATGTGAATCAAGAAGGGTGTCCGGTGGTATAGCTAACTGGGGAGCAGTTATCGCTTCGCCGAGCGGGGGGTCTTGAGATGGGTATAGTTAAACGCGCGTTGTCTGTCGGAATGTTCGGATTGGTCGCTTGTTTGTTGCTTAACAGTGCAGCTGTCGCTGAGGACGGAGCCGCAGATGGAAGCGGCGGCTCCGCAGACAATCTCAACACCCGTATTCACAGGCAGCTGGAGCGCATCAATCATGGCGTCAAGCTGGGCGCTATCAATGCCGATCAAGCAAATAAAATGCGCGCTTCGGTGCAAAGCCTGCAAAATCAGGTAGCCGCCAAACGGCAGCCGGACGGCAGTCTGAAGAAAGAGGATTTGATTCAGTTTGAAAACCTTTTCAATCAAAACAGCAATATGATTCACTCGCTTGTCGGTGCCGGTGAGAGAAAGGCAGACAGTGGAGACGTACTGGGCCCAGCCTGGACTCCCGGTAAGGACGGAGCGCAAAATCCCAATTCACTTTTGAAAGAGATGAAGGCCGAAAACCGTCGCGAATTGAGGCAAGAACGTCAGGCGATCGAACAAAAAATCGAACAGCAGCAGTTAGACTACGAACACCAAATGATCCCTGAATTGGCCAATCAGAAAAAATCGATTCTTAACGGCAAGCAGCAGCTGAAGGACATCAGGAAAGAACAGAACGCCAACTAGGTCATTTGCTCTCGGCTGGCTGTTTTTCTGTCGTAGCATCTGGACTGGTTTTCTCTTCAGCAGGAGATGTTGTTTTTGTCTCAGTCTCAGTAACTTTGGTTTGAGTTGCCTGTGTGTCGTCTTTGAGTTGGCTGTCTTGCCATGCCTGATAGAGTGCTACCGCAACTATTGGCGTCAAAATGAGCGCAGAGACCAGAAGTATTTCCATCCAAAGTGGAAATCCGCGAGGATGTAATTCCGGTTGGTCGAATTTATCCATTGTCTTCTTCAGAACAGAGGCGCCTTACGCAGACTCAAGTCTACATTTCTTTCGGCAATTCTGAGGAAAAGATCTCGAACTATTGCATGAATTACTTGGAAGCAGGTTTTTTGCACCGACGACACAGGTAAAAGAGAGAATACGACAAGAGATAGTAAAGCTATTCTCAAAAACAACATTGCCGGAAGAGCGGCGAATCAAGCGGTTTTTGGATTTGTAAATACGCGGTCCAAATGACGTTGTTGTTTTTGCAATCGGAATTCGGTGCATTGGCAGTGCGTCTTCATTGTGTTCTGCTGGCAATTTATCCAGACGAGAAGCGATGCCACGGAAGAAAGAGGAGTTTTTGGCTCCAACTTTCTTCCGTGCACGCGCACGGCTTATGCCGTTTGTACTGACCCAAGAGCAAGTCGCCATAGAGTTCGAAGAAATCAGAGATTTCCAAGTCGAACCTGCTGCGGACTTGTCTTGGGCCTGAAGCAAAACTCCAGAAGACGACAGCTCAGACGAGAATTGAATTACTTCGGATTCTTGTCGTCGGTGTCGTCGCCGGTGTTCGGCCGATTCGGATCTTTGCCGTCACGGCTTTTGCCATCACGGTTGTCCCCATCACGGTTGTCGTTGTCGCGATCTTGATTGCGAGGACGGTTGGCACGCTCAAGCAGACCGGCGAGCTCATAGAGCCCCCAGGTGCTGAAGATCATGCAAACGAACGTGAGCTTGATGCAGTCGACAGCGTATGCCGCAGCATCACCACCGGTGCCGATTGTCCAGAGGACTCCGAGACCGAAAGTGGGACCCATGATGGCGATTGTGACGATAAGACCGTAGAAAAACGATTGCCAGAAGCGATTCATAACGGTGCTCCTCATTTTTCAGAACACAGGATGCGTTCTGATTCAGCTGGAGATAAAGATCTGCAGCTGGTGGGTTGTACAACTAGCTACCGCAAGGGCATTGCTCGAGATCTCAAGGCACCCGCGTGACCAGGACAACCCGGCTCACGACCAGCAAACGTCAGCACCAGTCGCGTTGAGCGGCTTGAGGAAGTTAGCTGGGAGGGGAAGGATTTGGTCTGGGAAGTTGAGGCGGTGAGATCAGGAGGGGTAGGTAGAAAAGTAACTTCGACACTAAGACTAAAAAGGAGTCACTTGCAACAACTCATGATCTAAGCTGGGGTAAGCCTTTATATCCCTGTCTTGCCACCTCGCTTGAAACATAATACTGGCTTGGTTCTTGTCATTTTTGGGAAAACATAGCGCAACTGATCGAGCAACTTGAGAATTAGCGCGGCTGGTGCAGGGACGCTAATTTGTGTTGTAAGGAGATAAGTGATCTGCGTTGAAAGTAATGCTGGTCGGTTGGACCTGGGACGCCAGCAAGATGCTGGCAGATATTCTCAAGAGCCGGCTGGAAGTCGGTGCTCCTGATTTACAATCTGGTGGGCTTGATGTCAAGTCAAGCAGGAATTGAAAACTCGCTCCCTAGTGCTTGTCGTTTTTGTGTGACATGCCTTCGCCGATAGTGTCGATAATATTTTTCTTTGGTGGCATTTTGCACTGTCTGTGGTGGTGCCTCAAAATCTGGAGATGTCAGTATGTTGATTGGTGGGAACTTTGTAAATGCTTGTGCTGTCACTGTTTACAGCCGCCGTCTTGTTTTTGAAGTGGTACCGCCGGTGCCATCGCGAAAATAAAATGGATAGACGGTTGATTTTTTATTAGACATCACTATGATATTGTTCAGTATTATCAGCGCCACTAGAAGGAGCGAACGATGAAGAGGACAGGTCTTAACGCAATCGTCGCGGGTGTTCTGTCCATTGGACTGGTTCTGCCCGCGGTAGCACAAAGCTACAATGGTCAACAATTACAAGGGCGCGTTACTTATGTTCCGGCCGGAACATCTGTTGATGCAGTGCTTACAAGTCCAATCGACAGTGGAGTCGCCAAAGCCGGCGATCTCTTCAGCGCCAAGTTGTATACCCCGATGTATCTCGGTACCGACCTGGTGCTTCCAGGAAATACGACTCTTGAAGGACAAATGGTTTCGGTGGATAAGAGTGGAATGGCCGGTACTAACGGCAAGATGACTCTTAGATTGACGGCAGCCGTTACGCCTGATGGAGTGAGATATCCGTTGTCTGCAGTAATCACTGCAAACCAGACGGCTTCGGTTGTTCACGAAACCAAAGATGGTCAAAGCCTCAAAGGCAGAACCACATCGAGCACCGTCAAGAGTGGCATTGTTCGAACCGGTCTATGGACTGCAGGCGGCACCCTGTTGGGTATCTGTTTTGCACCTATCGTCGGCGGAGCTGTCGGAGCCGGAGCTATCGCTGGTGTCGCCACTGGTGGCGCCGTAGGTTTGGGCAGCAACTTGTGGCGCAAAGGCAAGGATGTGAAAATTCCCAGCGGCACAAGAATACAGTTCGCTCTGGATCAACCGATGTCGCTTACAACAAGCGTATCTGGAGCACCCGCGAGTTACCGCTAGCACAAATCAGGTTAGAGGAAACAATGGCGAGGGACCGAAAGGTCCCTCGTTTTCCTGTGAAGTGTTTTCGAAAGAGTACACCATTGTGCTGGGCCATGCCCGGCCCGGGCGATGCATGGCATCGCCCCTACGAAGAACTACATGGGCTTTGGCTCTTTCGATGGTTTTTTGTCTTTGGGAGGTGCAGATGAGCCTGAATTGATCGGACGAAAAGTCGTCGGTCCGCCATTCTCCTGGCTTTTCACCAGAGCGACAACCGCGTCTCGAAACTTTTGCTGCTCTTTCATGTCCTGGTAGGTCTTGGCCAGACCGATTGAGAAAATCAACTCTTCTGCGCGAGCCTTGTATTTTTGAACTCCCGATTTGAACTGAAATTCAGCTTGCAGGTAATGCTTTTGATTGAGATGCTTTAGCGCTTCGCGATATTCCTTCATCCACTCATCGACAGCCAGAGTCGAAATTTTCCCGTCAGCGGCGCGCGCAGCGCCCGGAATAAAGCTTTGTCCGTAGTGGACACCGCCATCTCCACCCAGATCGAATTGGGCGGAATTGTCACTCAGTGCAATCTGCGGCGGTGACTTTTTCAGAAGCGCAGCCACATCGGTAGGGCGATTTTCTTTGATGAAAAACTTGCTCAGAGCACGCTCTGCTTTCTTGACACCGGCTGTGTCACCTTCTTGTTTCGATTTTGCAATCGCTTTCAAATACCAGGGTTTGGCTTCGTCAAAGCGTTTTTGCTCCGCATACCATTCGGCTACACCCAGAAGTTCGGTGGAAAAACATTGACCTACGGCTTCATTCTGTTTGATTGTGTTGATGAGGAGGTGTTCGGCGCGAGCGTAGTTTTTTTGATCGGTATAGCACTCGACCAGAGCGAATTTTAGTTTGTGTTTGACATCGTATTCGGGTGCAAGTGGTATCAATTTGGAAATCAAGTCTTCGGCGGTTTGCGGATCATCGTTATTGAATGCGGCTTCCGCGTATCCAGCCACTTCCGTTTTGTATTCTTCACTCGAGTGATCGCCGAGTTTTTCGCGTATGGCCAGGCATTTTTTAAAGAGTTCGATCGACTGTTTTCGATCTGGCGTGTCGCGCAAAAGCAGTGCCAGAGCGCTCATTACCGGCAGCAATTCGCTGTCCGGAGAATTGGTTTCTTCCAGATGCTGAAGGTGTTTTTTCAACAACTCCAACGCTTGCGAGTCTAATTGAGCGTTGTGATGGTCGTAGAAAAGCTGCGGGCGATAACGTTCTCCGTAGGATTGAGCCTGAGCTGGGATGCCTGGCGCGTTGAAACAAATTGCGGCAAGGAGAGGATACAGAAACAATCGTTTCATCGAGAACTCCAGACTTCGGTAAGGTGACGGATGAGCAAATCGGTTTTGCGTACTGCCACTAAATGTGGTGGCGTTGAGGGGAGCCGTGCATATTTCCGATGGCGTTGGCCATCTCTTTCGGCCAATGTTATGCCACTTTTTCCTTCCACATCTAGATTAATTCTCGGTTTTTTCCTACGTACTTCCACGATAGGACATCTCCTCAAGGGGACTGCCTTTTGGTACATTGTCAAGGTCCATTCAATTCCTTGCAGCTAACTCAAACGGTATCGGCTTTCCAGCCTCGTCGAACTTGATAAGTTCAGACGCTGGACCTCTGAACCAGCTTCTAAGAAGAATCCCTTGGCATTCGAGACTTTTCCCAGCAATAATATTTCCTCTCAGATGTTGGCTCAGGCGACGGATACGGGCGCCGGCGAGCAAAAGCCCGAAGAGGCGCCCAAGCAAAACGGCTTTTTGAGCGAAGTTTTTGGAGACCGTAAAGAGCGCACCCTGGCCGGCTGCGCGATAGGCACGGTCAGAGACGCATTTTCCGGCAAATTGACCGAGGAAGAGAAGGTCAAACGTGCCGAGGGCAACGACTTTGTGGCGACAATCGCCGCCGATACCGCCGCCATGATGAGCAGGAAGGTAGCCATGGGCGGGCTCGTTCGCGCCACGATGATGGCGGATACGAAGGGCGATGCCCGCGATTTTGCTCTCGGATTTGCCAAAGACGGTCTGGAAGGCGTCGGGCTCAACTACATCGGCAAGATTGCTCAACCCGGCTCGAAGGCATTTAATTTTGCCGGCAGCCGGCTGGGAGTCGGCTTGAAGCAGGAAGTGGCCCTGCATGCCGGCTCGGGCGCAATGTTTGGAGCTTTGAAGGCCGGGGCCGACCCGATGGCCTGGCGCGACCAAAACGGACATTTCTCTTTCCAGAGCGGTCTCAACAACCTTACTGACTGGAAAAAGATGTCGATCGCCACCTTTTCTGGTGCTGCAATCAATGTGCCGGCAGGTATGCTCGGTTTTCGCATTGCGAAGTCCTCGACCATATCGGTCGCCAATCGCACCGGTTCGGAAGCGCTGGGAACCTTGGCCGGCGGCGTGCTTTCGGGCGGAGGCTCCGGCGCAGTCTTCGGCGGATTGGACGCTGTCGTTCACGGTAAGAGCCTCAGTGAAATCGGCAAGAGCACCTTCGACGGCATGTTGATCGGCGCCGGAACCGGCGGTGTCATGTCCGGCTACCATGTCTTGCGTCCGGGCGCAAAACCTCAACTCCATGAGCAGAATGGCGAAAACCAAAAGCAGCGGCAGTCGGGCGATAAGCCAGCCACAGAAAGACAGACGGCGGAAAAAACGGCCGCTACGGCAGCGCTGGACTCGGAACTACCGGCCATAAGTGACAGCAGCCGCGTCAAACTCTCCAGAGAATTTGAATATCTACTGCCGGAAGACGTCAAAGCAAGAATGTTTGCCGCGCACGACACCGTAGCCTACGTGCCTGAGCCAAAACTGGGCGTCGTCCAGTTGAACAAGAGCCTGAAATTGCTGCCGTCAACGGAAATCGAGGTGACCAGAGTCAAGCAAGGAGTCGAGCTTCCGGCCAGCTTTAAAGACTTGAGCGAATTTATGAAATGGACAGAAACCACCAAAGAGCCCGCGCGTGTTTATAGAGTAGAGGGAACACAAACTCAGATCATCGTGCCTGAATCTTATGCTAAAAAACTCGATCAGATTCGAGTCCTCAGACAATGGGCGGAAATTGAAGCGCCCAGCTTTGACAATTTGCCCGCAGAAAGGCGCCGGATTGTGCAAAAGCATGTGGCTGAAGGCAATAGAGAACTTATCGATCTTCACTTTGGCGAAAAGGCTGACACCATCGCAAGAATAGTTGATGCCCGGGTCAAACTGACCACCATTCCCGCCAACCGCCGCGCCTTGCCGGAAGACTTCATCCAGGCTATTCAGGCTCTGCCCGACCCGCGTTTGGTCAAGGAATTGGTGTTGTTGGACGAGCCGTATTATCGCGATGTCTACAAAGAGAAAGGCGAAGGCACTTCCATGCCGGCGGCAGCAAATGCCAACGAAGAGGGCAGGATTGTTTTCTTCGAAGCTGACAATACCCTGGAAAAGGGCAGCACTTCGAAGAGCAGAATTCATGAGTTTCTCACCCATGAGTGGGCACACCTGGTCAAGTTCAAATTTAAAGAAATGAGCAGTCTCTTCAACGAAGCAGCAGAAATTGAGACTGGCTTCTATGCTCGTGAATACGCGAAGAAGCAATATCCGGATCATCCTAATCTGAAGCATCACGAAAATTTCGCTGTCCATTTGGGTGAAAACCTGATGATGCCCGACGCCGACAATTTCTTTATCACTGCCCATGGGGCACCGATAAGAACGACGCTGATGGCCAGGGGTTGGCTTGAATCCATGATGGGCGCCAAGCACAAAACGACTATCAATCCTCAGGACTTCATCGAGCGCATCAATGAAATTCCGCATGACGTCCCCAACCGCGACATGCACGTAGCGCGATTGAAATACATCGCAGAAGAAATCGTGCCGATCGCCAGACAAAAGCTGCTCGAGCAAGCAGCAAACGGCCCACTACAGGACAGGCTGCGTGCGGCAATGATCCTCGGACGCGTAGGGGATCCGGTCGATGTTCCGGTAGCGCAACAAATTCTGCGTACAGTCTCAGATGCACCACTTAAAAAAGCGTTGTTCGTTTCGATCGTCAACATCTCCAACAAGAGTTTGGATGCTCGTTTGAATTTCCTCATTGAGAATGCAAAACCCGGACATCCGCTCAGAGAAGAGGCATTGGCGGCTATGGCTGGCTTCCAACATCCGGAGGCTCGTGCGTATTTTGAAGCTCTGCAACACTCTGCCGGCAGTGATGGTCTGCCTGCGCTGATCAAGCTAATCGAAAGCACTCCCGTCACCGGCGCCAAGAAAATGGCTTTTGAAAGCGTGGTCAAACTGGCTAAGTCCGGCCCGTACGCGGAAGAATTTTTGCAGTCGTATCTTTTGAAGGTGCTCCGCACTCAGCCGGACTTAAGAATTGAAGCCCTCAATGAGGCTGTTAAGCGCCCCTCCATGGAGCTAGAGCTTGAAGCCTTGAGACTTCAGCGGTCTGCAGATAGAGTTGTCGCTGCCCGCGCCAAACAAGCAACTGCAGAATTCAAAATGGTGAGAACCATCGATCAATACAAGCAATGGATAAATGGTTCGGACCAAACTGCGAAGTACCGTGCCATTCAAGAGCTGGGGTGGCTCAACGACAATCGCGCCATTCCCGTGCTTCTGGAAGTATTTGCCGCCGGCCAGCCGAAATGGAGCAGAGAAGCCGCTATCTCACTCAGCCACTACAACCCAAATGTCGTCGCCGCGTCTGCGCATCAATTGCAGCGCGACGGCAGCCCTGTCAGATGGGGCGATGTGCAACGCCAGCTGAGAGTTTTGGATTAGACCACTTGTTTTTCAGTCTATGCCGGATGAAACATTTGGAATAGCTTGTCCATGGAGAAGCTCATTCGAACCGGTCTTCCATGTGGGCAGGTGTCGTTGCGCGGCGTGGCTATCCAGTCGCACAGCAAAGAAATAATCGATTCTTCCGACAGAGTCATTCCGTTTTTTACGGCAGATTGGCAGGCTACTGATTTGGTTGCTTCAAGAATAATATTAGCGTGATAGCAGGTAATCAGCTGATCGAGCAATTCTTGAATGGCTGCCTCGTAATTCTTGTGAGCCAGCTCGAGCGGAACTTGCGTGCAGGCGCTGCCACCATCTGCGGTGTGGTCGAATTCGAATCCAAGTCTTGCCAGGGCCTCTTCGTTTTCTTTCAAACAGGAAGATTGCTCTGCGCTCAATCGCAAAGGTGCTGATATCAAAAGGTGTTGCGTGTGTTCGGTCAGCCGACCGGGTTCGCTCTGCGCAGCTAAGAGTCGTTCGTAAATTGTCCTTTCGTGGGCAATATGTTGCTCCACAATTTCCAGACCTTGCGCTGATTCGATCAAAAAGTAAGTGTTTTTCAAATAAGCGAGAAGCCGCCAGCCATCTGGCAATTCGCGATGTGCAGATGTTTCCCTTTCAATGTTTGTACTGCAACCCGCGCTCTCACTTCTGGTTGAGAAGCTGTTTCCATTTGTCGAACTTGCAGCAAAATCTGACGACTCTTGCACGCTGCCTGAATCTGGGGCAGGTTGGCTGGTCGGTAAATTAAACGTGAGGCGATCGCGAAAACCTAACTGTCGGGTGCGAGCCGGCGCTTCGGCGACAATTGAAAGCGGCTCCTCACGGGATTCCTGTGTTGAATGTTCAAACCGTGCATAGGCGATTTGAGCATCGGGAGACGTGTAAGTTTCAGACTCTGTCGAGCGCGATTCAACAATAAGACTGACAGCGGACAGCTCGTCTTGGCGTTCCTGGTGAGCGGGCTGCGCGAAATTTTGCCGTGGCAGTGAGCGCAGTGCTGTGACAATGGCTCTTTGCACAGTCAAATAGACTTCGTTGCCCTGGCTGTATTTGATTTCTTTTTTGGTCGGGTGAATGTTGACGTCGACGTGTGAAGGGTCAAGCTCGATGGCGATCACTGCAAACGGATGCCTGCCTCTGGGAATCAAGTCGCTATAGGCATATTCCAGTGCTTTGTAGGTGAGAGGGCAGCGCACGGGGCGATTGTTGACCATGGTCAATATCGCTTTTCTGTCGCCTCTGAAGTGGACGGGCTTCGCCACCAGCCCGCGCACTTTGATGCCGTGGCTGACATCGTGGTTGTTTACTTCAATCAATGACTCGTTGCCGGTGAAAAGCTTTGCTTCTTTAGCCACCTGCGCCAGATCCGAAGAGCCGCTGGTGCGCATGTGGACGGTGCCTTCGTGTTCGACTGTGATCGCTACATGCGGGTAGGCGATGGCCAGACTTTGCACAATTTCCTGAATGTGCGCGAATTCCGTGGATGCTTTCTTGAGAAATTTCATCCTGGCCGGGACGTTGTAAAACAAGTCCACGACTTCCATTGTCGTGCCGGGCGCGCAGCCTGTCTCGGTGCTGGTTATTTTGCCTTCCTGTGCATCGATGCGAAAGCCGGAGGCGGCGTCGTGCAAGCGCGTGTAGCAAGTGACTTTGGCAACCGAGGCGATGGAGGGCAGCGCTTCTCCGCGGAAGCCCAGCGATGTGAGGCGCCAGAGATCGTCGGCTGTGGCGAGCTTGGAGGTGGCGTGGCGCTGAAATGCCAGGACGGCGTCTTCCGGCAGCATGCCGTGCCCGTTGTCGGCGATTGAAATCGTCCGGCAGCCTTCCGATACACTGATCGATATACTTGTTGCGCCTGCGTCAATGGAGTTTTCCACCAGCTCTTTGACTACCGACGACGGGCGCTCGACCACCTCTCCGGCGGCGATTTGACTGGCTATGTAGTCAGGTAGAACTTGAACTTTAGGCACCGGCAGATTCTAACAGAATGGCGCATGCCATTGCCCACCCGCAGCCCAAGCCGATAGTTGAAAGTTATTTATGTCGCAAGAGGGCGAGCGGACAGCTTTCTCATGCCGGAAAACCTCTAAAACAAAGTAAATTTAAGGCTCATGCAAAAGGCTTCGGAATTAGCCATACTTTTTAAATTGGTCATATTTCCACGGGTATATATCGTCTTTCTGAGAGGTCACGAGGCAACATGGGTAGGGACATTGCGATGCCGGACAACGTCGTTTTGGAGCTTGTCGGAGAGTCCACCGAGATGGAGCCTGAGGTGTTCTATGACGAACTCATGGGGCTTGTCGAGCGCTCGATTTTGCAGGGGCGCCTTTTGATCTCGTTGAAACAGGCAGGCTTGACCCTGGTTGCGCTTGACACATCGGCAAAACCTTACAAGCAGATGCGTGATTTCCTGGCTGAAAATCCGCTCAAACAGCAGAAGTACGAAGCGGAGGGTGAAGAAGGATGTTATCGCATCGAACTTCCATTCACTGACGAAATGATTCAAGAGTTGGAAAACTTCGCGCCTGAGCTCGATCTCGATCCCTCCGAAATCGATGAAATCATTGCTGCATTTCTTCGACTCTTCCACTCCTTCGTCGGTTTCGAAGTCGACAACGAAGAAGCCGGGTATCAGGCAGCCATACGCGGTTTGAAGGAAGACCTCGATGACTTCCACGAGCAGGGCTGGACCATGTCCGGCATGGCCGGTGTCGTCGACACGCCGGCAACGATGGATTCAAACATTATCTGGGACACCGAAGTGAAGAAGCCGAAGGCAAATCCACTGTTCTGTATTTTTGATTGACGCAAGTCTATTGTTCAGGACTTAGACGTGAATCGAATAAGTGGTTTTTCGCGCTAGCAGTTTCAAGCGCAGTTAGATAGGTCTTTTCTGCGTCGCTGAGCGGCGTGCCATTGTCATGAATTTCGCGATTAATTTCGAGATATCTGCGTATCAGTGGCGCGGCTTTTTCCGGTTCTTTGACTGAGAGATAGTAGTTGCCAAATTGATACAGACGTGATTGCAATCGCGAAGAGCATCTACCGTGTACAGAAGCAAGGTCAATCAGTGCACGAACAAATCCATCAACTGCCACACTGGACTTCTTTCCATAATCACTCGGTACTCTTGCCTCTAAAGCCCAGTTTTTGGATTTGAGTGTTTCCTTCCGGTTTCCATTTCGGTCAATCTCGACAACCAGCCCGTCAGAATAATTTTCTATTGTTTTTCTGTGTTTGGTTCTAACATCCTGAATAGTGGCTGCATTTTTCGGAAAAACTTTCTTGGGTCCTGCTGTTCTTTCGCGGAAATTATTTGTTTCGAATCGACTTCCAAAAGGCCAATTGCTGGAGTTCGAGATTGTGTCGTTAGCGAGTGTGCAAGGAGGCACGCTGGTGGCTAGTGAAACAAGCAACGCTGCAGTCCATTGTGGGATTGTTCTTCCAAATCGTGCCATTTTTACAACCTTCGGATAGACCTATTTTGACGGACTGATTGGTCCATGGCAAATCCATCGATAGTAATTCTGATAACGTATGGAGGTTGAATGGAACTACAGCTGGTTTAATGGTCCCCAACTAGAGAGTATGACGAGCGGAGCTGACAAACGACTGCTGGTTTCCATCGTGCTTGCTGCCGTGGCTGCGGCAATTGCAGTGATCGGCATGCGGAATTTTCCGCAGTTTGAGAGAGAAGTTGTTGAGCGTTTGATGCTGGCATTCGGGGAGACCGAAGCGGCACTGAAAGCGGCTCCTGGTGATGCGACGCTGCGTGAAGCCTGCAGTTGGTCGGTCGCTCTCCTTTTATCCTATACGGGTGTGTTGATCGGGTGGAAACTGCCTGCATTCACGCGCATAGTCTCTCTGGTGCAGCCGTTCGGCGTGTCTTTGATTCTCACGTGGGCAGCCTGGAAGTATTTGCATGTCAGCCTAAATCCAGTCGCTTTCATTATTTCCATTGCTCTGGGAGTGGCCGGAGGCTACGCGATTCGCCGCTGGGATGCTGCCGATGCCCGCATGCAAGCGCAGTTTTACCAGCTCAGTTTGCGAAACAACGAATTGCGCGATGTGCGTTTGCAAATGGTCAGGCAGGACGAAGTGGAGCGCCGTATGCTGGCTGCCGACCTGCACGATCAAGTTTTGAACGATATGAAACGTTTGCGCAAAAAGTTTGAAGCGTATGCAAAAGACAGAAGTGATGAACAAAAAGAGGAGATCGATCAAATACTCGCCGCCACGATGGTGGAGATTCGAGAGGTGATGGACAGCCTCTGCCCATCTGCTCTGGAGCACCTGGGTCTGAACGCCGCCCTGGAAGATTGCTTGCGAAAGGCAGGCGAAAAGGGGGGATTCAAGGCGCGTTTCAAGAGTAAGGTCGAAGACGCCGACTTAGAAAAACTCTCTCTTGTGGAACAGTCGTTGTTGTATCGGCTTGTCCAAGAAGCTCTGACCAACGTCATTAAACACGCGGAAGCAAAAACAGTTCGTTTGCACGCGGACAGAGACGGCGACAACCTCATGGTTTCAATTGCTGATGACGGCAAGGGTATTGCGGAAGGCAAAATGAATGAAGAATCCAGGGGTTTACGCTACATGCGGCAGAGGGCAGATCTGATTGGAGCGACAATCTCTTTTCGCGCAGGCGAGGGAGTTGGCACTACGGGAACCATTGTCGAGATAAGGGTTGGCCTGACGGGGAGAAGCGCAATTGAAAGTCCTGGTAGTTGAAGATGTTCCGGCACTGAGAGCGCATGCCATCGGCGTTTTGAAACGAATGTTTCCGAAGGCTGAATTGTCTGAAGCGACCAATGGAGCAGAGGGGTTGGATCTCGCTCAAAGTCAGGCGCCGGATTTTATTATCATGGATGTTTCGATGCCGGAAATGAGTGGCATCAAAGCCGCTCAGAAAATCTGGCAGGGTTCTCCTCAACGCAAGATTCTCTTCTGGTCTCAATATCACCGTGAGGCTTACGTGCGCGAACTCGGGAAAATCGTTCCTGATGAGGCTATTCACGGGTATTTGTTGAAATCGGAAG
>JBGAVL010000310.1:0-7580 GCA_044228145.1 Obscuribacteraceae bacterium (SeqCode)
TTGGACTTTTGGGGCGTTTTTCCTGTTTTTGAGCGCTTTTCTAGTTCTTGCCCTTACCGGTCATAGTCACCGGTTGCCGGCCGCGTTGAACGTAGACGTTGATCAATTCGTTGTAAGGTACGTCTTTGGCTTGTGACAGGTCGCAGGAGTACGGGACCGCTTCCGGATTGAAGTCGATGCGCACAGTGTGTTGGTTGTCTGTGCCGAAGAATTCTCCTGATATCTCAAACTCACCTTCCGGGAAGCTGGCGAATTTTGGATTGACGAAATAGCCCACTGGCTGACCGTGGGTGGAGAAGACTTGAACCTTGACTTCGGACATTTTTGGAAGACCTCCCGAGCTGAGACCTCTCTTTAGTCTCAACGAACCTCTGTATGTTTGCTGTGGCTATTTTATAGTCGCTTCGCTCATTCTATAGTCGCAGCGACAACAATTTTGTGGACTGTAAGAAGAAAAATTCGTTAAAAAATAGTCTCAAGTCGTGGCCCTCTTCTTCCACTGTGGTTTAGTAGTGGGGAGAGCCGCGAGGTTCTTACAGACAAGAAGCTATGAGGAGTTTGCCAAAATGTCCTACACCATAGTTGCTGACGTCTGCGAAGGTATTGGCGATTGTATTCCTGTATGTCCGGTAGAGTGCATCCACTGGGCGGAAGGAAAAACCAATACTAAGTCGACGAAGTACACATACATTGACGACAGCACCTGCATTGACTGCGGTGCCTGTTTGTCGGTTTGCCCAATTGAAGGGGCAATCCTTGATGAGTGGAAGCCCGAGCTGCAAAAGCCCTAAGCTTCTCCCCGTCAATTTGTAGTTGCATCTCGCGCCCTCTCGAAAGATTGGGCGCGTTTTGATTTCAATGCAGAGCCGATAGTCGGGATCTTTTTGGCACTAAGGTTTGTAATTGTGCCTTTCAGCCCCTTCAAAAAATGAAGCCGCCATTTCCCGCATCTTGTCCATTCTGGTTTGCAAAAGCGCAGTCAAGCTATCACTTTCCGCTGCCGATATTCCTTTTGGTATATAGATTGGATGCCCAAAGATGTATAACATCGGCGTACCCCAGAAGGGAGCCATGAAGTTGTCCCAGGAATCCATCCAGTAGTTCTGGCGTGTGTGGGTGACAAAAGGAATAATCGGCAAGCCGGTTATCTCCGCCAGGCGCACCAGTCCTGGCTTTACTTCATAGCGAGGACCGCGCGGCCCGTCCACCATCATAGCCAGGCGGCTATTGGCTTTGGCTGCTGTTTTCATCTCGAGCGCACCGCGCACACCGCCATGGGCGGGCGACCCGCGTGCTGTCGAGAAGCCGATTTCTTGGAGGGCGCGAGCGATGATTTCACCATCTCGGCTGTTGCTTATCAAAATAGTCAGTTTTGATTTCGGCCTCAGTCCTGGCAATCCCACCATGCGTCCGTGATAGATGGCAAAAATCGCCGGTTTTGAAGCGTCGGCGCCCTCGTTTTCTTGCCAGATATTGTCAAGATAAGGGCGGGTCTCCGGCGGATAAAATGCCGTGACTGGATAAGTTGAAGTTGAGAAAAGAGTGCCGTTTTTGCAGACGCTGACCAGGACCGATCGCCTGAATCCGTCAAGCAATGGGTATTTGAGAAAAATGTCCCGGAGCCGAATCTTCAAAGTGCTGATTATATCCTGCTTAAGAAGAAGGCCTTAACGATACAAAAAAGGTCATAAAGTGCTCAAAAGCATGACTGGCACATGCACTGTGATATTATCTACTACTGCCAAGAAATAGATCATAGTAAAAACACAAGAATACAGGTAGGTTGAACAGTCAATGGCACTTGTAGCAGAACACAAGATTGAAATCGTAGAATCGCATCGCCGCACAGGCAAAGACACCGGCTCCCCGGAAGTGCAAGTCGCTCTTCTTACAGAGCGCATCAATCAATTGACCGAACATTTGAGAACTCATCCCAAAGATTTCCACAGCCGCCGCGGCCTTCTTATGATGGTCGGCAAGCGCAGAAGGCTTCTTCAATATTTGAGTCGTGAAGCGCACGATCGCTATAGAAGCCTGATCGAAAAGCTGGGATTGAGACGCTAGACTCTAAGATGGCGAGCTTCAGGGCTCGCCTTTTTTTCGCTCACATAATGGATTTGGATCTCAGATCAAACAGGCAGATCAGAAAAGTCCGCAGAAAACGTCAAGCCATTTGATCACAGCAAGTTCAGCGCATTTCTCGCGAACATTGCTTGTTTTGAGCGAAAAAGAGTAAACGGTTTATTAGACCAACCAATCGATCTGGCTTATGGCAAGCCGGTCTGTTTTGTTTTTTGCGAATTTCGCAACTGAATTTTAAGAACTAGAAGAAGTAGCCTGAAGAAGTAAAAAGGAAAAGAAATATGGATGTGCAGACACTTTCACCAGATGCAGTGAAGACTTTTGAAATTGATATCGATGGCAAACTAGTAACCGTAAGAACCGGACGTATGGCCAAGCAAGCCTCCGGCTCAGTGGAAATTTATTGCGGCGACACCATGCTGCTTGTCACTGCCACCGAGAGCAAAAATGTGCGCGAAGGAATTGATTACTTTCCGCTTCTGGTCGACTACGAAGAAAAGCTCTACGCTGTCGGACGTGTGCCAGGCAGTTTCGGCAGACGCGAAGGCAAGGCTCCCGATAAAGCAATCCTGACCAGCCGTTTGATCGACAGACCGATTCGCCCGCTTTTTCAAGAAGGCTACCGCAACGATGTGCAAATCGTCGCTACTGTAATGTCAGCCGATCAAGACAATCCTACTGACGTCTTTGCAATGCTGGGAGCTTCAGTGGCACTCAGTCTTGCCGGTCTTCCCTTCAACGGACCGATTGGAGCCGTGCGCGTCGGCCGTGTCGGCGGCAAACTGGTGGCCAATCCCACTTATAGTCAATTGGATGAATCGGACCTCGACCTGGTCGTCTCCGGCACTGAAAATTCGATCATGATGGTTGAAGCAGGAGCAAAATTCGTCAGCGAGAAAGATGTTCTTGCCGCTATCGATTACGCTCACCAGCACATCAAGCGCCAGGTGGAAGCGATAAATAAATTTGTCCGTCAATTGGGCGTTCAGAAGAAAGCCTTCGAAGCGCCGCCGGAAATCACCGCTCTCAAGAATTTGATTCACGAGAAAACCGAAGGCAGATTGAAAGAGTCGATGCAAGGTGTTACCGACAAGGCTGTCAGAAGCGGTCATATAGACGCAGCCAAACAAGCTGTAGTTGACGCCATTGCCGAACTTCCTGAAGATCATGAATTGAAGACGGTTTCGTCCGGAAAAATTGCCGAATATTTGGAATTGTACGAAGCAGAACTGATGCGCGCACAAGTGCTCGATACAGGCAAACGCGCGGACGGCAGACGCTGCGATGAAATTCGTCCGATTACGGTCGAAGCCGGTATTCTGCCGCGCACTCACGGCACCGGTCTTTTCACCCGCGGCACCACACAGGTTCTTTCCATCGCTACACTCGGCATCGCCGGTGATGCGCAAAGATTGGATTCAATCGACCCGCAAACCGAGAAGAAATACATGCACCACTACAATTTCCCCGGCTTCTCGGTCGGCGAAGTAAAACCGATGCGTGGACCGGGAAGACGAGAAATCGGTCACGGAGCCCTTGCGGAGCGCGCCATCATGCCGGCACTTCCGGATCATGCCGACTTCCCCTACACCTTGCGTGTAGTCAGTGAAGTGATTGAATCGAACGGATCCACAAGTATGGCTTCCACCTGTGGTTCGTCTCTGGCCCTTATGGATGCCGGTGTTCCGCTTAAAGAAACAATCGGAGGCATCGCCATGGGTTTGATCCTGGAAGGTGATCGTTTCGCGATTCTTTCCGATATTCAAGGGCTGGAAGATTTCCTCGGTGACATGGACTTCAAAGTCGCCGGAAGCAAAGAAGGCATCACCGCCTTGCAGATGGATATCAAAATCGAAGGCATCTCTTTGGACATCATGCGCGTAGCGCTTGACCAAGCCAAGCGCGGCCGCAATCACATTATCGATAAGATGGAAGAAGTGCTGCCCAAGGCTCGCCCGGAATTGTCCAAGTGGGCACCACGTATCATCACCATCCATATCAATCCGGAAGATATCGGTACGGTCATCGGGCCTGGAGGCAAGATGATCCGCAAGATCATCGAAGAGACAGGCGCCACGATCGATATCGAAGACGACGGCACAGTCTTAATTGGCAGTGTGGAAGCGGCGGGTGGAGAAGCGGCTCGCGACAAGATCCTCAGCCTGGTAAAGCGCATTGAAATGGGCCAAATTTATTGCGGCCGCGTTACTCGCATTATCCCGATGGGTTGTTTCGTTGAACTTTTGCCTGGAAAAGAAGGCATGGTTCACATTTCGCAGCTTGAAAACCGCCGCGTGGAAAAGGTTGAAGATGTAGTGGCAGTCGGCCAGCGCGTGATCGTGAAGGTTAGAGAAATCGACGATCGCAATCGCGTAAACTTGACGATAAAAGGCGTGAGCGACGAAGAGCGCGCGGAGTGCGAAGCCAAGAATCCTACGATCTAGAGCGGCCACGTTTGGGAAGTAACCAGGCACGGACGGTTCGTCTGTGCCTGGCAACCCTGCTTGTGGCGTCTTTCTTATGCGCCTGGATTTTTGAAGGTGAAGCACGTACTTCAAGGCGAAGTTCGGCTGGCCGCTCCAAGCAGTCAATTAAATCTGGCAGTCGCGCCCTCAGATCCAGCCGCTCTGCCCGCTCAGCTGGAGCAAGAAGATCCGCGAGATCTCACTCGACAGTAAAGCGCAGCAGCCGATCTCGAGGAGGCCGGCGGGCCAGCGCTCCTCAGCATCATGGTCCGACGGCGTCGCAAATCAGGCGCCAGGAAACATCAGGCTCGAACGACCTGGAAAAGCGCACCGATCTGGAGCGCTCATACAAAGCATACGATCAGGGTTTGAGCGAAATGATGGCAGGAAATTTTGCCGACGCGGCCAAACATATGAACGATTCTTATGAGCTGTATAGCGATTTTCACGGCTCCCATGACGTTCTTGACTCACTTTATCTTTATGACCTCGGGCAGGCGGCTGAGGCGGCCGGTGATATCAGTCTTGCTAAAAACAGTTATCAACGGTCTTTGCGACGGCGTCCAGATTTCTCTGATTGTTGTATTCGCTTGGCCGGTATCCTGACAAAAAATGGGGAAACGGCATTGGCTCTTGTATACGCTCGCAGACTGGCGGATAAGAATCCACAGGATCCACGCGCTCAACTGTTGCTAGCGACCATGCTTGAAAAGGCAGGATTTGTTGAAGAAGGAAAAGCAGCCAGAGAAAATTTCAACCTCTTGATGAAGGGCGGTACTGTAAACAAACCGCAAAATCAAGTGGAGACGGGCGAAAGCGGAAGTGAGCCCGTTCAAGACGACCAACAAAAATTAGAACAAAAACAAAGCACGCCATCCGAAAAAGAAGAGACCGACACTGAAAGTGGTGTCTTAAAAAATTCGCCCGCTCAAGATAAGGAAAACGGATCTTCCGGCACTGCAGTCAAGAAGCCTGATTCCTAAAGGTATGAAGATGCTCTTGAAGAGCGGGTTTTCGCAAGAAAAATGAGGGCGCGGTTGCGCCCTCATAAAGTCTTTCAATTAAGATCTTTGGGATCTTATCTGTCTACTTTTTCTTTGAACTCTTTACCAGGAGCAAAGGCCGGTACTTTCTTCGCCGGTACTTTGATCTTTTCGCCTGGTTTTTGTGGGTTGTTTGTTTCGCGAGCGTTACGGCTTCTGCGTTCAAAGGTGCCGAAACCAACGAGGGTTACGCGGTTTCCTCTGGCCACTTCTTCTGTCACGACATCTGTAAAGGCCGCCAAAAATTCTTCTACAGCTTTCTTTGTAGTTGTTGTGCGGGCAGCGATTTCTGCAGCGAGTTCTGCTTTGTTCACTGAGTCTCCTCCTGTGCCTATCCTGGGTCTACGAGCTAGTAATCAACTCTACGTAGAGGGCAAGAATACAGCACCTATCACCCTTAGACAAGATAGGCGCGCATAAAATGTCGCACTTGATAAACGTTTTTGCAAAATGTTTTTCTGCGCGGATGTCGAGATGCACTTTCTAACCTACTTTTCGAAGCCCATTGTCTTGGTTGTAAGGAAAGTTTTTGCGTTATATAAGTAGCTCAGCAATTGTTTTTCCGGCTCGCGCGACAACCCGTAAATGCTTGCACTGCAAGCGTTTGCGGGATTTGAATAAGCTCGTCCGGGAGGCGATTTTAGAAATTGAAAGATAAAATCCGATGCCAGCAAATCAAAAAACGCACCAATTTCGATCTTTTTGTGGCAGTGCTTTTTTGCATCTGAAATAAAAGGACGAAATGTTTCACCAGTGGGCAGATTCCGCAACATTAAGCAGCAAATTTCACCTTTCGGCGCCAAAGGGGTCTCAAAAAGAGAGGGATGTACCACAAGTTCCGGCAAAAAGTTCGCTCTGGCTGCGTGAAATGCTAGATAAAATGGGAACAACTATAATACTGATCATATAGCTGTTCATACTAGGAAATCCAATTGGGACGAAGATCCGCAAGCTCCACTGCAGTCGATTCGCGCACGGCAGCCTTTGCCGCAGCTAACGCGGCTGAAAGTAAGAAAGGAAAGGGCACTGTTGTACTTGATGTAAGACAAGTTACCGTTCTGGCGGACTACTTTGTCATCGTGGGAGGGGAGTCACCAAGTCAGGTCAAGGCGATTGTTGATGCGGTGGACGATAAACTGGAGCCCCTGGGTTGTAAAGCCTTGGGGATAGAAGGTAAATCGGAGTCCAGATGGGTGCTTCTTGACTATGGTGATGTCATTGTCCATGTATTGCACGAAAAGGAGAGAGGGTATTACAAGCTAGAGCAGTTTTGGAATCAAGCTCTTATGGTTGACCGCTCAGAGTGGGAACAAGAAGAGTAAGTGACTGAGGCCAATAGGCTAAAAGTTCGGCAGATAAATGGTTTAGGCTGATTTAGTATCTTGGGGGTTACGGGTACCTATGAGTTTCAGGACCAGATTACAAGGGTTTGTAGAAAACCGGCAAAAGATTCAGATCTGGTACGGAATGGGCTGCCATAACACGGTGACCGGAAGAGTCCTTTCGGTTGACCACGATCACATCGATGTCGAGTCTTACTCGCACGAGAGCGACGGGCAGATTCACATTCGCCGTATCCTCGTACCGCTTCATCTCATCCTCCATATTGATATCACCTCGGCCGAGATGGCAGAGGAAGAAGACAATTTCTCTCTGCCTGTCGAGAAAGAATCAAAGCAGACTGCGGCCGCACCGCAAATGTCGGTAATCGACCTTCCTGACGCGCCCAGGGGTTATGGCGTGAAGGTGCTTTCGCAGCTCAATGCTTCCTACTCCAATCGTTTTTCTCGCATGGCATCTGGTCCCGGCGGCGTCTACTTTGCTTGTGACGGGAGCGTGTGGTTCGTCGACAGTTCCGGACAGCTGACTGAATATGCTCGCATCCGCGGCAACAGCACCATCTCCGGCTTGCGCTTCGATCGCAAGGGCGTTTTGTATGTCGCCACAATCCAGGGTACTGTCTACCGTATCGACCCCAACAAATCAGGTC
>JBGAVL010000311.1:0-7576 GCA_044228145.1 Obscuribacteraceae bacterium (SeqCode)
GTCTGGTTTTGCGTTGCCACCGCCGGCAGTGCTGTCTGAGCAGCTGCGGGCGGAGAAAAGCTGACCGCAGCCAGCCCGCCCAGGAGGACGAGACTGACTGCGACTGCTCTTGCAACGCGTTTTTGGAACGCGTTAAGGCGCTCCTGGATTGAGACAGGTTTCATAACCGTGTCCTTCTATTATTATTGGTTGCAATGGTTACGGCTTGACCGCAAGCGCTTGATTCAACAGGCGAATAGCTTCGTCGAGCTGAACGTCATTGGTTTGATTGCGAGGGGAGGCAACCGAAACATTCGGATCGATGCCGCGCTCGTGCACCTCGGTGCCATTCGGAGTCACGTATTTGTAGCCGGTCAGGCTCATGAAGCCTCCGACAGGGCCGGGCTGCACTTTGTAGCCCACGCCTTTGCCGAAGCTTCTCACACCAATGACTGTGCCTCGATTGTTGTCTTTGAGCGCACCGAGAGTGATCTCGGCAGCGCTGGCAGACGAGCCGTTTGCGAGAACGGTCATCGGTATGCCGCGCAGAATCTTTACGACAGCCGGATCGATCTTGACGCGTTTGGCTTCGATCTGATCGGCCTGGATGACCATCATGTCTTTGACGGGCTGATTGCGCACGATCGACTTGGTGACGACCTGACCATCCTGGAGGAACAGCGAAGAAAATTTCTGCGCCGCCGGCAATTCGCCGCCCAGGTTGTTGCGCAGGTCGAGGACCATGCCCTTGGCGCCGCCTGTGGCTTTCGCTTCGTCGTAGACCCGGTTGAATTCCTGGATGAAGTCGTTGATGTACTTCTCGCCGTCGAAAGAAGGCATGCGGATGTAGATGATGTTGCCGGGCAGAAGCCGAGCTTCCACGACAGGGTCGGCAATGGCTTTGAGCGTCAGCTCCACCTCGTATTCGGCGCCCGTGTCCGCGGCTACTGCCGTGACCACGAGCTTGTCGCCCGCCTTGCCGCGCAAGAGCTGGTCGACTTGCTTTTGATCGAGCCTGTCCAGAGCGACGTGATTGAGACAGATGATGTCGTCTCTTTCGCGCAGCTCTGTGCCGTAAGCGGCTGAGCCGTAGTGAATCACATCCAGCCGGTAGTGCGCGCCGTGCTTGTACAGCATCAGCCCACCGATGACGAGATTCTGTCTGGCGATGTCGGCATAGTCCCGCATGTCCTGCTGCGTGATGTAGACCGTCCACTTGTCACCGGTAGCCGCACCGAGCGCCTTGAGAGCGTTCTGGATGTCGTCCATGGTGCCGAGCTTGTCGTCGTATGCGTGTTCGAGCGCCTGCCAGTTTTTCAAACGAGCCGGGTCGAAGTAATTGTCGCCAATGAACTGCCACATGTCGTGGTACATCAGCTGATAGCCGTCCGAAGCAGGAGCGCCGGAGAATGTGTAGGCAGGCGAAGCGGGAGGCGCTGCCTCCGTGCAAGTGGCTGCCTGTGCGCCCGATGCAGTGAGCAATCCAAGGGCCAGCGCGGCTGCCTGGATGTATTTATAGTGTCGTGTCAATCGGAACATTGTTGTTCTCCATGATTGAGGTTTCATATTTGCAGGCGCCTCGAGGGCGTCCGCGCGGATTAGTGCATTTGCGGAAAGTCGTTCTTGTTGTCCGGCGACGTGAGTCAGCGCCAGTCCCGCTTGAGGGCGAGTTCTTGAAATTTCCGCAATCGAATCGGATTTCGTGTAAGCAATCACATGCCAATTTGAAATGCCGTATTGGTGATGTGTTGCCGGGGGGGTGGGTGAATAAAACCGATAGTGAAGCGAAGAAAAGTAATGCTGAATATTTGAAAGATTAGGAAAAGTGGTAAAGCCAGCCTAATACATTTTTGTAAAGTGACTTTACCAGTTTAAAGACGATTTCTCCGTATCCGCGCGCCCGAGATCGTACTTACTAACAGGATTTAGACGTTGTGTGACATTTATTTCGGGGCGGGTGCCGGGACTGTTTACATAAGTGATTGGCGCAGCTTTTAAGTGTTGTTTGTCTCAAGCGCAGTTAGCGCAATAGCGGATGTCAAGCTCTCGGGCGTGAGTGGACCCTGCGCGTGAGACATGCACTAAGTTTCGTTCTGAAGACGTGCAATGTCCGTGCAATGAAATGGTTTTATCGAGTGCTTACTTGTTCAAGTTTTTTTCGAGGATTTTTTCCAATTCCTCGACGCGTTTTTGATCCTGACCGCCGGTCAAAATCGAAAAGTAAGTGATGAGAGAAGGTGCTTCTGTTTCATAGACAGCCGGATCGGCAAGCGACAGTTTGAGCAGCTTGTTGTAGACGCGGTCCGTCGACGCTTTATCCAATTTTACCGGTCCGCTTTTGACGCTGAAAGCCACACTTCGCGCTTTTGCTCTGGGTGCAGGCATAAATTTCATTTCGGCAATCGGAGAGGCGCCCTGCGGCAGGTAGCGAATTTGTTTTGCTTCGGGCATGTCCATGGGAGCCAGAATCTGCAGAGTATTGGGTCTGCCGCAGACGAAGCTGATTATGCGCCCACCTGTATCACTGTCATTAATGACCTGGTTTTCCGCTTTATGAGCAATTTTGACGTTTTGGGATTCAGCAAGGCCGGTGGAATTTCCGTCCATCGCTTGCGCCCTTATGCACAGTACAAGGGCGGCAATCAAGGCAAGAGACAGGGTTGAAACAAATGAGAAGCGTGATGTGACCGGCCACATGAATCTATTGTTCGAACTGGATGGAGGCGTATCGAGATATTGTCTCAATTGATTGCCGTCAGCGAGAAAATCTTCGAAGCTGATCGGACCTTCAAAGTATATTGGGCGGCTCGGTGCGTACTCTTCCGGAATGTTGCCGGGTACGGCGCCGGGAATGGTTCCCACTGCGGAGTCTTTGAATATCGGGGCGGGGGTTGAGCCGGCGGACCGGCAGCAATCGAATCTCATGGATTTCCTCCTTGAGCGCTTCCTTTGCGGGGAAAGAAGGGGAAGCGCCGCTTTTCAGCGGGTTTGGAGCATAGATAGGGGACGAGCTTGACTGGTAAGTGTCCTCAGGCTACATGCAAAGCGTGTCAGTAATGTGTCAAGCAGATAAATGTGCAATTTTCTTGCTCGACAAGCCGTCTCAACGGTTCCGTTACTTTGCCGTGCTACTCCTTCAGAAGCGCTGCCAGCCGCTTGACGCCTTCCTTGATTTGACGCCCGTTCAAGCTTCCAAAGCCGAGGATGTATTCGTTTTTCCTGGGCTTTCCGGCATAGAAAATTGAAGTGTCGGTAAGTCCGACACCTGCTTGCATTGCTCTCAGGACAAATTTCGCCGTCGATACCTTTGTCTTAATGCGCGCCAAAACGAAAACTCCTGATTCTGCTCCGTAGACAGCCACATGGTTCGGCAGTTTGTTTTCCAGTTCTTTCACAAGGACCTGGCGCCTTTCGTCATAGAGTCCGCGAAGCCGCTTGATGTGCCGGTCTAGATGACCCTCATCTATGAATTGGGCGATTGCATTCTGCAAATGGGGCGGCAAAGGTGCGCCAGCAAATGCTCTTGCCTGCTTGTACACTCGCACCAATCCCGGTGGCACAACCAGGTATGCCAGGCCCAGTGCCGGAAACATCAACTGATTGAGTGTGCCGGCATAAACAACCGACTCGTTTTTGTCCAGGCTCATCAGTGCCGGAATCGGCTTGCCGACTTTCTGATATTCGCTGTCGTAGTCATCCTCCAGAATTACAGTCGAGTTTTTGTGCGCCCAGGAAAGCAGCTCCAGTCGACGCGCCAGAGACATCGTTTGCCCGCTGGGAAACTGATGGGAGGGCGTCACATAGACAAGTTTTGGCGGCGTCTTTTCTTTTAGCAAGTCGGTGGTGTTCAAACCTTCGGCGTCTACTTGGACGCAATGAACCTTGGCTCCCAGTGCCTCAAAGACCAGCCTGGCATGATGATAGCCGGGCTCCTCGACGACAGCATGTGCACCGGCGTCCAGATGCAGACGCGCCGAGAGGTCGATTGCCTGACTCAGTCCGCTGACGATGATCACCTGCTCGGCAGTGCATTTGACTCCGCGAAACCTGAAGACCAGCCCTGCGATCGCTTTTCTTAAAGCCGCCTGCCCACTTTGATCTAGCGGTGCGTCACGCACCTCGCTTACAGAGATACGCGCATGCCTTCCGAGAATGCGCGCCCATTCTTTGTGGGGAAATTGGTCAAGAGCCGGGCGCCAGCAGTAGAAAGCAATTTTTGGCTCTTCGGCCAGCAGCTGCTGCGCTTGTCTTTGTACGATCTGACTTTGCCGAAGAAACTTGCCGTAGTGGGAAAGTATGGGCGATGCTTGTTGTTTTTTTCCGGCAGAGGCGCCATTTTTCCTTGGGGCGCCGTTTGAGCCGATGCGTTTGATTTTGGATGAAACGTATGTGCCTGAGCCGTGTTTCAGCTCGACGTACCCTTCGTGCTCCAGCTGTTCCAGGCATACTGCCACAGTCGGTCGCGAAACTTTCAATTGTGTGGAAAGCTCTCTTGAGGAGGGAAGTTTCTCTCCGGCTTCGAGTGAGCCGGAGAGAATGAGCTGCTTGAGACTGTGGTAAAGCTGCTCGCTGAGATCGACTTTTAATCGGCGATTTAGTTTGACATTGAGCGGCATGGTTGTGGAGAGTTTAGAAACTGTATGGAAAGGTCAGTATTATATAGGGCGACCGTGCGGAATCTCCTACTCTGTGCAAATCAAACTCAAGTTATCCCATCAACTCTTACTCCTGGTCATCATCCCGGTTTTGTTCGAGCTGATAATCGGGTTCATGCTCTATTCCAGCTTGCAGTCATCCGGTGAAGAACTCAAACAAGAGGCGCGTTCTCGCCTGCTTTTGAAAAAGGTCAACGAAGTTCGCAGTGAATTTCTGTGGTCGTACCAGGCCTGCAATGAATATGTTTTTTCCCAGGGTGCCGACAAATCAAAATTGAACATGTATATGAAACACGCCTGGGCGGCTGCCAGAGACATTTCCGGTCTAAAAACTCTGGTCAGAGGCGACAGAGAGTCGGAAGAGAAAATCGCCACTGTAGAAAAGTTGACGCGCGGTGCCAAGGAATACACCGATAAATTTCTGGACGCCTACGGCAAGGGCGATTTTGTAATGTTTATGACATACGGAAATTATGTCAAAAAGTGCGCGACAGGGGCTAGTGACATTTTGAACGGAATGATCGAGCAGCAGTTGCAGTTGCTCGAAAAGTATGCCGAGCGCAAAAGCAACGAGCGCAATGAGCAGAGTAAACTGGTTCTTCTTGCGGTTTTTTGCAGCGCAGCGCTTGTCAGCATTTTTGCGGTGCTGCTCAGTTTGAGAATATCCAAACGCTTTGAAGTTTTGATCGACAACGCGCAGAGACTGGCGGCTGGACAAGAACTCAATCCTCCACTGCAAGGAGAGAGCGAGCTGGAGATTCTCGATCTCGAGTTTCGTCGTATGTCTCAAGAACTAGAGAATACTCTGCGCAAACAGCGTGCCATCGTTGATTACGCCGCCGACGTGATTTGTTCGCTCAATCCGTCTCTGTCGTTTTCTGAAATGAGTACGGCGGCTCTGGCGGTGTGGGGCTATGAGCCGGAGGAATTGATTGGAAAGCGCGTAGCCTCGATTGTTTATGCAGATGATGTGGAAAGGACGACAAAGGTTTTTGAAGGCGCTCAGCATGCTCCGGTCGATTCCTTTGAAAATCGCGTCATGCGCAAAGACGGCAGCATAGTCGATACGCGCTGGTCGGTGCGTTATGTAGAACAGGAAAAGTCGCTGGTTTGTGTGGCGCACGACATTTCGCAGCGCAAAGAACTGGAGCGAATGAAGCAGGAATTCGTCGCCATCGTCAGTCACGATTTGCGCTCTCCTCTCACCTCGATCAACATGCGTCTGGGCACACTGGCGGGCGGTATGCATGGTGATCTTCCGGAAGCAGCGTTGAAGATCATTTCGACCATCGAGGGAAGCGTCGTTCGATTGATTGGACTGATAAATGATCTTCTCGATGTTGAAAAACTCGAGTCGGGCTCGTGGGATATGCGATTTGAGGAAAAGTCGTTTTTGGAAACGATGGAAATTGCCACCGAATCGCTATTGGCGCTGGGAGAAAAGAAGAAGGTCGAGATTGTGTTGCCGCCAAACGATGTAATTGTGAAAGCTGATCACGAGCGCCTGACGCAAGTGGTGGCAAATATAATGTCAAACGCGATCAAATTTTCGCCGGAAAACAGCAAGGTTGTAGTCACTCAAGAAGCCAGGGACGGCTTTCTAGAGGTGAGGATTGCCGACAACGGGCCGGGCATTCTCGAAGAAGAAAGAGCGCTAGTCTTCAATCGTTTTCGGCAGTCTAAGCGCGACAGCGGCAAAAAGACAGGCAGTGGACTGGGCCTGGCAATTTGTGCGGCGATCATCAAAGAGCACGCCGGAACGATTGGGGTGGACAGCAACAACGGCAAAGGCAGCACGTTTTGGTTTCGAATTCCGCTTGAAAAACAGCCATCAGGCATCGTTTCATAATTTGCCTTTCCGGACCATCTTGGGATTCGATGCATTTCATCCTGAGGGATTTTCTCAAGAAAATCCCTCAGGATGCACAGAGTAGGAGCGGCGCCTGTGAGGCTTCCGGGTGGTATGGTTCTCGGTAGATTCGAGTATTGCCTGAGAAGCTCCATTTTGTGGGCACTTCTTGTGTTCTATGTTGAGGGATTTTCTCAAGAAAATCCCTCAACATGTATAAGCCGGAGGTTAAGTATGCCCAGTCTAAAAAGTCAGAAATGTCGGTTTGAATTTAGATTTAGAAGCGCGTTGAACGAGTCGGGATCTCTCATGTTCTTGACGCCGTGAGCACTAGTTTTTCTATTTCTTCTTTTGATGGAAGCGAAGGTTCGGCGCCCATTTTTGTGGTGGCCAGCGCTCCGGCGGCGCAGCCGAATTTGACCGCGTTTGCGAGCGTTTCTCCCCCTGCATAAGCTGCGGCCAGAGCTCCACAAAAGGCATCGCCGGCTGCGGTCGTGTCGATAGCTGCTACCTTGTAGCTCGAGACCATAAGTGGTGCTTTGCCATCTTCGACCAGCAGTGCGCCCAGTTCTCCAAGGGTTATGATGACGTTTTTCGGTCCCAGCTTGCGCAAGACTTCCGCTGCTTCATGCGCGCTTTTCTCGTCGACGACTTTCACGCCGGTCATCAATTCTGCTTCTGTTTGATTGGGAATGATTACATCTACATTTTTCAGAAGCTCCCTGGGTAACTTCCCGTCTACCGGTGCTGGAGCGGGGTTGAGCGCTACGAAAGTGCCGTGCTTGCGAGCCACTTTCGCCGCAAAAGTATCAGCTTCGGTGGGTACTTCCAATTGCATCAAAAGAATCTTGCTGGCGGCAATCACCGCGTCGGCTTTTTCAATGTCTTTGTCGCAGAGATTGAGATTGGCTCTTTGCGCAATGACGATGCTGTTGTCGCCGTCGCCATCTACCGTTATCAACGCAATTCCGGTTCCGGCTTCCTTGTCTTGCACCATATGTGATGCGTCTACATTGTTTTTCTTCAGTGTTTCAATAAGCATGTCGCCGAATCCATCGGCTCCCACGCGCCCTACCATTGAACCTTTTGCTCC
>JBGAVL010000312.1:0-7520 GCA_044228145.1 Obscuribacteraceae bacterium (SeqCode)
CATACAGCCGGCAAGCTGGTATCGCGTTGAGCAATATCAACGGAGTGAAACTCAATATCGAGTTGCTCGGCGACTTCAAACAAGTGGTATCACCGACGAAACTAACATTTAGCAGAGATGCGGCGGGCAAGGCTGTGGTTGGTGTTCAATTCGTTACGCATGATGCCCAGGGAAAACCTAGCGCACCAATGGACTTCCCGATTCCGTTTTCGAGAATAATTCAAGAACTGGGGAAGCGGAAGCAGCAGAGCGTGCGGTGAACGAAGAGCTGACGGTAAGTTAAGTGGTAAGCTCGCACGGGGGCGGATTCCCTTTTCGGATGTTGCCACTTTTGAGTTCCTGCAGTAGGGCTTCGAGAGTCATTGTTTCGCCTGTCGACTCGTATGTTTTCTCGACGACTAACCTTTCCTTTCGCGCGGGTTGCAATCCATTGCCTCCCCAAGAAAAAGCCTGTCCATCATATTCTTCCCAGCGGGAAGTTGTCTCTGGAAATTTTTTCCTTACGGCGGAGGAAAAGTTGGCGCGCTTGCTGAATGGCTTGTGAACAGAATCTCGGCGAGACTTTTTGCCGCAGCATGCAACGCAAAATCCACTCCACCCGTTGCTTCCAGAGAGGATTGAACCACCGTAAGTTGTTACCAGCACCTTGCCGCCACAATCTGGGCATGGCTCAAGGAGTATCCCATCGTGCCAGCCTAACAAAAGCTGTCCGAGACTCAGAGGTCCGCTACCATTCAAGTAAAGTAATGAGCACCAGGCAAATGAAAGTGGACAGAAGAAATATTCGCTGTTAGTGACAATGTCTTGCGCATGTTCGAGCAAGATCTGGAGATTGTCACAAAACAGCTTTTCTTCCCGTGCGGTTTTTTCGCGATCAGAATCACTGGGCGCATAAGCATAGACATGGATAGCCATAGAAATACCTCGCTTTAGCTGAATCTTTAAAGCGCCCGCAAGCTGAGTTGTCTCAAATCGGCGCTATACCCACTATACTTGATGTCGAAATTAATTGCCACGCGAGGCAACCTCCGTAAGTGTCATGAACTACGACGAAGTCATCAATCACTACAGCGCTCGAGTCAGCGAATTGAGCGCACAATATGAGAGTAAGACTTTCGAAGAAATTCACGGCGATTGGCTTGGTCTTCTTCCCGCTCCTCCCGCTAGCGTATTGGACATTGGCTCTGGCACTGGTCGAGACGCCGCCGCGCTGGCGCAGCGAGGATATGATGTTGTTGCTGCAGAGCCAGCTGACTCTATGATTGCAGCTTCAAAACAGCTTCACTCTGACAAGACCATCAATTGGTTGCAAGATAGACTTCCTGATTTGAAGAAGACGATGCATCTTGGTAGTGCATTTGATGTGATACTTCTAAGCGCAGTCTGGATGCATGTGGTGCCGAACGATCGTGTGCGAGTTTTTCGAAAGTTGGCAACGCTACTTAAGCCCGGTGGGCTGCTGGTAATTTCACTCAGAACGGGGCCGCACCACATTGATGGGTCGACGTATCCAGTCTCTGTATCTGAGATCGAACAACTGGCGACTCAACGTGGTCTTCTGGTTGCGAAAGTGTCGAGCTCTGCGGACCTTCTTGGGCGCGCTGAGATTTCTTGGGAAACTGTTGTTCTGCGATTGCCTGATGATGGAACTGGTGCTCTTCCGTTACTCAGAAACATCATAATTAATGACAGAAAATCATCGACTTACAAACTTGCATTACTTCGCGCTCTAGTCAGAATCGCTGATGGGGCGAACAGTCTGGTTGAGATTTCAAACGATGAGTTCGTAAGAGTGCCGCTTGGACTGGTTGCGTTGTACTGGATTCGTCTGTACAAGCCGTTAGTCGAAAATGGCGTTCCTCAGGGAACCGGCAGCGGATTGGGATTTGTCAAAGATGCATTTCGTGGATTGTCGCGTATCTCTCCGTTTGAACTGAGAGTCGGAGCTGACTTTCATGGTTCAGACTCGCTATTGTTGACGTCTGCAATCCGAGATGCTGCATCGACTATCAAGAAGATGCCGGCCGTCCATATCACTTATCCAAATACGTCAGAGCAAATTTTTAAGACAGGAGGTAGCGCTAGCAGCATTGCGAAGTCACCTGTACTGAAGATCACGCCTGAATTTCTGTGGAGCTTCGGAGACCTTCAGGTTCCGTTGGGTATGTGGCAAACGTTAACAAGGCATGCTTGCTGGATCGAACCCGCTCTTGTATTCGAATGGACTGAGTTGATGAAGTCATATGGAGAGGCGCAGGGACAGAGCTTTGGTAGAGATAAATTGATGGAGCTTCTGGTCTGGCTAGATCCCGAACGTGATACAACGCTGGTTCGCGCTCTCATGGCACAAGTCAATGCATCTGGAGTCCCAGTGTACTGTGTATGGAGTGGAAGGAAACTCAAAGTAGAACGATTTGACGTCGATCATTGCTTTCCGTTTGCGGCTTGGCCCTGTAATGACTTGTGGAACCTGCTTCCTGCAACGAAGGAAGCTAACAACAGCAAAAGCGATAAGCTCGTAACTCTTAGAACGCTCAATTCATCAAGGGAGCGAATTGCTGAGTGGTGGCACCATGCTTATTTCAACAGTGCTGGCGTATCTTACACTGAGAGATTCAGTCGAGAAGCACAGGCGAGTCTTCCTTTAATTGATTTGAATCTTGTGGACGCAGTCTCACTTTTTGACAATATATTCGAAGCGATGTATTTGAAACGCGCTGGCCTAAAGCAAAATCAAAATCTGGTTGATTGGGATTTTGGTGCGTAGTATTTGCGTTACTCGATTTTTCTATTGATCACGTTCGAACATCTGCTGAGGAGGAAAAACGATCTTCGCTTTGCCTGTGTTATATGCTTCTTTGAAGGAAACTCTTCCTTTGTACAACTCGCTCCATTGTGCGCCGCCAAGTTGGGTGATGTCCGCCTTTCTGATTTTGTGAATGTGCACTGGAAGAAGATCGTCACCCAGTTCAACGTAATAGACGATGTCGAATTTTTGAAAGTCTAAAACCATTCCCGGTGGAAAACCACCTTTGAAGAAACGGTATTTCACTTCAATCCTTTTCTCGTCTACCGACTTTTTGTCCTCAAGGTCATATGGTCCGTTCGGAACCCGAAGCGGAGTTAGATCAAAGAGCTTTTCACAATAGAATTGCGCTAGCTTCCTAGTGTCTACCAGATGGCGATAGGTCGAGAGAAATTCCTTGAATTTGTCGAAATCTTCAATCTCATGAGAGAGGATCGAGCTTGATGTGTCCGTATACACGCATGATTCTTCAGCAACCACAGGATGCTTTTCTGCGGTCTCGTCCGCCAATTCGAATGCAATGGCACCTGCTGCCACCGGCAATTTATCCTCTTTGTCAGTGGACTTTTGAAGCCACTCTTTAGTTATCTTGAACTTCATTTCTCCACCTCACTCTGAGAATTTAGCCGCCTGCGCTGGCGTCATCTCGAAGTATTTTAAATTCGCTTTTGTAGGATCTTTCCCTAAGTCAGTCATGCCGCAAATCTCTGCGTAGTATGTATCCGCTTGCGGTAGTGCATGGAGACCAAGTCTGCCTTTGAATCCTTCGCTTTCGCTTATTTGAATTGCTGCGGCGATGAACACTCTTCCAATCCATCCATATTTTGGATATTGAACTATCTCGGGAGAATTCCATGGCGCAGTAGCCAGATAGTGGATATAGACCAATGGTTTTCCTGACTGCTCCGGAATGCGACCGCGGCTCGCTGCTGTATCAATCATCATTAGTCCTTGCATATTGTCATCGCGTTCGAGACCCAACCAACGAAAAGCAAGTAAGTTTGCAGTCCTTTTGTATTTGTTCAGCCAGTTCCAATGTAGATGTTGAGGCCACCTTTCTCTCGGCACTTTGTTGCGCAACAGTTGCGCCACCGCTGCTTCAATATGAGGCTTCCAGGTTTGCTCTGCGAGTTCTACCTGTTGAAGACTAACGCCGTCTGTGAGAGCAGCCTCTACGGCAACCCCGGTCGAAAGATCCTTAAGGTAGACAGTAGAGCGATCACTCATAAAAGCATCAACTCCGACTTTTCTTTTTTGTCGCTGCCTTCAAAGTACAATTTCTCACCCTCCGAAATACGAACATCAATGAGTTGATATAGTCTCAGCGCCTGTCGGATGATGGCGGTTTTGCTGATGTCCTTTTTCACTGCAAGTTCTTCCAGCGCATCCATCTCTTGATCCGTTAGATTCAGTGTCATCGTTTTTTTTGCAGCCATGATTGATTCCCTCCAATTCTCAGCATACAAGAAATAGCTAAAAAATAGCCATATTCTCCACGGGGAATGGCTAAATTTAATGTGCCGAGATGGCTGTATCCTTTTGGATCTTGGACTCATCAATCCGACCGTGGATGATCTTGCATGGAAAATCGAAGGTGCGCTGAACGGCATTGATGCCGGCTCAGTGGAGCTGAATTCTGGTCGAGGAAGAGGCGGATACAGAGAGGCTGAAGAAGCAGCCGCAGATCTGTTAGTGGAAGCGATGGAGCCTTTCTTTGACAAACTCGAAAACCTTCTCGAAAAGAAAGATGATCCTGCGGCGCTCACTTTGTGCGAAGCAATGATTTTGGCCCTGTATTGTTTTGAGTATGGTGAAAACTTTTCAGAAATCGAAGAATATGCAGGGGATTACCCAGAAGAAACAGCGGATTGGGCGGCGCGTCTTTGGCGGTCTGCCGGCAATGTAAAATGGGCAGGTGTTCGGCGATTTGTGTCAGAGCGCACAATATCGAAGGATTTCGTTCAACAGCATGTGCCTGAGTGGGATTGGCTGTTGAGCGACGATTAGCTTGCTAACTGGTATTGGTGATTACATTTCAGCTTTGGCGAATTGGCGACGTTATGCGCGACGCCAGAAGGCGAGTTTGTACTGGTCCGAATATGTATACTTGCAGTTGACAATTTCGTAAGAATATAAACCATGTGGTTTGACACCGTGTTATTATGTCAACTATGGATATACAAAGGCAGTCAAAGCTAAACCAGCTCCAGCGAATACTGCCGGAGGGTCTTCCGGTCGACTCAAACTGGCTTCAAAAGCAGGGCTATTCACGCCAGCTTATAGCAAAATATGCGCACAACGGATGGTTGTCGTCACCAATTCGAGGCGTATATCGCAGAGATAGTGCGTTGCTGGACCAGCATAGCTGGGAATTGGTTGTTGCATCTCTGCAGAATCTGCTTGGACTGCCAGTCATCGTTGGCGGACGTACGGCCCTTGAGTTACAGGGATATGCGCATTATTTGTCCATGACCGGTCCAGCAGAGATCCATCTCTATGGAGCAGAATCATCGCCTAGTTGGGTAAACAAATTTCCACTCAAGCAATCATTGGCTTTCCACTCCACGCACCTCTTTCAGGTGAACAGCGACTCGAAGGACCGTGACAAAGAGCGTAGGCGGGCGCATTTTACTGACTACAAATGGGGAAATTCGCAGTGGTCGCTGCTAATCTCGACGCCCGAGAGAGCGATACTTGAATTGTTGGACGAGCTGCCGATACATGAGACGTTTCATCAGGCAGATGTACTAATGGAAGGTCTGACTAACTTAAGACCCCGGTCCCTTACTATTGTCCTTAAGGACTGTCAAAGTATAAAGGCCAAGCGTCTCTTTCTCTGGTTTGGCGAGCGGCATAATCACGCGTGGTTCAAAAGTATCGACACCCAAAAGATCAATCTTGGCAGTGGCAAGAGAATGTTACTGCCCGGCGGCAAGTTAGATACGAAGTACCTCATCACGGTTCCTCAAGAGTTTGCAAATGATCGCTGATGCACGATATCGAAGACAAGTTTCGTTGCTAATGCGCGTCTTATCAGTTGTCGCGCAAGAGAAGTGCTTCGCGCTCAAAGGTGGCACCGCGATCAATTTGTTCATCCGCGATATGCCGCGCTTGTCCGTGGACATTGATTTGGCTTATCTCCCAATCCTTGAGCGTGATGAGTCCTTGCGCGAGATTGATGAGGCTCTCAGAGGCATAGAGGCCAGAGTCCTCAAGAGTATCCCAGGCAGTAAGGTCCAAACCTCAGTGCTACGTGGCACTGCCTCTGTCGTGAAACTCGTCGTCAACACTGCAGATGCACGAATCAAAGTTGAGGTGACGCCAGTTTTACGCGGCACAGTTTTTCCCAGCGCGATGCGTTCCGTGACAGACAAGGTCGAAAGCGAATTTGGATATGCGGAGATCTCAGTCGTTTCGTTTCCGGATCTTTATGGAGGCAAAATTGTTGCTGCGCTCGATCGTCAACACCCTCGCGACCTCTATGATGTGCGGCTTCTCCTGGCTAACGAAGGTATATCAAGAGAGCTATTTCAAGCTTTTCTTGTCTACCTGATCAGCCACGATCGTCCGATGTCGGAAATCCTTGCTCCAAATCTTCGCGACATTCGTCAAGAGTTCGAGCGCGGCTTTTCCGGAATGACCTTTGAAGCAGTCACCTGCGATGAGCTTGAGCGCACGCGGGAAGATTTGATTGAACGTATTCACTCTGCCTTCACCGACGATGACAAAAAACTGCTTCGATCGATAAAGGCTGGAATGCCTGATTGGGGTCTGCTCAACATAGAAGGCGTCGATAAACTGCCTGCCGTCCGTTGGAAAATGCATAACCTGGAAAAGCTCGGACCAAAGAAGCGCGAAGAACTGCTAGAGCGACTCATACGTGTGCTTCAGTAATTTCTCTCTAACAAGAGAATATGACCGCGCATCAGCCACTGAAGAAGGTTTCATAATTGTGCAGCAGCCTGCTGCACAATTATTATGGGGTAGGCGCGCTGGTCAGCGACAACAAATCGGGTAGATCTTCGGTATGCAACGATCCGCCGGCAAATTAGTCTTTTCCCCCTCCGACCTGATCAAATTCATGGAGTCGGAGTACATCACGTGGATGGACCGATTTGACCTCGAGCACCCGGGAATTGCTGAAAGGGACCCTGAAAGCGAAACAGACAAAATCCTCCGGAAACGAGGCATCGCACATGAGGCCGAGCATCTCGCCCAACTAAGCGCCGCTGGACGCAAAATCATCGATGTTTCCGCCGCGGAAGACAGATTCACCGCAACCATCGCCGCCATGAAGTCCGGCGCCGACATCATCTACCAGGGCGGGCTGGAATATCTCTTCGGTGCCACCATTATTGAAGCCGGCGAGCTCGCGTTCAAGGACTGGTGGGCGCACAATCCCAATGAGGAGAAAGCGGCTTTCGAGGCGTTCGTGACCTGGGCGCACGCCCGCTGGAAGCAGGACGCGCGCATGCACATCTACCACTACGCCGCCTACGAAAAGACTGCGCTTCGACGACTTATGGGCAAGTACGGCACCAGGGAAAGCGAGGTCGATGATTTGCTTCGCAATGAAGTCTTCGTTGATCTCTACAGCGTGGTGCGCCAAGCGATAAAGATTGGCGAGCCGAAGTATTCGATTAAGAACATCGAGCACCTGTACATGGAAAAACGCGCGGGTGATGTCGCGACGGCGATGGATTCGGTGGTTTTC
>JBGAVL010000313.1:0-7484 GCA_044228145.1 Obscuribacteraceae bacterium (SeqCode)
CATTGTCTCTACATAGTTTTTTCCAAAAAATGGCACTTCGCCAGTCAAGGCCTCGTACATGACGATTCCCAGAGAATAAATGTCGGCGCGCTGATCGAGCTGACTGCCCATACACTGCTCAGGACTCATGTATATCGGGCTTCCCCAGACCTCACCCATACGCGTCAACTTTTGTGCTTCTTCCTCAAATTTGGCGATGCCGAAATCTACCACTTTAGCAAAATCACTCTGCTGGCGCGTTTTGAGCAGCATAATATTGCCAGGCTTGAGATCTCTATGCACCAGCCCCTGCTTGTGCGCATGGGCCACGGCAGCCAGAACCTGCATGAATATTGTCTGCACCCTCTCATAGCTAATCAGTTTTTCTTTCTTGAGAACATCGTTGAGACTGTTGCCTGTAAGAAAGTCCATGATGAAAAACGGCTGCTTTTTGCTGGTCTTGCCATAGTCATGAATGCGGACAATATTGGGGTGATTCAGATACGTGAGGGTTTCGGCCTCCCTTTGAAATCGTTTAACCGTTAATTCATCACTGGCCGCCTGCATGCGCAAAGTTTTTACGGCATAGATTTTTTGGCTCTCCAGATGTTTTGCAGCATAAACCACGCTCATGCCGCCGGTTCCCAGAGTCCGCAAAACATAATACCGGCCGATGCCCTGAAGCCACTGTCCGACCAGCATGTCGCGAAAGTCGGAGGGAATTTTTATCTGGAAGTAGCCGGGACGAACGGGCGCACGCACGCCGGCTTTCGCCTCTAAAGCTCTTGCATATCGCGCACTGCCTGGCATCATATATGGTGGCACCAATCGCTTTCCCAAACCCCGTCAGGGAGCTATTGCGTTAATGACTATCTGCACGAATCCTAGTACTACACCGATCGCTCCGCCGAAATACTCCAGGGCTATAAGCTCTTTGGCACAAATGTTCTTTACCAGCTCCTCCATTTTTTCTGATGAGAACATCGAGATCTTGGTGGTTATCAAATCTTTTATTCCCAACTGCGGAATCAACCTCCCCAGAAGGACGCGCAACTCGCTGTGCAGATAGGAATAGGCGAAAGTCGAAACATTCTGTTTGGTCCGCTCCAGCCACTTCTCGGGGATGGACTCCGGATTGAATCGAATAATGGCGGAGCGTACGGTGCTCATGGCTGCACCCTCCCCCACCTTGACAGCCTCCATAATCGAATCACGATTGTGGAGCAAGAAATTCTCCACAAAACTGACCACGTTAGCTTTCAATTTGGCGATGTTCTGCAAGGGCATGGAGCGCAAATCGAAATTGGCGATTTGAATGGCCATTTGATCGCGAATACCGAAGCGCTTGATCAAATCACCGATTACTCGCGTGCTCTCTTCCGGCTCCTTCTCCATGAAATTGCGCCACTCGTAGCAGACCCGCTTCACACCAATGATTCGGGCCAGGAGTTTGTACGGTCCGCCGGCGTGCGCCTGAATCGACTCATCGAGGGCATTGATATTCTGCGGGGATAGCAACGTGATCAGATGAGTGCGGACTTTTTCCGGAGTGATGAATGCTTCCATGATGCGAGAGGAAATTTCTGTGGCCTGCTCAAGCGAGATGCGCATGGGCAAAATCATATGGTCAAATATTTTTTCGACGATTATCTGAACGTTTCTGTCACGCCCTTTTTCCAGACCTTCTATCGAAGAATCGACCAGATGCTCAAGCATGGCTGGACTGAGTTCAGCCAGTTCCGAAGCCAATCTGTGCAGTTTGGTCGTATCGCGAAATTCTTTTAGAACGGCATCGACGAATGCGTCTGAGGCAAGGAAGAGATTTTCTTGAGTGACGAGGCTTTCCACTTTCACGCTGATATCTTCAGGTGTAAGCAGTGTTTCAGTAACTGTCTTTGCCACCGACTCGGCAAGCTTAGCTTTGCGCTTCGGAAAGATACCCGGGGTCAGAGGCATGGCAATTTGCGTGCCGGGCCAATACCAGGTTTGATACGGATGAAAAAGCGCCGCTACAGCCATTCGAGTGGCAATCCATCCGTGTAAACCGTAAAGAATAGGCGGCATCGCCACTTTCCATAGAATGGCTGATTCACTGCCAAAGAGGCGATTCAAGTAAATGGAAAAGTCCATAAGAAACTTTAGCTGGATGCCTTTTGATACCTGGGAGGAGTGCCTTTTTCCTAAATGATTGAAATTGTGGGCTGCTGTATTGCGAATTTTGGATACCCATAACAAGGCTGTAAAGCAGCTTTAATAATGAGTACAAATGCAAGTTTACTAGTTTGGACAAGGTTATAGCGATTTATACCTGGCAAATCGGAACCTGGGCGGCATTTACGCGCCCGGACTCTGATTTGTATGCGACTAAAAGCAGTTTTGCCACATCCCACCCTCATATAATGGCGACTTCACAAGTCTTAAATAGCCGCTTTCATCGACGCTTCAAGAAAACAGGACAGCCAAACATATACAAATGAAATCCTTCGGCAATTCAAAAGGCAAACATTTTATATATGCAATACCTGTGCTCTTCATACTATCGGCATGCGCAGGGTTAACTTGTTTTTCGCCCTGCACCCAACCGGCGCTTGGCAAACCGCAATTTTTCAGCAAGCCCGAGTTTTTCGGCATTAAGAACAAACCAGCTGAGACAGACAAGCTGATCGAAAACGGACGCCAATTGTTTTTCGCCGGTCGGTTCAACCCTGCTTGCGAGATCTTCAGGCAGGCAATTGAAAAGAATCCCGATTCAGGAGTCAGTCACTTCGAATACGCCCGCTGCCTGGCCAGACTGGGCAACGAAGACAAAGCGGTCAGCGAATTTCTGGAAGCGCTCAATCATGACCCCAGCCTGCTTGATGCCCGAAAAGAAATGGCTGTGATTTTCATGAAGCGCGGCAGCTACGATGAAGCAGGAGGTCAGCTAAAACAGGTAGTTGATGCCCAGCCAACCGATTTGGCATCGCGCGGCAATCTGGGCATTTGCATGCAACATATCGGTCTTTTCGATCAAGCAATCGAGCAGTTTCGCATCGTTGAATCGAAAGAACCGGACTCTGTAGAGTCATTGTTCAACCTGGGTGCTGCGCTGAGGCAAAAAGGCGAAATTGATGAAGCAAGAGAGAAGTTCGCCAGGATTCTTTTGCTCAAACCCAAGCCTGATGATGCCAAACTGTCGTTTACTTATCTCGAGCTGGGCCGATGTCTTTTGCAAAAAAACGACCAAAACGATATAAGATCCGCTGTCGGACTTGAGAAACTGGCGATAAAGTATTTACCTTCCAACCATCTGGCGTATTTGACGCTTGGTGAAGCCTTGGAAAAAGAAGGCAAAGAGTCCGAAGCGCTGGAAGCGCTCAGGCAAGCAGTGCAAATCAATCCCAAGGCTCCCGAATCAAGAGCCGCTCTGACACGGCTCCTCTCTGGGAAGGCAGCCAAACCAAGACAAAAGCTGACTGTGAGGTAGTAGAACCAAATGAGATACCGCCAATTACTGACTGTGCTGGCACTTTCGGCATTCGCATTGCCAGGCGCTTGCCCACAAGCTGCTCAGGCTGTCGATCAAGATCAAGAAGACATCAAGAATGCTGTATTTCGCTACGAAGCAGCCATCGAACAAAATCCAAAAAATGCCAAGAATCACGTCAAGCTTGGCAGAGCCTATTTGATGCAAGGCGATTTGAAGAAAGCCGAGGACCAATTCAAAGAAGCAATCAAGTTAGAGCCCAATGAATCGGAAGCACACTTCGGTCTGGCCCGCGTGCTCATGCGCGCAGGCAATATGCAAGAAGCGGCGGATTCTATGAAAGACGCAGCCAAACACGATCCCAACAATCCGGACGTTCATCATAGACTGGGCCAGCTATTGTTGCGCACCGACAAACCGGATGAAGCAATTTCAGCTTTCAAGCAAGCAATCAAGCTCAACGCGGACCACGCCGGCGCCCACAGAGATCTCGGCGCAGCCCTGGGAACACGCGGAGACATCGAAGCACAAATTGAAGAAGAGAAAAAGGCAATTGCACTCTCGCCTGACGATCCGGATGCAAACTTTTATCTGGGCAGTGCATATGCGATGTCAGGCAATGCTAAAGATGCAGCTAAATATTTGCAACGATGTGTTGAGTTGGACAAAAAGAATTCTGAAGCCCATCGAATGCTAGCCGGTGTGCTGGCTTCCGACCATCGTTTTGCCGAAGCGGTGCAGTCGGCTGAGAAGGCATGCGAGCTGGCGCCCGACAATAAGGCCTGCAAAGACACATTGCAAAAGATAAAGACCGCAGAAGCTACGTCTAAGTAGATCTTCTTTCTTTTATCAAAATATAAGAACCGCTCCAAATCGAGTTTTGGGGGAGTAAAGCGCGACCACAGTCAAGGTACTGGCAACCGTTTTACTGACTACAGCATGCGGGTATTGCCTTGGATAAGGTTAACTACATAAGCGCTGCACATTATTGCAAATAGCCAGAATACACCTTACGATAGCCTAGTCGAAAGCCTATCGACTGGGCCTTTGGAGCGCAGTTCCCTCGCGAACAGCACAACCTGTCCTGCTTCTAGTCCAGATTCTACTAAGGTATTTCAACTGTATATATTTCATGAGGGCTACGCGTCGTGCTTGAGCGTAACGAGAAAAACGATAAGGCAAAGTTGGAAATCAAAGCCAACATCAAAGTTGTAGGTGTCGGCGGTGCCGGCTCCAACGCTGTCAACCGCATGATCCAAGCGGGTCTCAATGGGGTTGAGTTCTGGGCTTGCAATACAGATGCCCAGGCGCTCGATTTGTCAGCAGCGAAAAATCGCCTGCAGATCGGAGCGAAACTGACACGGGGACTGGGAGCCGGCGGCAATCCGACGATCGGCACCAAAGGCGCAGAAGAAAGCCGCGAAGACATCGCTGCCGCTCTTCAAGGCGCGGACATGGTATTTATCGCTGCCGGCATGGGCGGTGGCACCGGCACCGGTGCGGCACCAATAGTTGCTGAAGTAGCAAGAGAAATCGGCGCCCTTACAGTCGGCGTTGTTTCACGTCCTTTCCTGTTTGAAGGAAAGCGCCGCATGAATCAAGCCGAAATCGGCATTCAAGAAATCAAGTCTCGCGTCGATACTTTGATCGTGATTCCCAACCAGAGACTGCTTGAAGTCGTCGATCACAGAGCCTCCATGCAAGAAGCATTCGTCGAAGCAGACAAAGTGCTGATGCAAGGTGTACAAGGTATTTCCGACATCATCACAGTGCCTGGACTAATCAACGTTGACTTCGCAGACGTCAAGGCAATCATGGCAACAGCCGGCTCCGCTCTTATGGGCGTAGGCCGCGCCACCGGTGAAGGCAGAGCAGTAGAAGCAGCCCGCAACGCCATCAACAGCCCACTTCTGGAATGCACCATCGATGGTGCTTCGGGTGTGATCTTCTCAGTAACAGGCGGGCCGGACCTCACCCTGCACGAAGTTCAAGAAGCAGCCAATGTCATTTACTCGGCAGTATCCGATGATGCCAACATCATTTTCGGAGCAGTGCTGGATGACAGACTGCACGGCGAAGTGCTGATCACTGTTATAGCCACCGGCTTTGACATGGTTCAGCAAAATCAGCCGCCTCGACAGCCGGCAATGTCTGCTCCGCAACCTCGCTCCCAGCAGCATGAAGTGAGACAACAACCGAGTGAGTACAAGAAAGTCGCCAGCGACATCCTTGACATACCGGAATTTCTCAAGTCTCGCGGGCCGAAGTAGAATAGGCGCGCAGCGCACTGAATAGAACCGCAGCGCACTGAATAGAACCGCAGCGCCCGAGAAAAAGCGCGCCATCCCATAAACTAATTTGATGACCGGACCGAGAGTCCGGTCATCGTTTTTTGCAGGGCATGAGATAATCACTGCCTAATCAAAGCGCCGTTTTCTAAAAGATTCAAAAGCAAGTGGACAAAGCCATGATCAAACTAGACGAAGGCACCATGCCCGTTCATACGGAAAATGGAAAAATCATTTTGATCGATCAACGCAAGTTGCCGGAAGCGATTGAATATTTTGACGCCACCGACATCGATCAAATGTGTTTCGCTATTTCCGACATGGTTGTGCGCGGAGCACCTTCAATAGGCGTGGCGGCAGCGCTCTCTATGGCTTCGCACTTGCAAAAACTGGCTCAGAGTCAAACTTCTGCCCTTTCGGTTTCCACTCTCGATCAAGTCAAAGAAAAACTTGATGCCACACGTCCTACTGCCGTCAATTTGAAATGGGCAACAGGGGCTGTGCACAATTTTGCATCTCTGCTTTTGAAAGAGAATCTCACCAATGAAGAATTCGCGCAAAAGGTTTTTCACTTCGCTGAATCAATGCTTCTCGATCACCTGAATAGAAATAAGAAGCTGAGCGAATACGGCCAGTCGGTAGTAAGCCAGTCAGCGCGCATCATCACTCATTGCAATGCCGGCTCGCTGGCTGCTTGCGGGTGGGGAACTGCCCTGGGCGTAATTCGATCGGCACATATGAATGGTCTCAAACCCCAAGTTTTCGTAGACGAGACCAGACCGCGCAATCAGGGCTCCAAGTTGACGATGTGGGAATTGACTCAAGATGGAATTCCAGCCACTTTGATTTGCGACAACATGTCCGGCTATTTGATGAGTAAAGGCGAGGTCGACATGGTCATCACAGGAGCAGATAGAATTGCTGCCAACGGGGACGCAGCCAACAAGATCGGCACATACTCGCTGGCCGTTCTTGCTCATCATCACAAAATTCCCTTCTACATAGCTGCACCTCTATCCACTGTCGATGCCGGTATCGAATGCGGAGAGCAAATTCCAATCGAGTTTCGCAGCAAAGATGAAGTTAGAAACATCGAAGGCCAGCCGGTCACAGTCAAAGGCGCCGAGGCGCTCAATCCGGCATTCGATGTCACCCCCAATCAATTGATCAAAGGTATCATCACCGAAGAAGGCATCCTCATGCCTCCTTTCCAGCAATCAATCAAAGATGCATTGAAAAGAAACAGCTACGCCAGCCATTAACCGTTCAAATTCAAATTAGAGGTTAGGCTTCGAAATAGCGCCCCTGCGGTCGGCTCTGCCGGTTGGACTGGGCGAGCAAAATACCTTTTGCCAGGTCTGTAGAATCTTCCGGGACCGAGACGATACCAAAAGAGAGTTTCAATGGCGCTTCCGGCTCTTGAGGCTCGGCGGGCGGGTCGCCTTCTTCTTCATCAGGAGGGAGTTCTTCAAGGGTCTTGACCAGATTGCGGCAAAGACCCAGCGCTTTCTCGCCGTTGCTGAAGGGCAAGATCAAGCCAAATTCCAGAGTCTGGAAGTGACCGACCAGATCAAGCTCGCCTCGGCACAAGTTGAAAGCCTTGACGACCCGGCGCAGATGCTTGCCTTGCGGCAAAAGTCCGTTTTGCTTGACGTCAAAGATAACCACCGAGTAGCCAGAGCGTGTACGCGCACTGCGCTTGTGCTCTCGTTGCGCAAAAAAGAGAAAGAGAGGATAGCTGAGCATGTCCG
>JBGAVL010000314.1:0-7301 GCA_044228145.1 Obscuribacteraceae bacterium (SeqCode)
TCCGAGCTTCCCAAGCTAATGACGGCGCGGCTTATATTGGCCGCTCGCCTGATCGAACTCCAGCGTGCCGAGATCACGCGCGCTGCCCGCCCGCTGCGCCTGCGCCCGTTGCTCCGCCTCTGCCGCTACCCGCTCCGGACCTGTGAGTAGAAGTCTCTGCGCAGGCGCTTCTAATGCGTCGCGTACTACGGTGGTTTCGATTGCGGCCATGCTTCCGGCTCTGGCCGCGCTCATCGCCGCGGCACCGTAATTGCCGGCCACTGCGCCGGCTGCCACTTCCAGCATCACTCCGCCGCCTGCTTGAACCGTCTCATGCGCTCTGTCTATTTCATAGGCGCTGTGTCCATCAGGGTTTGCAACTACTGCACAGTCATCGAAGAAATCGCCGACGCCTTCAAGCGGATTGTTTCCGTTAGCCAGCTCCATACCCACGTAGCCTGCACCAATAGCCGCTCCTGCTGCGGCTCCAGCCAATAACACTGCCGGCGTGGCGACTACTGCAATTGCCCCTACAGCGGCTCCAATAGCCAGATTTGTCAGCAATCGCTCCGGATGATGTACAACCTCTTCGGCTGCGCCCTGGAGTAAGTCTCCGCCGATTCTGAGAGCGCCGCTGATAATGCCGTCGTGCTGCCCATCGCTATCAAACAAGTGGATGCCAGGCAGACCAACATCGCTCGTTACTGAGTGAATAGCTTGAATTTGAGCCTGCGAGTAACTATGAAGATCACCATTTCCATAGACTTCCCGAAGCAAATTTTCGGATTGATTTCCATCGCTTGATGAATGCGCTTGGTAAGACGAGGCATCGCATGTTTCAAATGACATAGTAAAGTCCTCGCTAGAAGGTAAAAGCGTGGCTGGGCCACCGGGTGACCACTGCCGCAGGTTAAGACGGAGGAGCTGACCTGTTGCCGCAAAGCGGGAAAACTTTGCCGGCACCGAGCAAGCGGGTTTTCTCTGCTCAGTTTCTATACAATAGTTTTCGGGCGTGACAGCTTGGGAACGGATTTGGAACAGAACTGTGACAGAAATCAAGCGCCGGAGTCCCCAACCAGGCAGGCATTCAGCGCAAAACCCGAGAATCCTGGCAGGAGCGGGATTAAGGAAATACCCGTTTTCGGGAATTCACGGGAAGACTTGTGGGGCAATAGAATGATAGTGAGGCGATACTAGCGGTGTGACACCCCGCTAAGCCTGAGTACGGATAAGAGAGGAAATCATGGTCAATTTGACCTGGAAGAGCGCAGGAATAACCGATGTAGGCCTCAAGCGCCAGGATAATCAGGACAACTACCACATAAGCGAAGACGAACGGTGCCTGGTCGTCTGCGACGGCGTCGGCGGCGAAACCGGTGGTGCCCTGGCCAGCAGGCTGGCGGTTGAAACGGTAGAGACCCTCTGGCTTTCAGAGCCACCCGATCTCAGCGATGCCGAAGCGGTGGAAGCCTGGTTGCGGCGCGCTGTCGGCGAAGCGAATACTTCAGTAAAACAAGCGGCAGATGCCAGTGAAGACAAAAAGACGATGGGCACTACCATAGTTATGGCGGTGACGGGTGATGACGGCATACTGCACGTTGCGCATGCCGGAGATTCGCGGACGACACTGGTTCGCGACGGTAAGGCCGAAGTCCTCACTACCGATCATTCTGTTGTAATGGAAATGCACTTGCGTGGTCAATTGACCCTCGAGCAATGCGCGGTCAATCCATATAGAAACCTGATCACCAGATGCCTCGGGCACGAAGAAAATGTAGAAGTAGACTATTCCCAAAAGGAATTACAGTGCGGCGACTGGATTATCCTTTGCACAGACGGATTATCGGAAGTCGTCAAGCCAGAGGAATTGGGTCCTAAAGTCAGTCAGCATACGAACCCCAGCGAAGCATGCGATGAGTTGCTAAAAATGGTGCTGGAAAGAAATGCACCGGATAACGTCACCATAATCGCAGTCGAATTCAAAGAAGTCGAAGCACAAGTGCCGACAACAGCTGATGCAAAGTCGAAAGGCAAGTAGGCTGATCTGAGTTAGCATTGGCGTTCCCGAGCAGAACACGCCACTCCTCAATGAGAGTCGCGTCGATGCCGTGCGCTGCCGGACAGCAGGTCTTTCCGGACAGGCAATGCAGGGCCGGTTCCCAAAAGGGAAAAGTCACGGGCGAAGCATAGCGTCGTCCCTACGGTTGTATAATTCAAACGCAATGAGCAAAAAACAAAACAAACCAAAAATAAAATTGGTCCTCGTTGAAGATCACGAGGCCACGCTCAAAGGTCTGCGCAGCGAATTGTCCGCCGAATCGGATTTCGAAGTGGTAGGCATTGCCACGACCAGCGAAGAAGGTCTAAATCTCGCGCGTACGCTGCGTCCGAACATTGTTCTTCTCGATTTGCATTTGCCTGATTCCGAAGGACCAAAGTCCCTCAGCGAATCTTTTTGCTCGCTTGCCGATACACGGGTCATCGTGTTTTCAGGCGACGCTCGCGCCGCAATACTGCAAATTGTCTTGCAAACCGGCGTGTCCGGCTACCTTTTAAAATCAGAGCCAATTGCAAAAGTTGCCGACGCCATCAGGCGAGTTTCAGCCGGTGATGCGCCTGTGATTTCTGCAGAGCTAGATCACACTCAACATCCAAAAGTCACCGGCGCCGAACAGCATCTGCTCACACTTTTGGCGCGTGGAATGAAGTATCAGGAGATCGGAGAAAAACGATTTACATCTCCAGAAACCGTTCGCAAACAAGTAGACGCATTGCTCGACAAACTCGGTGTAGAAAGCCGCGAAGCATTGATCGCCTGGGCCGTCGACAATGGCTACGGCAAATTGGATCCGGCGCCATGACTAAGTTGGAAAACAAACAACTGGAAGAGTCATCCGACATTCTTTTGCAATCTTTGCAAGAGTTTTTCACTCTTTTGGGAAAACGCTACAACTCCACTGTTCATGACGAATTGCTCAAGATGACAGTGCAGCGTTTGACGGTTGCCGATGGTGTGGAAAATGCACCCAAACGGCTGGTGGTTGCAACATCACAGTGGGCGCTCAGCATGCGCGGCCGTCCTGGCCTCGTCGATGCATTCATATTGCCGGCTACAGAATTGATGAATTTGCCTAACAGCGAATTGCCTTCGCGTGCAAAATTGAGTCTCAGAGTGCACGACGGTGGCTCAGGCGCATGGATGGTCAATGATGTGATCGTCACCGGCGACGAAATGAATGCTCTTATGCGCGGGTTGTTCAAAGACGTGGTCGGGCGCACAAGACATGATTTCGACGACATGCCTGAGCCGATGCGTCTTATTGCCGGCGGTCAGAGTTTTGCCGGCACGGTCAGATCGCTGGTTGCAGAAAAACATGCGCTCGTGCAAAAAATCGTCGACCAGCAAGAAGCGATTCAAAATAATCTTGCGCGCGATCTTCATGATGTTGTGCTTGGCAATGTCATGCTCTTGAGGAGATCGGTTTCGGGCGGGAAAGCATTGTCAACAGAAGAGTCGATCTTAGTGCTCGACGAGATTGCGAAGAGACTCAGGGATGTCTGCCAAGAACTTTCGCCCAGAGATCTTAATGACTGCGGACTGCGCCCGATGATCGAAGAGTTGTGCAACAGTCTATCCACAAGGGTCGGCTGTCAGACGCATTTCACTTGCCCGCCGGTGCTGCCGGATTTGCCTCAGGAAGTAGCACTCCACATCTACCGCATCGCGCAGGAGTGTTTCAACAACATCACCAAATACGCATCCGCCACAGATGTGATGCTCACGATCGAACTGACCCAAAACGTTTTTACCATGACCATCTCCGACAACGGCGTCGGATACGACACGGAAAAGCCGACAGCCCGTACACGCGCGGGCGGAAGCGGTGCCAGCATCATTCGCGAGCGCGCAGAGCTTATCGCCTGCATCTATCCGGCGCGCGTCTGGTTCGATTCCCAGCAAGGCAAGGGCGCCAAGCTCACTCTCGAAATAATGGTCTCGGGAGAACGCGGCGAAAAGAAAACAGACTAGATTCGCATTCTTTAACTTGCGATAATTACGGCGACAGATGCGAACAGGTGTTCGTCAACGTTGTCGTAAAATTCAGATGACGGAGATCGAAGGAGTTTGACTTTGTTGCAAGGACTGCTATTAACACTCGGCGTCGTAGTCATATCTGTGCTTGGTCTTCTGGTGGCAAGAAGATGGCTTGATAAGTATCATCCAGAACTAAAAACGCAACACGACATCACTGACCCATATTCTCAGTTCGTCGCCATGCTCTTCGCTGTTCTTCTCGGTTTTATGGTGGCGGATTCGATGCAGAGATTCGGAGTCGCACGTGAGACCGTGCAGTCGGAAGCGTCATCGCTCGGTAACGTGTTCAGGCTAGCGGAAGGACTGCCGAAGGAAAACGAAATTAAGCTTCGCGACCTTTGCACGCAATATGCATATGAAGTAATTAACGACGAATGGCCGATGCTTGCCATGCACAAAGACAGTCCAACGGCGTGGGTTATATACAGAAATCTTTGGAATGCTTGCACGACATACGAACCTGTCACGCAGCGCCAGAGCAATACGCAAACCGCACTTCTGGACGCAATGGAAAGTCTGGGCAATAGTCGAAGAATGAGAGTCGAAGCGCTTCACTCCGGACTGCCAATGGTTTTATGGGCCGTTCTTTTCATTGGTGGTGCGGCGACGATTATTTTTACTTACTTTTTTGCAGCAGAGAATTTGAAAATCCAAATCATCATGGTCTCGATGGTCAGCCTTGTGATTTGTTTGAACCTGTTCTTGCTGGCGTCATACGACGATCCATTCAAAGGCGACGTAAGAGTGACTCCATCAGCCTTTGAAACGCAGCTCAATTTGTTCAAACTTGAGCACGAGATGGAACTCAAGCCGTGATTCGATCGCGACCTACTTCAAGAGCGGCCTGATGTTTTCCACCGGGCGCCCGAGAATGGCTCTCGAACCGCGCTCGACAATAGGGCGCTGGATCAATTCCGGATGTTTCACCATCAATGCGATTATTTCTTTCTCGCTCAATTCCGCCTTCGCCAGTCCAAGCTCTTTATACGTTGACTCGCTGGTACGCAGAAGCTCGCGTGCAGGTATGCCCATCTTCTTCAATAACTCTGTCAACTTCGCCTGCGAAAGCGGCTCTACGTAGTAATTGATTTTTTCATAGTCGGCGCCTGCCTCTCTGAGAATCTTATCCAATGCTCGGCATGTACTGCAAGTCGGCTTCTCGTAGACAGTGATTTTTTCTTTCATGAGTAGACCTCACCAGGTGAAAGCGGTCCTCATGTTATCACTTTCGCTTGGAGATCCAAAGATGAGAGTGCCCTGCTTTCCGCGGTCCGCCGCGCTATCGACGGTTTGGACTGAAACTATTCGCAACCTTTCAACAAAGTCAGCTGCGATAGTTCTACTATCGACTCGACCATACCCGGTTTAGGTCTCCTTGAATGAAAAGGAGGTGACGAAGGGTGAGTGACCTGATCTTTGCGCGAGCCCAGATGGGCTTCTCTTTGGTGTTTCATATTATTTTTGCCGTCGCAGGCATTGCCCTGCCGCTTATGATGGTGATTGCCGAAACGCTCTGGTTGAAGACAGGCGACGAGATTTATAAAACCATTACGAAACGATGGGCGCGCGGTACTGCGATTCTCTTTGCAGTCGGTGCAGTATCCGGAACCGTTCTATCTTTCGAGCTGGGACTTTTGTGGCCTGAATTCATGAAGTGGGCAGGCTCCATTATCGGGCTGCCTTTCGCCTTGGAGGGGTACGCTTTTTTCACGGAAGCAATTTTCCTCGGCATCTATTTATATGGCTGGGACAAAGTCAGCAAGTCCATGCATTTGATGTCCGGCTGGATAGTGGCGATAAGCGGTGCACTGTCGGCTATTTTCGTCGTAATTGCCAACGCCTGGATGAATTGCCCGGTCGGATTCAAACTTGTCGGCAATCTGCCCACAGAAATCGATCCGCTCAAAGCCATGACCAGCCCTGCTGCGTTTCCACAGGTTTTGCATATGCTTATCGCCTCTTACGCAGCAATCGGACTCTTGGCTGCAGGAGTCCATGCATTCATGCTCTTGCGCGATCGGCAAAATGAATTTCACAGGCGCGCATTCGGCATCTGCCTGGCACTTGGTTGCACAATGTCTCTGGCAGAACCGCTGAGCGGTGACCTGCTTGCGCAAATGGTGGCAAAAACACAGCCTGTAAAACTGGCAGCACTGGAAGGTCAGTTTGATACCATGTGCGGTGCGCCACTGAGAATCGGCGGATTTCCCAATGTGGAAACACAACAGACTCCGTATTCAATTGAAATTCCCAAAATGCTCAGCTTCCTGGCTCACCACGACCTTAACGCGGAAATAAAAGGTTTAAAGGACTTCCCCCGCAAAGACTGGCCGAATGTATTAGTTGTACATCTTAACTTTCAAATAATGGTGGCTTGCGGTTGCGTAATGGCCCTTATATCTGCCTGGGCGGCGATATTATATTTAAAAACTCGCAAGCTGCCTGATTCTCCGGCGTTTCTCAAGACTGTTGTCTGCATTTGCCCACTAGGGCTTGTGGCGATCGAATCGGGATGGATGGTCACAGAATTGGGCAGACAACCGTGGGTAGTACACGGAATTCTCCGCACCAGCCACACAGTGACACCAATGCCCGGATTGTGGATACCGTTTACCACCTTCCTTCTCGTATACCTTGTACTGGCCGCAATCGTAATCATCCTGCTAATTAGAGAGTTTTCCCGCAGCGCCAGCGTTACAGCCGACGGACAAAATGCTGGTCAGAGAGAGGCAAGCGACCATGCCTGACGCGCCATTGATTCTGGCGGTAATCATGCTCGTCGCGCTCACCCTTTATGCCCTCATGGGCGGTGCCGATTACGGTGGCGGTGTTTGGGATTTGCTGGCGGTAGGAAAACGCTCCGGTGAGCAAAGAGAGTTGATTGCAGGCGCAATCGGGCCGATTTGGGAAGCCAACCACGTCTGGCTCATTCTGGTTGTGGTCATTCTCTTTTCCGCGTTTCCTCAAGCATTTTCTGTACTCTCAACCTCTTTGCACATTCCACTTACGCTGCTTCTTTTGGGCATTATCGCCAGAGGTACAGCATTTACTTTCCGCAAGTACGACAGCACAAAAGACAACGTGCAACGACGCTGGGGACGCATTTTCGCCGTCGCCAGCTTGATCACTCCTGTGCTTCTGGGCATCGTCGTTGGAGCAATATCTCAGGGCAACATTTCATCAGACATTGCCGGCAAGACTTTCGCGCAAGTATATATAGAAACAT
>JBGAVL010000315.1:0-7299 GCA_044228145.1 Obscuribacteraceae bacterium (SeqCode)
TAAGAGTGCGCATCTCTTCGGGTACTTCGCCCATTTTGCCATCCATCAGCATTTCGAATACTCTGCTCGAGCCCAGTAGAGGAACCTGCATATCGTGAGCGAGCGTGGACATGAAGTCTCGAGTCTGCTGAGCTTTCTGCTGCTGCAAAGCCAGCATCTCCGCGCGCTTACGCGCGGCTACTCCGGCGAGAATGCCTCTGATTCTTGTCGTCAATTCTTTCGGGTGAAATGGTTTGAATAGATATTCGTCGGCGCCGGACTCCCAGCCTTTGAGCAAGGATTCGCGGTTTGTCAGTGCCGTTAGAAGAACGACTGGAGTCGACTTCAAAATCGGATCCGATTTGATTTCTTTGCACAAAGTCAGACCATCTTTTTCCGGCATCATGATGTCGCTGATGAGCAGATCGGGAATCGACGCTTTCATCATATCCAGCGCTTCCTGTCCGTCTTTTGCGATGATCACGCGGCAGAACGAATCCAGGACGGAGGCGATATAAGCCGACAATTCGGTGTTGTCCTCGGCTATCAGCACGGTCGGCTTGTGCTCGCCCTTTGCTTGTTTTTCTCCTTCCTTTGCGCCATACTGCGGCACCAGAACCTTGCGCGTTTGTCCGCTCTCTTTTTGCTTTCCGGCGGTCGATTCGACTCCCACAAAGCTTACTGAAAACTGACTGCCTACGCCAAGTTTGCTTTCTACGGTGACCTCTCCACCCAACAGTCGCGAAAATTCGACCACCAGCGCCAGACCGAGACCCGCGCCTTCAAAGCGTCTTGTGGAGGGTGCCTCAGCCTGCCGAAATCGCTGGAAGACCATTGCTATGTCGGATTCTGGAATGCCGATTCCTGTGTCTTTAACTGTGACAAGCCAGCGATCGTCGCCTTCTTTGATCAAAGCGACTGTAATGATGCCATTGATTTGCGTAAACTTGATGGCATTGGAGACCAGATTGAATAAAATCCGTTCGTACAAATAGCGGTCGATTTCGATCTGAACTGATGTTTCCGGCAAGTTCGACACCAGAGTGAGTTGCTTTTGTTTGAGAGCTGGTGCGAAATCGGCAAGTATCGATTTTGTCAAGGCAACAACATCTGTGGGCTCGTTTCGCAATTCGATTTTGCCTGCTTCCAGCCTGGAAAAATCCAGTAATCCGGTGATCAGTTGCAACAACCTGACTGTGTTGTTATGCATTGTCTTCAGGTGCTGGGCCTGTTCTTCGTTAAGCTCCCCGGCATCTCCAGCCAGGATCGATTCGACCGGTGCCAGAATTAGTGTGAGAGGAGTTCTCAGCTCATGCGAAACAGTCGCCACGAATTCGCTCTTAACTCGCTCGGACTCGATCAATTTTTCGTTTAAATGGCTGAGCTCCGTTGCGCGGCGAGCCGCTTCGTCCTCGATTTGTCGGCGGTAGCTGATGCCAGAATACATGCGCCGCACCAGATAGAAGAAACCGCAAAAGACGAACACACCGAGCAACGCAAATCCCCAGGCCGTCTGCGAAAACACATTTTGTGATTCTGCCAGTTGTGTTTGCAGCAGTTCTTGTTGATTGACCTCCAGCCTCTCGATGAGCGTCTCCAGAATACTTCCTTCGTCTGATTTGTCGTATTCTTTCATTTTGGCAAGAGCGCTGTCGAAGCCATTGGTGGAGCGCTCGTGAATGACCCCCAAAAGACGAGTAATGCGCTTGACGCTGATATCGTTCAAGCGAGACAGATTTCGGCGTTCATACCAATCTGGAACTGCACCGTAGAGAGTTTGAAGATGCGCCGGAATGGTGGTGGCAGTGGTGTTGAATTCGTTGGAATATTTTTCCTGCGGATCGAGCAAAAATGCTCTGGTCAAAGACTCTGTACGTATGATGGCTTCATGGGTGGCCCTCAATTCTTCCAAATAAGTGTGTCGCTTCTGAAGATTTACTGACGTGTCGATGGAATTGGACGATATGAAGAAAAACGCGCCGAACATGAAAGTGGCAAGACCCAATAGAATGCCAAAACCGGTCGTCAGTTGCGTCTCCATCGACAAACTGCGAGGTAATCCAGGCTTCTTTTCAGAACTTGTCTTATTCATAGTAATTTGAGAAATCGGCCTATCAGCTTGGCTGTTCCCTGAAATAGATGACAGTTAACCGAAAAGGTCTGGGTAGAAAGGTTTCCAGCGGATAATCCCCCTTAAGGGGGATGCCTCTGAATTGGAAACGAAAAAAACGGCTGGTTTATGCACCAGACTGTGCGATGAATGACAAAGTTCTTGAAACCTCCAGCGAGGCTAAGTTCCAAAACTCAGGGACTATTTGATGCGCCTTTCGACGCTGCACTAACGGATTTGACGATATCCCCATATCCGGCCCAGGAGTCCTTGATGTCGTAGAGTCCATCAGCATAGGCCTTTTGAGATTCTTTCGTTCTCTTTTCCAGGGCTTTGACTCCGGGGATTTTCTCCAGGGCTTGTTTTGCTTCGTCCGAGTCCCGTAAGGCAGCCGCGCGCAGCCAGATCTCGGCACTTTTTACATCCTTTTTTGCCACCTTATCATCCAGATACATCAGACCAAGATGCACCTGTGCTTCGCGATCGCCGTGTTTAGCTGCACTGAGCAGCCACTTTTCCGCCTTATCCACGTCTTTCTCAACAACTTTTCCATCCAGATAAAGGTGTCCCAGATAGCTCTCAGCTTCTTTCAACCCTTGCGCCGCAGCCTTTTCCAGCCAGTAGATTGCTACTTTTATGTCCTTCTCGACACCTAGTCCATTTTGATAGAGCATGCCTAAGACATGCTGTGCCTTTGGATGCCCATTTGCGGCCATCACTTTTGCTCGCTCTGCTGCCAATTTGAATTTTTTGTGCACGATGTGGCGGTGCACCTCCTGAAAGGTGTCAGCCTTTGCCGTGCTTTTCGATTGAATCGGCAATGTCGACGCGCCGAAGACCATTGCAAATAGAATTACCGGCAACTCAAATTTGAAAAACCGTTTCAAGTTGCGGGCAGGAAAAAACATCATTGGCAAGTCCATGAAGCTCTGCGAGTCAATAGTTTACCGAACTTCTCCGCTTTAGTATCTTCTTGCAACCGGTGGGTTTTGCACTGCCATCACCAGGCTCTTCGCCAGCCCGCGCGATAGCACTTGTCTGAAAGGTGTGACGCTGACAATGTCATATGCGGCGCCGTTCATGGTCAGCTCATGGTCGAGTTGATCAAGCAAATTGCCGCCTTTCGAGTCGTTGCCGACCTGCAAAAATGTTATGGATATCTGATCCGGTGAAGTCATTCTGTGCGTCGCCTCCACGATCAATTCCTTAAGCGCGCGAGGGCTGTCCGGATCTCCATCGGTGACGATAGCCAGAACGAGCGGCTCAGTGTTGCCCATTGATTGCGCACGGAAATAGTCATTGAGTTGGTGCTTCAAGGCGCCGACAAGATTGGTCCCACCATCGGGAGAATTGCGAGCAAACAAATTAGGAATCATGTCACTTCGGACATTGTGATAAACAGAGTCGCTGCTGTTGAAAAATACCAGCGACAAGCCTTTTGGCAAAACCTGTGCTGTCTGTCTTGCCAGATCGACAGTTTGACTCAAACACCAATCCCAGCGGCTCATACTCCTTGGCGCAAAGGCGCCGAACGCCATCGGCACCGCGCAATCCTCAGTCTTCATTGAGCCGGAGCGGTCCATAATGATGGTCACATGTCTGCCACGCAGCCGCGCCACTTCCACTGGTGCCAAATGCATTCCATTGATAGGACGCGTCATGTTTTCAGGAATCCTTGCGAAACTCGGTGCTGCCGGACGAGATCGCACAGTTTGTAGCATTCGATTGGCAAAGGCGGCGGCATCAAGAACCTTTTTCACAGTCTCGGGCTCGGCAAAATCGTTTGCCCAGCCGCTAGGCGCTGTAGACTGCGTTTGCTCGGGTGGCAGCCTGAAAGAATTGATGCTGCTTGGTCCTGGTCCGTTGAAATCGTCGGATACGGAAACGACCGGGGCGTCTGAAGGCGCCCGTTGAATTCTAAAATTGCCTTGACCAGATGCGGTGTTCGCCGTGAGCAACAGGCATGCCATTGCAGCAAGGGCTGAAAATCTCATCGACGATATCTCCCGGGAGGTCGTATGGCAGTGCGACGCCTGGCATCGCCACTACAAGTTATGAGGACGCCCTGGGGGTTTTTATGTTCCGACCTATTCGGCCGACACTGACGCAATCGTCTCGGTGAGGTTTGCCAGCATTGCGGCGTCTCGATCGTTGGTCACGGTGACAAGAATTCCCTTGCCGAAGTCAGCCAGAAGCATGCAGCCGCCTGGTGTATGGCAAATCAATTGGTTGATCTTGGTGTGTCCCATAACCTTCATGATGGAGTGGGAATTCATGAACGTGACAAGCGCACAGCCTCCGAGCAGCTCCATATCGACATCTGCCGGCAAATTGCTCGATATCGGCAGTCCGTCATAACCACAGACCATATAGCCTGCCACGCCTCTTGTGTTGAGGACTGGTTCTAGAGCGACAGCCAATTGCTGAGCTGCCTCCAGAGTGACCACGCGCGCATGGCTGTGACCGAGCCCTTTGCCGATGCAATTTCCGATTGATTCAATGGTATCGTCGGTCAGCAAGAACCTGCCGAGATCTTTGATGTGGCCCGGATTATTAGTTGCGTAGCGAAGATCAGCCAATCTGCCAATCGATGACAGGCATGCTTTGACGTCATTTTCCATCGCCGCATTTTCCTGATGGACGCTTTCCATATCCTTCACTGGCTGCGAAACTACTGTTGGCGGTTTTGCGTCTGTCGGCTCGCTAAAAAGCAAGTTGATTCTTTCGCCGATTGCTTCGATCGGCAACGTATTGCGAGTGACAGGAACGATCGTCGGTGCGTAGCCGACTACCTCGCCAGAAGTCTCCGGCACTTTCGGCGTCGATATGATCGGAATCTGTGTTATTGGTGTCGGTGCTATTGGTGTCGGAGCTGTTGGTTCCGGCGCAAAAGGTATGGGTACGAATGGCACTGGTGGCGAAGGTGGTGCCCACTGATTGGTTGCAACCGGATGTTGAACCCATGAATCGCTCGAGAAAGGTATGGGACTTTGCACAGCTGCTGGTGCCCATGGATTATGAATGGGCTGGGGGGACGGTGCAGGTGGAGGAGCCCACGGATCTGCAGGAGGTGCAGGGTTTTCGGGCGTCTGCGGCGGCACCCAGGCAGACCGAGAGTCGGCGGCGAGTTGCTTCATAATCTCAGCCGTTCCTTTCAAGTTGAGTTTGGCTATCGACGGCGAAGCATTAATTGGAAATGGTGCCAAAGGTCCTGTTTCCGCTTGTGTTTCCGCCCACGGTTTTACTGGTGGTGGCACAGTAGGATAAGTACCGGATTTCCATTCTAATTCCTCTGCTGCGAAATCGTGACCTTTATGGCCTGAGGTTTGCGGATTAGGCGATGTTTGTGGAGACTGCGGACCTCCGGACACAGGAGCAGCAATTGTCAGTACCATTGAAGTTCCGAGGTTTATTTTTGATGCCGTATTCTGCATAGATAAGTTGGCCTGCACTATATGCGGTGAGGTCGTCGCCACCGGCAACACGAGTGACGGATCGAAATTTGGCGATGGTGTTGGCGCTTGAATCTCGACTTTGGCAACATCAGAATGATGTTCAGTGTGTGCCTGACCGCGTTGTGCTTCATCCTGGTTTGCAACAAAATCCGGGATTGCGTCATGAGACAGTGCTTGAGACTGGCTGCTGCTCAGTCCAGCAGTGTGCCCGTCATCGTCGTGAGCAGAAGTGTAGGACTCGTGCACTTTTTCTCTGATGGCATCGGCAAGTGTTTTACCGACATTTTCGCTCTGAGTGTTGCCGAAATCCTTGCGCAGTTTTTTTGCCAATCCGCCCACTGCGGAATGTGTTCCTGTGAGGTACTGATCGACTGCGGGCAAGCCGTATGGCGTCTTGTTTTTCTCTCCCTCCTTAGCTGCTTCCTGGGGAGCAAGAACTGCCGGATCGATCATGCTGCGTGTTCCGGAGGCACCAATTGCGGTGTGATTCGGTGCAGAATTATTCTGACCGGTGCCTTTGCCGCTGACGCCAGCGGCATTATTTCCACTGCCGACAACTCTTGCTGCGGGGGCGGTTTGCGACCTGCTGGCCACGCTTCTTGTGCTGCGGAGATCTGTCTTTGCAGATTTTCGCCCTGAAAAAATATCGAACAACGGATCCCAGAAACTTCCTTTCACGACAGGAAGATTTTCAATGATCTCGACTGCCAACCGGCTGCTGTCGCCAGGTCGTACATCATCCGGAAGTTCAAGGTCTTTGGCGGCGGCTACCACCTGGCTGAGGTTGGCGCGAAAACTCACCGCTGAGTCGCTCACCATGAGCACTCTCCTCAGGCGTGTCTCTTCCTCTTGTGAGAGATTTCCGTCCAGCTCGCGCTGAATCAAAAGCCGTGTTTGAGATTCATTCATACGTCCCCCATTCCACTCAACGCACACTCGGGAATGCGAATCGTGGATGCAAAAGCGTGGCCACAGCCATAAAGCTGATGGACAGAAGCTGTCTGTGATGTGTCTTTCTTCGACAGGTGTGCAACGGCGCAACGCACAGCGCCTGAAGCACAGTTCGTTTGTTTATCCCCCGACCGGCAAGGAGCGTACCCTTGCCCACTATCATTTGCCGCCAAGCTTCCTAAGAAGCCGCCAAAGCTGAAAACAGCCGTATTTGCATCTTTGCACGCAGTGCTGATGTTGTCAAGAGATAATAAGTGTCCGAAAAGAGGCAGTAGGATGGCGTTTGCGAGCTTCCATAGTTCAACCTTAAGTAAATTTCAACCAAATGCAGTCTGAAAACCGTCTGCGGATGCGGCTTTCAACAGCCCCCAGGGCTGGTCTCGAAAAATAATAGATAAGCGCTACATTTATGAGAGGTCTATAATGGTGCCTGGCATCACTTGCGTAGTCACTTCTCTGAGGTTCAACAGAATGCGTTTTTCGCCTTTCGTGCAAGCGATTGCCGGCGTAAGTCTTTTGTTCAATTGCGCGTTTTCATCGCTTCCGGCTTTTGGTCAAGACTATGGCGACGTCGAGGTCATTAAGCACCCTGACGGGTCCATAGAGACGGTCGACAAAGGTGCGGGAAGGTCAGCGCCGGCACCCGTGTCAGGCGGGCATTCGCGGTCTACGTATAAGAAAGGCGCTCACAAGTACAACGACGGTGTCGTGGTCCGAAAAAATGCCGACGGGTCCATCGAAACGTTTGATTCCGGTGGTGGCAGTCCTTCTCCTCGTCATTCTTCCAGCGGGAAGTCTTCGTCT
>JBGAVL010000316.1:0-7265 GCA_044228145.1 Obscuribacteraceae bacterium (SeqCode)
CAACCGCTTCCTTGGTGTGTTTGCCGAAATTGCCGTCCAGCACCAGCGCGTTGCCGTCTTTATCCTTGATGTGCAATGCGTTCAATTGTTTTTGCAGTTGCTTGACATCCGGACCGTGTTCGCCGTGTCTTAAAACGCCATCGGCCATGGCATTTTGATTTCCCAGAGCTGGCGAAATTTTCGCGGCGCTATTCAAATACGGCATTGGATCTACGGCATGACCCGAAAACGGCTCACCATTCCTTGCACCCGTACGAAATTCAAAATGTAAATGAGTATCACCGGAACTTGGTGTATTGCCACTGCGTCCCATTGTGGCAATTCTCGTGTCCGGCGTTACCGATTGGCCATTTTGTACGTTGATCGTGTCTAAATGGGCATACAAAGTACGTTGCCCATTCCCGTGTTCAATGACGACAGTATTTCCATAACCTGTTGCCTGCCCTGCGTACACTACCTTCCCAGCGGCGAACGCTTCGATCGGATCACCTAACTTTCCCTGAATATCGAGTCCGGAATGCCTGCCTGAGCGATTTGATCTCGGAGTACCAAATTCACCGTGGCCTTCGCCCGGTCTATCGGCATCGTTAATTTTGAAGTTACCGGGAGCAGGCCAGTTATTGGTTTCCTCGCGTTTCAACGCACCGGGCGAAGCTAGTGCGATAACCGGCGCCGCACTTACTCCAGCGTTGCGGGCTACCGGAATTTCCTTCGTGGCTTCGATAGCATATTTCTCATAGGCGTCCATTTTCTGGCCCATTGCTTTATAGGAATCTGCCAGTGAGCGGCTTCCATCGCCATACAGTGATGGGTTTCCACTGATGATCGTAGCCGAAAGAACCTGATCGGCGCGTTGATCGGGATTTGCTTTCAGCGCATTCAAAAAGCGGGTTGCATCGCCATCGCCAAGATTGTGAAACGCATAGACATTCGCATCGGCATCCGCACCACCAAGCTTTGCACCTTTTTGAGTGTTTTCTCTTGTAAATTCTGCAAGCATGGCTGCCTGAAGGGCCGTATTGTTTCTGAGCTCTGGTGTATTCGCCTCGGCTTTACTTAGCTGCCCGGCATTTTCAACACCATATTTTTCACCATACTTGTTGAGCATGTCTTGCCACGTCCCGTTGAGAAACTGGCCGTAGCCGTAGGCACTTGAAATTGCTTTAACACCGTCAAACTGGGTAACGGTATTTCTGCTTTCATCTCGGGCAATGGGCCGGGCTGCCGGGTTGAAGCCCGATTCAAAGCCCGATATCTTGACCATGATGCCTACATCAATGCCGGCTGCATTGGCGGCTTCCAACAATTGTGGCTTGGCGACTTCAAAACGTTTATCCATTGGCGTATCGGACATAAAAATTCCTGTGTGAAATGGCTGTGTCGTGATTAGGTCGAAAATTAGAAATTTTCGGGCAATTTATAGGCCTTGCTGCTTTCGTCAAATGGAATGAGCGATTCCTGCGCGGCCTGTCCCTTTCTTTGCTTCGTGACTAATATGGGAAAGACTTTTTTATTTGCGTCGGAATCGACTACCTTAATTTGGTAGGTAGTCTCCTGATCTTCTTCCCGTATCTCGGGGATACTGCTGATGTTAGCGAAACCATTGCCTTGCGGGGCGACGATTGCGTAATTTAACACGGTAATACCTTGCCATGTGCCTCCGCTGGAAAATGTCCAGCCGTAAAAATCGCCTTCCCCAAGTTTTACGAATTCCGCTCGATCACAACCACAGTTGCCGATGGAGCCAAATTCCATTGCCTTGATTGATGCAACAGAACTCCATGCTCCCGAAGCACTCATTGAAAGTTTGAAAGCACCCAGTAAGCCGGGATCTACTGAGCTGTATGCATAGGAAGGATCATCTGCAATATCCGCACGGCTTGCCGCATGAAAATAGATGGACTTGCGTGTATTCGCATCGACCAGCGTTGCCTTGCCAGCCTTCATGCAATAGTGCTTGTCTTCGAGATTGCTTGCGACATATTCCCAGCATTGATATTTTTCATTGAAGCTTTTTCCGTATTGCTCATCCATCACATTCTTAACGATTGTCGCCATTTGATCGTCGGAAATACCTTCTGCCACGGCAGCTGTGCTCTCACTTTCTGCAGTGATGCCGACTTTATCGACTGCAACATCCCTGGCTACTGCAGGTACTTCTTTCTGACATCCCGCGACCAGTAACAAAACCATCGTTAATTTCACGTAGCGAATCATCATAATTTCCTTCAATAAAGATGTCATTTGCTAACTTCCACATAAGCGGATGATTTTTCATCGTATCGATAGATCAGCGAATTTTTACCGGACAAAGTTATCAAATTGCCGCCATCGTCCAATCCAGTTCCTTCAAATACAATCTTCAATTCTGGCCAGTCAGAATTTTCAATGGCCGAAAATTGAAGTTTTCCATTGCTGCTTGCACATTTGGTTTTCGTTGCCGAATCGGCTTCATGTGAACAGCCTGCCGTATTATCAGAACCGGTCTTGACACTACCTAGATATTTCCATTTTCCATTTTCAGGCGAGAAGACGAAAATCTCGCTGGAAAATAATTGAATGCCCATGTTGGCAAAAAGCACGGAAGGTGCTGAAAGAAACAATTTACCCTGCACATTGTTAAAAACTTCCGCTTTACGAGCGGCATCAACTGTGGGTGCTTTGTTATTACCGCCAAACTGGCCTACATCATCCTGCACGCTTTTTAGTTGCCATTGGTTATTAGCAAGTTCATACGTCACCTGCGAAATAGTGACCTTGTCTTCTGGCGCCGGATATTCAATTTCCGAAGGTGGCGTTGCTTCTGTAAAAGCAACAAAATAATTTTTACCGTCGCGAGAAAATTGCTGACCAGTCCAATAACTAGCATAACGACCGTCGCTTAATTGGCTATTTGTAGTTTCCTGCACCAATTGCTTGTAGACATTGGCCAGCACTACTTTTTCAGTTGGTGTCGCCGTGGTTATTAGAACACTAGTTTTGCCTGAGTCTACGCTCTTTTCGGAAGAGGCCGGGGTTACAATCGCCGCGTTAGCCGGAGTTTTGTCAGTACAGCCAGCTGTAAGCGTGCCGATAATAATCAATGTAGAAAATAAATTCTTTCGCATTTTTTTTGTTTCTCGTTATAGGGTTATGTTTTTCTGCAATTTCAGATAAATTCCTGGGTGAGCTGCCAGCAACCGTTCTGCATTTCAAATAAGTAGGCGCCCGGCTCGCCGAAGGTTTTAATAATCTCTTCATCGGCCCCAAATTCAGCTTTTTGAAAATCGACCCTGAATGAATTAGCCTTCGCCGTTTTTTTCAGAGTCAAAGTTTGAAATTCACCAACCTCTTTTGCTGCATCCACTAAAACCCAGCTGTAGTCGATAAGGTCTATTTTAAATCCGTCATATTTGTCAGGAATTTCTTTTGCGCCGGAGTAACTGAATATTTTCACTTGCGGCGCAGTGTGGGATTTTTTTATTGAATCTGATTTAACGAAGGCTTCGAAAAAAGATGAATAACCTTTTTGAGTGCAGGCTTCTGCAGAAAGCGACGTGACTTCATCCCATGATTTTGGTTTTTCTGCGTTCGAATCACCTTGCGCGGAAAACTCCCAGAAACTTGCAGACTCGTCGTAAGTGCCAACGCGCAATTTTGTCTGGCCATCTCCCGAGATAAAAAACATGTTGCAATGCCCGTCACCACTGCACGCTTCCACTTCCGGCTGGCGATCACAGATGTCGGCTTCGCCTCCGACATTTTCCTTGCACTCCGGTGTCACGACTGGCAACCAACCATCTGCCAGTACTATTTTCCGAAGATCAGCATACGGCATGTCTTTCTTGAGCTTCGGCTCAAGCAATTGCGATGCCGATAATTTTTTCTCCGGCACTTCTTGTGCAACTACTGGCGCGGTGACAACGGCTGCCTGCTCATTTGCAGATGTTTGCGCCTTGCAGCCAAACATCAATAGAGCCATTGATGCGAGCAGTAAAATTCTTTTTTGTTTCATCTTTTCTTTCCTCGGGGGCGGTAAGTTATTTGCGATGTTCGATTTGATAGTGGCTTGTCAGCGTTTATGCCCTTCGCGCTGAACAAGTTCCTGCTGAAATTGCAGGGTATTTCTTTGCGACATTTCCTGCTCGATCAGCGCAGTGCTTTTTTCTATTGGTTGTGCGGCCGCTAGCGTTCGGTCTTGATGAATTCGGCTATGGGCCGGGTCTTCCAGCCTGCCCTGGACGGCGAACAGGCTCGCGCCATTGGCGCCGACTGCGACGTGGTCAATCTGATTCAGTCCGTTGATCTTCGCTTCGACTGCCAGACTGGCTGCCGCATTCTGGCGCTCCTGATCATTCCTGAAGGCGGTTGCCGGAAGTTTTTCAATTCCGACGAGCGCTTGTTTGTATAGCTCATGATCGGGATGGTTCGGATTCGAAAGTAACGGCGAAATTTCCGTCTTATGCAGCGGGCCAATGCCTTGCGATTGAAGAGCCAGAGCGCGTGAGAATAACTCGTTGAGACCGTCTCGATTGCGCGTGATGTCGTGCAAGTAATCGTAATTACTGACACCACCCGCATCCCTGATCGCACGGCCTCCGGTTATGGCAGCAACGGCGGCGCCATAACCGATCATGTGATCGGCTTTCAGAAAACCGGCAATGCGCAACTGACTTTCCTCTCCTTCAAGCACACCCTGTTTTACTGCGCGATGGTAAGTGCCATCGGCATTGATCTTGAAGGCGCCATCTTGCAACGCGGCGGACTGTTTATAGTTATCGAGATTGAGACCGTTTTTCCAGTTCGATCCATCTTCGAGAAATTGTGTCATGCCGCCGGACTTTGCCCACGCCCATTCGGTCCGATGCTCTGATAGAGACGAAGTGAGTTTATCCTGGTCAATATAGGAAGCCGCAGCGAGCCATGTGGCGCCTGCCTGGTATCTGCCGACGAAGCCTGCGTGATTGGTGATAGCCAGATCACCACCGCGGCTTTCATTTAATACTACTGATGCAACAAGCCTTCGCGTTGTTGCATCGTCCAGCCCTGCAATATTGCCTTGCTGGTATTCACAGGCAGTGGCCACTGCCTTTTCTTTCAGTCGGGTATCAGCCATGAAGCTTTCCTTTGGATACGACCGGTGGAGCTCGAATTTTTAGGTTAAACAGTTTCGATACAACAACTCGCTTACCTCGTTGAACCGGAATCTAGCATAGAATTTGTTCAAATTATGCCTGCAACAAGAAATTCATCACGTTTTTTTCGTGTTCTTATAAATTACCAAATCACGCTTGAAGGCTTACGAAAATATGACGATCAAAGTGGTGCATATTTCTGTCAGTGCATATCTTGGCTAAGCTAGCGCATAGGGGAGATTAAAATATATCGGCCAGGCTTCCAAAAACCAGAGTGCTTATCGAGACAAATACTTATAGATCCTGAATGGATTTGATTCTGGTTTGCTTAAATCTTTGGAGCAGACTTAGCTTTTTCAATTCCTGAAATAGCAAACGACACTACTCGCTTGAATATAGAATTGTGGAAATTGATTTTAGAAATTAGCTCCTTGCCCCCAAATATGCCCCAACTTGGATCGCACTGGAACCCTAAATTCTAGATGTCGTGAGCCACAAAAAAGCCGACACTCTTTCATTTCAGGCAAGTCGGCTTCTGTTGTTCTACAAAAACAGGTGCTTGGTGTCGGCACTATTAAACTAGGGGCTGAAAGGCTTATTTTGCGCAGCTTTGAGAAAAGGCATTTTTCATAATGCCCCAAATTATGCCCCCAGACACAGCCTGCTACTCTGTTCATTCGGCGAGCGCTTTCCTGTTATCACCCTGTTAGCAGGCTCTTTTATAGCGTCAGAAAAATCGGTGCAGGGTTGGCAATTGTTAGAGTTGTCTCGCGTGCGCGTACTGGTCAGCCATTGCTGCTTATCACTACTTCAGTTTTTGAAAATCTATTGTTATTTGCAATCGGATCAAGACAAAGGCCGGTCTAGCCTTGCATTGTGGTACTGTCCCAAAATTGTCCGCGCTAACAATTGCGCTGCACGTAAAAGAATAAAGCCCGCGAAGTGCGGGCTTGAGTTGCAAAATATTACATTACTAGGCCAACAACATCGCTAAATCTTTTGGTAACGAAAATTGTGCGTTAGGCAGGCGGCGTGCCTCCTTGGCAATATTGATCGTCATGTTTATTTTTGCGATATCCAAAAGTCCAACATCAATCTGTCGTTTTTGGTGTTCATCAAGCCATGTCAGCACGCTAGCCAGATGCCAAAAGGAAGATGATGCTCCCTCATGAACGGCTAAAGGGAATGTAGATAAATGCGCCATCATCATTTTGCGCATATTTTGACGCGTACAGCCCGCAATTTCAGCCACGTCAGTTAAACCGACAATATCTGGCGATGCTTCTATAAGTTCAGCACCTGGAATTGCGCTCTTTACATCACGTACAGCAGATGTAACCGCATCTGATGCCGACTTTGCTTCGCGGGTAAAATCCAATGCGATACGACCCTGCATGCCGATGCCTACTAATGCATCATCACAGCCAGCCTCGGCTAACGCGTCAATAAATGCCTCTGAATCAGCACTTGCGTCCGGTAGTCGAAATTTCAATGTGAATTCATATTCGCTCATTCTTTTCCTTCCTCTTGATCTGGCTTTTCGTTGGCTTTCTCGCGAGCGCATTTATCAACGACTCGCTTGAGTTGTTTGCCGTGATTTCCAGAATTGCTAGGTGTACTCCAAATGCTCGTAATACAGTACTCGCCGCAACGGCAAGTGTCATCGTTATAGGGACAATACATTTTCCCCCAAGCATGGCTCCCGCCCTGCTTGATCCTCCAGCCGTGCTCTTCAGCATATTCAATGGCTGCCTCTACCTCGGGTTTGGGGTGCGGCTTCCTGGCCATATGAACTCCTGACGAGAATATTAGGTCCACTTAACAATAGTTGTCAAGTGACAACCTAATCTTCAAATGAATGCCCGTTGTCTGCCTGAGTATGGAGATATACCATTTCTCTCTGTTTAGATAGGTTATTGCAGGCCCGCAGTGTCGGCAATTCGGTATGCCTTGTCTTTCGCTTTTGAAGTCTTGATTAGCGTATCAGTCAATGCCATGAGGGGGCATCGAATGATTGGATAGTGCCCCATGCCCCCAAATATGCCCCCAAATGCCCCCGGCTTACTATGCCCCGCACTGGATAACATCGGACACAAAAAAGGCCGAAACCCTTATTTTTACTGGGTAGATCGGCCTTTATGGGACTGCAAA
>JBGAVL010000317.1:0-7177 GCA_044228145.1 Obscuribacteraceae bacterium (SeqCode)
CCCAATTATTTGGGAGGTATTTTCCAGAGAGCTTGCAGATCCATCGTAAATCGGCGTTAATCCATGTCGAAGCATTTCAGCGCGATGTGCGGCGAGAACTCGACCATATTCAGCACGCCTTATCTGGCCTAAACGCTCCGGTCATCTTGCTCAAAGGTGCAGCGTATGTCTTGATGGGCCTCACTGCCGCGGAAGGGCGGGTTTTTAGCGATATTGATGTCCTTGTGCTTAAGCAAGATATTGGGGCGGCTGAAGGGGCATTGATGTTAAACGGTTGGGTCGGCAGTAAACTCGATCCTTATGACCAACGCTACTATCGCGAATGGTCTCATGAAATACCACCTATGACTCACCGACGCCGTGGGACAACTATCGATCTTCATCACTCGCTAGTGATGCCATCATGTCGCATTGCAGTCGATTCAGACAATATGATCAGAGAGGCCATTCCTGTTGACGGTTGTGGCTTTTGGTGGCGCCTTAAAGATGAAGACATGGTCCTTCATGCAGCCAGTCATTTGATGCTTAATTCGGAGTTTGAACGTGGCCTGCGAGATCTTTGGGATATCGATCTGCTGTTTCGTCAGTTCTCCGAAAGATCGGAATATTTTGCTGATCTCCTCATGGAGCGAGCCCAAGAGGTTGGATTAGTGAGAATCGCTCAGCAGGCTTTGTACCTTGCAAGTCGTGTATTTGGAACACCCGTTCCTGAGCGGATTATCGGTAAACAAGATGGATTATTTATTCGCCTACTAGGATGTTCTTCGTCAACTAGACATTTGGATACTAGGCCACGCTGGCAGTGGCTTGCGGACACATTGTTAAGCTACCGGGAGATATACTTGCGTCTGCCAAACCGCCTTTTAGCGGTACATTTGGTTCATAAGGCGGCCGATTTATTTGCCCGTTCTACTAAGAAGGCAGTTGGAGAGGTACAGCTTTAGTGCGGAAAAAGCAGGGATTTCAAATAAGTCGACGGTATGGCATAAGAAATACCAGAAGGATTGCTTAGGGCTGCCTCCTTGGTGCTTTTGATAAAAACCATATTGATTATTCCGATGACTTCCCCAGATTGGCTATTAAAGACTGGACTGCCACTATTTCCCGGATATGCAGTTGCGTCCAATTGGAAAATGTTGAAAACATTACCTTTGAGTTTGTGGATTAGCTTTCCATTTAGCTGTTGAGAATTTCCGCTGGGTAACGCGATAGGCGTGATGGATGAAATAATTCCCCGATGGGTAACTGGTGAAAAGCCAAGTGCGCCGCCAATTGGGAAACCAGTAAATCCGATCTCCTGACCTTCTTGCGCCATGTCAGAGTTTGTAAGTGTTAGTGCGGGAAGCGGAGAGCCTTCTATTTTCAATACTGCTAGATCGTGTTCTTTGTCACGAATGATTAATTGTGCATGTCTTAACTGTACTTCTTCGTTGTTAGTACGTGCCTGTACTACAAGAACCGGTCCATCTGGGTCAGAACTCTCTGGAATGACATGGGCATTGGTTGCAATTTGATTTCCATTGCCGACGACAAACCCTGTTCCTCGTAGCGCGAACTGTGGGCTATTGGTCTTTTTATAGGTCCCGACGACGACAATAGAAGGTTTAATCCGGGCTATCGTATCCGCCAAGTCCGCTTGGGCTGTATGGCAGAAAATAAAAGCGGCAAACGGGGCAAGTGAGATGCTAAAACGACGGACGTTCTTCACATTGTTCTACGCAAACTGATTTTTGATAATGCAGGTGAGGGAGGTGTAATCCTTGCATCAAATGGATGCTCATCACGCTGAAATATTTCCTTGATTCGGTTAACGTAACCTTGGGTTTCTGCGAATGGTGGAATGCCGGCATAGCGGTTTACTGCTCCTTCTCCAGCGTTATATGCAGCAGCAACCAAGGTAATGTTTCCTTGGAAATACGCGAGTAGCCAGCGCAAATAGGACAAGCCTCCGCGAATATTTTGTTCCGGATCAAATGGCTTTTTAACATTGAAGCGCGCAGCGGTTTCCGGGATTAGTTGCATTAGGCCCTGAGCATTTTTTGGAGAAAGGGCGGCTGGATTGAAATTTGACTCTGCACGGATGATTGCCATCGCAAGCCTAGGGTAGACTCCGTATTCAGGTGCTAGTTTCTGGACAAGATCCATTACCTTGCGACGTTCAGGCGTCGCCCCAGCGATAATATCGCTGCCCGCCGAATCGTGAATATTAGGATCTGACAAGCAGGATGGTGCTTGGGCGATTGGCGAGCCAACTTGACGAAGCATTCGCTCAGACAAGGCATCACCTTGTTTGGATGCCATTGTAAAAAAATAGGCTGCCGTAGCATCGTCACGGTCAATACCACGGCCCATTGCATACATCCAACCCAAATTATATTGGGCTTCGGCGTCTCCTAGGCGTGAAGCTTCACAATAGAGTTCAACCGCTTTTTGGGGGTCACGCGGCACTCCATCGCCGTGCTCGAACGCTTTTGCCTCTGTTCTCAAATGTGCTGCACGCTCCTTAAGTTCGGCGGACTCTAATCCGAACGCTGGTTTGCAGGTGGCGCTGGTAGCCAGAATAAAATAAAGAGCCCAGGGAAAGCGATGCCGATTGAGAATGTTCATTGAGCGCTTCATGATTTACTCCCTATAAACACCTGACGGCAATAACTAATTGCATTGGAAAACGAATGACGCCTAGTGAAAATTTACGCATTATTAATGACAATACGCTATTAATTCGAGAGGCAAATATAGTCGATAAAATGGCGATTTCTGGTCGATGGCTTATATGCTGTTTGGAAAACAGCTAATTTCTAGTATCTTTCCCAGTTATTTTTCTATAAATATTCAATAAATTTCCCGAAAAATTATTTCAAAGTGATTTGAGCAGTTGACTTACTTCCGCGTGACCGGAAAATTTTTCGCCAATTTTTGCCAAAGCTTCTAGTTCCTTCCGCGCTTCATCTCTTTTACCTGAGGCGATAAGAAGCTTCGCAAGATTTAGCTGAATTACACTCGCCTGTGGCGCGATGACAATAGCTTTTCTGAGTAATTCGATTGCTTTTGAGGATTCTCCCTTCTCCGCAAGGAGCATGGCTAAAGTATCCATGAATGCTGGTTGATTCGGGGCAAGCTGATTGGCTTTTTCAGCGTACTCAAGTGCCTCAGGCGCTTTTATCTGACCACTTGACCAAGCCAAGTTATTAAGAATTAATGCGTTATTAGGCTGCAAGCTAAGTGCGCTATGGTAATGGCTAACTGCTTGGGTATAATTTTTTTGCGAATTGGCCAAGTCACCCATATACATTCTGAAACCAACATCTTTGGGGCGATCTTTTAACCACGAGATCGAAAACTGGTCTGCGTCTGCCAAATTTCCAGAGGCACGCTGAAAAGTGTGGAGCTTGATGGCTAATTCAGTTGCTGGTATCTGTCTAAGACCATTACGAAGTGCACTGATTGCTTCAGGCCAAGCTTTGTTGGAAGCATGGATCTCACTTTCAAGGAGATAGCCGACTGCTTCTTTCGTGCGTTGTTTTTGTATCGTCCGAGCGATCTCGAGCGCGCTGCTTGGGTTCTTGTTGTCCATGGCTACAAGAATTAGAGCTCGTTGGGCATCAAGACTGTCCGGACTGATCTCCAATACTTTCTTTAGACTCTTGATGCCCTCATCTTTGTTTTTGTTTGCGAATTGGACTTCGGCTAGATGGAGCAAGGGTAGAGGAGAGGTAGGTTGGAGCGATGACAGTTTTCCAAAGGTGATCTGTGCCTGATTGAAGTCTCCAGACAATTGCTGAGTTCTTCCCAGTGCTTCAAGAATTTCTGGTTTGTCAGGAATTGATGACGCAGCTTCATTGGCAGCACCAAGTGCTTTCTTTATGTCCTTGTTCTTCAGGTAGTACTGAATCAACGTGAGTCTGGGGCCGATTTCACTGGGTCCGGCACTAATCGCCTTTTCAATGGCGGCGGTTACTTCAGCCGCCGTGCCTCCATTGGCTACCTTCAGTTCTGCAAGCGCCAGTAGTGACTGGGTGTTTTTTGGGTCAATCGCAAGTAAAGTCTCAAAGCGCTTTCGTGCGTCGTCGGGCTTCTTGTCTATAAGATCTAGTCTCGCAAGGCTAGAAACTGCTGGAAAGAATGTTGGGTTGATTGAAAGCGCTTTTTCGAAGCTCCTGCGTGCTCCAGCTATATCGTTCTTGGCAAGCAACGCACGGGCGCGAAGATTATATGTTGCAGGATTGTCAGGCTGCTTTTTCTCAACTCCTTCAATGGCCTTCAGGGCCTTGTCGAGTTGGTTGCTACGAAGGTATGCAGCGATCAAGGCAAGATCTGCGGTTATGCCTTTATCGGAGACTGAAATCTGTTCCAACTCCTGCAACGCATGTATTGAATTGCCTTGAGCCATATGCGCCAAGGCAAGAGAGGTTTTTTTGGCTGCGCTGTCTGGCTCTAGTTTGCTTGCTTTTGCTAGATATTCTGCAGCCTTATTCGGTTCTCCGTGCTGCAAATATGCTTCACCCGCTAGAGTCAATAGCTCTGAGTCCTTGTCAATGTTAGCCAATACAGGCTGCAGGGTATCCAAGGCTTTATCCGTTTGCCCTGCTCTCAGATGACTAGCGATCAATAGTCTTCGTGCAACTGTTAATCCCGGGGTGATTTGTAAAGCTTTGGCTAAATAAGCTTCAGCTTGGAGATAAGTATGTAGTTGATACGCAATGGCGCCGGCCAATTGGAGAGCCATTGGATTGTTGGGTGAAATTCGAAGAAGCAATTGTGCCGATTCATTAGCCGCTTTAAATTCTTTGCGCTGATAGTTAATTTGTGCTTCAAAATATATTGTTTGTGGATGCTTGGGGGCGACTTTTTTTAGTGCATCCAGCTGATTCGCCGCATCACTCAATTTGTCTTGCAGCAGAAAGGATGTGATCAAGGCAGAATGGGCGGCCAAGTAAGCGGGATTTGCTGTAAGGGCCTTTTGGTATTCAACAATAGCTCCAGTGGTGTCGCCCTGAATGCTAAGCAAGCTCCCCTTGAGCAATAATGCTTCAGGATTGCTAGGGTATTTCAACAAAAGAGCATCAATCTTTGTTTGGGCACCTGGCAGATCTTTACTGGCCACGGTTTGACGGATGTCAGCAAGGCGAGCTGGGAAATAATCTGGCTGATTGGCAAGAGCTTCTGCTAATAGTTCTTTCGCAGCGTCGCCGTTTCCAAGAGAGGCGTTTGCGGCTGCAAGGCTGGTGTCTAGGGCAGCACGCGGCTCGCCTGCAGTTAGCTTTGTCTTTCCAAATTCTTCCAGCAGTTTCTGCGCTTTTCCCGCAGCTAATAGTGTGCGAGCGAGGATGGGTAAAACTTCATCCGCAGGATGTTTCAGGTCCAAAGCTTTTCGCAATTCAAGTTCGGCACCGGCAATATCACCGCTTTCAAGAAGGGCTGAACCCAATAAAAATCGCGCTTCAGCAAGGTTTGGGTTCTGTTGTAACGCATTTTTTAACTGAATAACTGCCGCTTTTGTATCACTCTTCGATAAATAAGCCTTGCTGGACGCTAGGAGGCTCTCTTGTGAGTCACCTCCACATGCTGCAAGGAGTAATGACAGCATTAGTGCTGAAATGGCCTTAGGTAACGTATTGCTGGAGGGTTTCATCATTTTTGCTTTCTTGGAGGAGTGTCTATTTCAAGCTTAACCGATGCATTAGGTCATATAGCGTTGGTCGGCTAATACCGAGAATCTCGGAAGTACGAAGAAGGTTGCCGTTAGCTCGCCCCAATGCAGTGACAACCGCTTGACGCTCAGCATCGTCACGAACCTTGCGCAGATCAATGAATTCAACATCCTCTGAACTTGTTGGGTCTAGGCCAATATCTTCCCGGGTAATACGAGAGTTGTCGGCCATGATTACAGCACGTTTGATGCAGTTTTCCAGTTCTCGCACATTACCTGGCCATTGATATGCTTCGATGGTTCGAATTGCGTCTTCACACAGGGACATACTGCCGCGCTTTTGTTCATCTGCAAATCGATGCACGAATGCATGCGCCATAAGCGCAGCATCGCCATTTCGCTGACGCAAGGGTGGAATTGATATGACAATTTCAGCCAATCGGTAATACAAATCTTCTCGAAACCCGCCATTAGTTATTTGCGATTTCAGATCCTGATGCGTGGCGCAGACTATACGAACGTCGACTGGAATTTCCTGGCGTCCGCCTAGACGTTCGATTACCCGCTCTTGCAGAAAACGCAAGAGTTTTGATTGAAGCGGCAACGGCAAGTCGCCGATTTCATCAAGCATCAGGGTGCCGCCGTTGGCAGTTTCTATTTTGCCTAGGGTGGTTTTTGCGGCGCCGGTAAAGGCTCCTTTTTCATACCCAAACAACTCGCTTTCAAGTAGGTTTTCAGGGATGGCAGCACAATTAATGGCGACAAATCGCTCACCTTTGCGAGGTGACGAGTCGTGCAGGCCGCGTGCCAACAGCTCCTTGCCCGTACCACTTTCTCCTAAAAGAAGTACAGTTGCGCTACTGCTAGCCACTTTCTCAATAGTGCGGCACACACGTTGCATGCCGGCATCACGAGTCAGCAAGCCAGCGAGTGCAGGGGGATGTTGCGCCGCGGCTAAACGATGGTTTTCTTGCTGAAGTTCGTAAAGTCGAAATGCACGGTCTATCGTTAGAGCTAACAGTTCAGGTTCGAACGGTTTGGCAAAAAAATCGTATGCACCGAGGGCGATAGCACGAAGGGCATTCGCTCGGTCATTTTGCCCAGTCAGGACGATCACCTTGGTATCGGGGGCCGTTGCCAGAATCTGTTCCAGCAGTCGAAATCCCTCGGAAACCGAGTCTGCATCGGGTGGAAGTCCAAGGTCCATAGTGACTACTGGCGGCGAGTGGCGGTGTATTTGCGCTAGAGCGCTTTCTCGATCTGCTGCGGTCAACGTCTCAAATCGATCAAAAGACCAACGCATTTGCTTTTGCAAAGCGAGATCATCTTCGACAATTAGGAGCGCACGGGATTTTTCAGCACTCATGCGGCCTCCTGCTCGCGAAGATCGGAGTCTGTCCGAATGACAAACAATGGAAGCGTGATCGAAATTCGAGTGCCCTTGCCTTTTTCGCTCTCAACCAGCATTTCACCGCCTAATTCATTGATGTACTGTGCACTTTCGTAAGCACCGATTCCCATACCGGC
>JBGAVL010000318.1:0-7070 GCA_044228145.1 Obscuribacteraceae bacterium (SeqCode)
AGAACTTTTTCGCGCAGGTACTGTCGGCGCACACGGGAGACTTTATCATCCAGAACAACGCGGCCGTGATTGATGACGATGACACGTTTTGCGACATGCTGAATATCACCGGCATCGTGACTGGTGAGAAAAACTGTCACACCATTTTCTTGATTCCACTCTCTGATCAAATCGCGCAATTCTTGCCTGGCGATCACATCGAGGCCGATGGTTGGTTCGTCTAGAAAAATCACTTCCGGTCCGTGCAAAAGACTGCATGCCACCTCAGCGCGCATGCGCTGTCCAAGCGAGAGTTTGCGAACGGGAGTATCGAGAAATTCACCGAGTTGAAAACGCTCGATCAACATATCTCTGCGCGACTCGAAAACATCACTTTTAATTTCATAGATTTTCGACAAAAGTTCGAAAGTGTCACGAGGAGGCAAGTGATACCACAATTGGGAGCGCTGCCCGAAGACAACGCCAATGCGGCGCGCCAGGCGAGTTCTTTCCTTCCAGGGAATGCAACCGAGCACAGTCGCGTCACCGGAACTTGGATGCAAAATCCCGGTGAGCATTTTTATGGTTGTGGATTTACCAGCGCCGTTTGGTCCAATGAATGCGACAGACTGTCCCTTCGCAATAGCCAGCGTAATGCCGTCCACGGCTTTCACTTGCGTCGATGTCCAGCGCAGTCCGTCGCGTTTTTTCAGCACGAAATTTTTTACGAGCTGATTGACACTGACCGCATTTTCCATTTGGTAGCGCTACCTTCGGCGCTTACGCTTCGTCGATTGAGTGGGACTGAAACCAGCACTGCGCTTCTGCGTCGACCTGCGCACTGTATTTTGTTTCTGAACTGCCCTTCTTGACCGGGTCTGGTTCTGAGATGTTGCCGGCTTTGCAGCTGGTTTTGAAACAGCTTTTGGAGTTGGTGTTGCAGCAGTTTGATTCAGCGCAGGTTTCACACTCGTGTATGGAGTTGTTCCCTGCAAGGGATTTTGCGTGTAGCCGGGTTGCCTTGGTTTCAACAATGATCCCGGCGCAGGAATTGCCGGTGCCGGCATTGCAGCAGGCGAAGGAGTTGGTGCTGGTGCTGGATTCTGCGCCTGTTTCTTTTCCCAGTTACGCAGCATCGCCACACCATTTTCAAACTCGGCCGCGCTTGAATAAAAGTTGTGCGCTCCATTATTCTGATAAGGGTTGCGCACGTAATACAAATAAGTAGTGTGCTCAGGATTGAGCGCCGCCATCAAAGAAGAAAGCCCCGGCGAGCCGACCGGCCCCGGCGGCAATCCCTTGAAAATACGCGTGTTATAGGGAGAACGGCGATCGATGTCCGATTGGTACACCTTACCGTTGTTGCGCCACTTACCCTCGATTTTTGCGGCATAAACAACAGTCGAATCTACACCCAGAGGCATGCCTTTACTGAGTCGGTTGTATATGACTGATGCCACCTTAGGTCTTTCCGACTCGAGCTTTGCTTCGGTTTCGATAATGGATGCGACAGTGACAACATCATGAATTGAAACCTTCCTGTCATATGCAGGTTTTGCCAGGTGCTCTTTCCAGACCTTTCTAAATCGCGTGATCATGCCTCGCACAACTTCCCTGGGCGTCATTCTCTCGACGATGAAGTAAGTGTCCGGGTACAAATATCCCTCTAGATTTTTCGCCAGGGGATCTATATCGGAAATCAGCGACAAATCACTCATAAGCGGCAGCGCTTGCGTATCGGTTTGCAACTTGAGCGCAGGCAGCGTCCTCATCGCCCTGGCAATATCAAAGCGGTTCCAACCTTCCAAAATCGTCAGTTTTTCCGAATGTGCCCCGGCGCGTAAAACGTCCATGACGCCCAGAGGCGACACCGGCGAATGAAACTGATAATTCCCCGCTTGCACGATGGGGGAGTTTCCCGTCACCTTCAAGTAAACTCTCAGCGGCAATATATCTGTGAGGATGTCTTCTTTTGCAAGCAGTGCCAGCGCGTCTTCAAAGGTGGCACCGCGCGGAATAGCAATTGTTATGCGCGGCTGCCGCAAACGATGCGGCTCAGTCAGTGCCTGCCATTTCCCGTACAGGAAATACCCCGCCGAGAGAACACAAACAAGCAGAATAGCTAGCGCCACGCGCAAAAACGTCATAGAGAAATAGTATATCGAGGAAAACGCATCCAGGGAAAAACCCCAGGGTTGATCTGGTGAACTTTGGACTGACCTTTACCTTCGAAACGCTTACAGTGGCGTTCATGGTCGGATACCAAAGTTGACACAACCCCACCCGGTAATGCAGATGCTAATCAAGGAGACGACTCCAATGAATAATCATGTTGCCACAACTCACATCGGCAACCAGGTCAGCCGCATAAGACTTTCGTCGACCGAGTCGTTCTTGAAAGCTGTGGTAAACCTCGACCAGGTCAGCCACGACAAAGTCATGAACACCATCGTCAGTCTCTATCCGGCGTTCGAGGCGCCTGCCGTGCCCAGCCTGGATGGAACGAAGAACTAAATTTAGTCGTGGGTCGTGGGAGCGCCGGCAGCTTGCCGGCTTCACGGGATCTAGACTTTGGAGCGCAATTGATCGGCGTCGACAATCACGGTATCGCAAAAGCGGCATCTGGGCTCGAAACCGCCCGGGGTGCGAATGACCGTATGCCCGTAAATGGCGCAGTTTTGCGGCAAGCGCTTGTCTTTCGGCTTGTAAGAGAAAAAGGCGACCAATTCTTTCCACCATCGGACGGCAGTCTGCTTCAGTTCGAACTTGGCGCCGACCTTTTGCATTTCCTGCGTCCGCAATGAGCGCACTTGCTCGCGGGTGATTCTCTTGACCTTTTCACCATTGGGATTCTCTAAAGAACCCAATTGAATGGATGCCGGATATTTGCCATTCTTATCTTTTCCGACTCGCTCTACCACTTTTCGTTGCTCCTTTCAGGTTTTCGCCGCTCGCGCGCGGCACGAAATACAGTCCAGCCTCCTGAGATCCTCACTATTGAAAGACGATATGAGTTTAAAATCAATGGTAATTCTGCTAACCCAACGGACGGGGCAGAAGATTTCCGCGTGCAAATCCGCGAAAGGCAAGCCAGATGGACCGCAAAGAGGTTTTAGCCGGGGCAAAGCGAATTGTCATAAAGCTTGGCACAGCCGTGCTCATGAAAGAAGAGGGCGGAATCGCGCTAAGCCGGTTCTACGCCTTTATTGAAGGAATAGCAGCCTTGATGAAAGAAGGCAAGGAAGTCTTGCTTGTGACATCAGGTGCCGTCGGACTGGGGGTTCAGAAGCTTGCGCTGGATAAAAAACCCAAGCTTCTGCCCATGAAACAAGCCTGTGCGGCAGTCGGACAGGGTCGGCTCATGGCCTTGTATTCCGACGCCTTTCAAGGGCTGGATATCATCACGGCTCAAATACTTTTGACCGAAGAAGATTTTTCCAACCGCACCCGCTATCTCAATCTGCGCAGCACAATCGGAGAATTGATCAGGCTGAAAGTTTTGCCCATAATCAACGAAAACGACTGTGTGTCTACTGCTGAAATCGAATCAGAGAAAGACTTCGAGTTGTTGAAAGTCAATTTCGGTGACAACGACAAGCTTTCCGCCCTTGTGGCCAGCAAAGTGGAGGCTGACCTGCTCGTCATTTTGACTGACGTAGACGGGCTATACACGGACGATCCGCGCAAGGCAGACAGCGCAAAGCTCATACCGCTTGTGCCGGCGATAACTTCAGAGATTGAAAAACTGGCGTCAGGCCCGGCAGCGCCCGGAAAGATGGGTCGAGGCGGCATGAAGACCAAGATTGAAGCGGCGAAAACAGCCACCCAGTCAGGGTGCTCGGTAATTATTGCCGGCGGCAAAGTAGCCGATGTCATCCCCAGGCTGTTCGCCAATGAGGAGATAGGCACCCTATTCCTTCCCCAACCTGGACTGACCGGAAAGAAGCGCTGGATTGCCTTTGCTACCACGGTCAAGGCGGCCCTGGTAGTCAATGATGGCGCCAAAACGGCGCTGAAAAACGGCAAAGCAAGCCTCTTGCCGGCAGGCGTTGTGCAGGTGCGCGGGCAGTTCGAAAGAGGTGATGTGATTGGCATCATGGACGATGCCGGATTGGAATTTGCGCGCGGCATCGCCAATTATTCAAGCGAAGAAACCAAGCAAATCTCAGGGCAACACTCGAATGCGATTGACGCCAAGATTGAAGTTAGAAATTATGACGCCATCGTCACACGTGATAATATCGCTTTGCTTGAAACCGCGTAGAATCGGGCGTACAAACATATAGGACGCTGGGAAAAATTGAGAATTCAATCGGATAAGCAGGCAATAAATGGCTGAATCAGTTTTGTCGCAAGTGCAAGAAGTCGCCAAGCAAGCGCAACTTGCTTCGTGCCGCCTGGCTCGTTTTAGCAAAGAAAAACGCACGGCAGCTCTCATTGCCATGGCTGAGCAATTGAAAAAGAACGAGTCGAGCATTTTGGAAGCAAACAAAATCGATGTTGCCAATGCTCAGTCACTTGTCGAGCAAGGAAAAATGCAGTCCTCGTATTTGAAACGGCTGAAACTGGACGCCGAAAAGCTCAAGGGTGTAATAGACGGAGTCCGCCAGGTGGCTGAGCTTGAAGACACTCTCGGAAAAGCCACGCTAAAAAGAGAACTAGATGACGGCTTGAATCTTTATCGAGTCAGTTGTCCGATCGGAGTGGTTCTTGTAATTTTCGAGTCGCGCCCCGATGCATTGCCGCAGATAATGTCGCTGCTCGTGAAGAGTGGAAACGCTGGTCTCATCAAAGGCGGCAAAGAGGCAGAGAATTCCAATCGGGCGATTTTCGATTGCCTGGCTGCGGCGCTGAAATCCGTTGATTACCCTGAAGGAGCATTTTTTCTTTTATCCGGGCGGGAAGAAGTTGCCGATCTGCTCAAACTGGACAAAGAGGTAGATCTCGTTATTCCGCGCGGATCAAACGAATTGGTGCGGCACATTCAAGAGAATACTCACATTCCAGTGCTCGGACATGCTGATGGCATCTGCCATATTTATGTCGACGAGAAGGCTGATTTAGAGATGGCTCTAAAACTTGCAGTGGACAGCAAAACGCAATATCCTGCCGCCTGCAATGCGATTGAAACTCTTTTGGTCAATCGCAAGGTAGCCGATGTTTTCCTCAAGAAAATTGTTGACGCTTTGCAGGAGAAAAAGGTAGAAGTGCGGGTCGAAAAATCTGCAATTGACTTTTACAACCTCAAAAATGTCGGCACCGCCAACAATACTGATTGGTCAACCGAGTACTCCGATCTGACTATCTCAATCAAGGTCGTAGACTCTCTGAGTGAGGCGATCGAGCATATCAACACTTTCGGATCGTCTCATACGGAATGCATAGTCACAGAAGACATTGAAGCGTTTGAAAGATTTTTTGCGGAGGTAAATTCCGCCGGTGTCTATTTGAATGCATCGACGCGATTTGCCGATGGTTTTCGCTATGGATTCGGCGCTGAGGTTGGCATCAGCACTGGAAAAATTCACCCCCGCGGTCCGGTGGGAGTAGAGGGAATTATCACCTACAAATACAAACTTGTAGGACATGGACAAATTGTCGCCGACTATTCCGGCGAGAATGCACGCAGTTTTAAACACCGGGAAATCAAATGAAAGAGGAAAATACCAAATGCTGAAGAACAAAAAGCTTGCTGTAATTGGGGTCGGCAAGCTTGGCGAAGCACTCATTTCCGGCTTGCTCAAGAAAGAAGCCGTAAGCGCTTCAGACATTTGTGGAACGGTTGGGCACGAACCTTCACTGCAGCGCGTCAAAGAGCGGTTGAAAATTGAAGTCACTCTCGATAATCAAAAAGCCGTCAAAGACAAAGATGTCATCCTGCTTGCGGTAAAACCGCAAAATATGGACAGTGTTCTTCGCGACATATCATCGGTTGTGACGAAGAAGCAATTGATCATTTCAGTGGCCGCTTCAGTGACAACCGCTTTTGTCGAAGAACGGTTGCCTGAAGGCATTCCCGTTGTCCGAGCCATGCCGAACACCCCCTCAGTCATGAATGCCGGTATGGCCGGACTCTGCACCGGCTCCGGTGCCACTGACGAACACAAACAAATGTCCGAAGAGATTTTCAAATGCGTAGGTGAAACGGTGTTCGTAGACGAATCGCTGATGGACGGTGTTACCGCTTTATCGGCAAGCGGTCCGGCGTATCTTTATGTTGTCATCGAATCGCTTGCCGAAGCCGGCGTCAAACTGGGAATTCCACGCGATGTCTCAACACTTCTGGCGGCTCAGACAATGCTGGGCTCGGCACGCATGGTTCTTGAATCGAAAGCTCACCCGGCTCTGTTGAAAGACATGGTAACGACGCCGGCCGGCTGCACCATCGACGGTCTCATGGAGCTTGAGGAAGGGAAATTACGAGTGACGCTTATCAAGGCAGTGGTGAAAGCAGCCGAGCGCGCGCGCGAACTTGTTAATACGCAAAGTACCAAACCCAGAACATAACTGCTTTGAATCCCACCGAAAGCTCCAATCTCCAGATTGGTTTGCCGTGTTTATTGGGCGGGTAAGTTATCAAAGAAGTAATTATATGTAGAAAGATCTCGTCCGCCGTGCTGACAGCGAAACCTGGAAATATTTAGCGTGTCAAACCCTGGAATCAGTCGCAAATCAGAAGCCGGTGCTTTGATTGGTCTCGTGCGGCAGTTTCTCAAATCGTATGCTCTGAGAATGATCTGTCTGGTCGCATTCGTGCTTGCCATTGCAATAGGATTCGACCGCTATTATCAAGACTCGGTCTTGCCGAAAGACGCCGTCACTTTTGTCCGTGAAATATCAGGCAGAAAAAATCCTAAGGCAGAATGGAACCGCTTCGAGTTTATCGACGACGCAAGAAAGAAAGGCTGCGTATGGCTTTTCTTCGCCAGTCCAGCCGGGCGGATTGACAGAGATAATCCAATGCCTCCGCCGCCGATCAAGAAATTCTATCCAACTTCACGGCTCTATACCTACCGCGGCGAGCGCTTTTTTGATGCCGCCAGTAACACGCAGTACGGAACCTATCATGCCGGCTTTCGCAATGACTATTT
>JBGAVL010000319.1:0-7057 GCA_044228145.1 Obscuribacteraceae bacterium (SeqCode)
AAAAACGTTTGTTTTTTTCTTGCAATCAGAAATCCTTTTCTACAGATTTTTAGTGCAGCTGCATTGGTTTAACGGCAAAATACTCCTCAGCCTATTGATTCACATACAAATGTATGTATAATAGACATATTAGGATTTAGCACTGCTCACCATACAAGCGGTGTGCCCTATGCGCGAGTGTCTCCCGGGGCCCTCGCGCAACTCCAAGGGCAGCATGCGCGCATTGGTGAGCAGGTAGCGTTGTTGGCGCAGTCAATTGTGGACCACTCATCTTCCGTAAAATACGGTATTAGAGCGCCTTCACGGCAGCGACGATATGTTTGGCCGAGATACCGGCGGCATCCATTAACTCTTGCGGAGTGCCGGAGCCGGGCATGCCATGAACAGCTAGCTTGACCACCTTGGGAGCGGTAACAGCCGACTTGATCGATTTTTCGTCGCAGGAGAAGGCTTCCAATACGGCATCACCAAGACCACCTTCAGGCCAGTGATCTTCGACCACAATAAGCGTGCCGGTTTCTTTGGCTGCCTTATGCAATGTTTCTTTGTCCACCGGTTTTACCGAATAAAGATCGATTACTCGAACTTCAATGCCTTCTTTCTTCAGCTCTTCGTAAGCTTTTAGAGATTCGTGCAGAGTGATGCCGGCGCCAATTAGAGTGGCTTTGTCCTTGCTCGAACTGCGCAGAGTTTTGCTGCCGCCAATTGGGAAGCTGTCATCATTCTTGTAGAGAATCGGTGTTTTTTCTCTGGTTGAACGCATGTAAGAGATGCCTTTGGTCTCTGCCATTGTGCTGACGAGATGGGCGGCCGACACTCCGTCTGAAGGATACAGAACAGTGCTTTCATAAACGGCGCGCATCATAGCCAGGTCTTCCAGGGCCATCTGAGAGGGTCCGTCCTGTCCGATGGAAACACCAGCGTGCGAGCCGCAGAGCCTGATATTGGCGCGGCAAATTGCACCCATGCGAATGAAATCATAAGCGCGGCTCAGGAAGGCGGCAAAGGTCGAAGCAAAAGCAATTTTGTTGCGATTGGCCAGACCGATTGCTACGCCGACCATGCATTGCTCGGCGATGTACATTTCAAAAAAGCGCTCCAGGAAAGAATGCGCAAACTTGTCGGCGTACGTCGAGTTGGAAACTTCCGCATCCACAACAACAACATTGTCATTGGCGGCGCCCAGAGCTTTCAGAGCGTCTCCGTATGCTTCTCTGGTGGCAATTGCCGACTCGTACTTAGGTATTTCAAATTTCTTGACGGCGCGGCCGGCATTGGCCGGTTGCTTGTCTTCAGGCTTCTTCACCTCAATCACGGTGTGTTGCACTCCGCCCAATTGCTCGACTGCCTCGGCAGCTTGCTCAGGGCTGAGCGGCTTGCCGTGCCAGTTATCTTTGTTGGCGGTCAAAGGAATGCCGTGACCCTTTTCGGTCTTTGCAATGATCAAAGTCGGCTTGCCTTGCGTCGCAATTGCTTCTTTGTACGCAGCATCGATAGCGTCCAGATCGTGACCATTGATTTCAATAGTGTGCCAACCGAAGGCGCGTGCTCTCTCGCCATATATTTCGGAATGCCAGCCGAGCATGGTCTCGCCACGCTGGCCCAGGCGGTTCATATCAAGAATCGCAGTCATGTTGTCCAGCTTGTAGTGCCAGGCGCATGCCATGGCTTCCCAGACGGAGCCTTCGGCCATTTCGCTGTCTCCGAGCAGCACCCAGACGCGATAGGGAAGCTTATCCAAATACTTACCGGCTAGAGCCATCCCTGTTCCAAAGGAGAGTCCCTGCCCTAAAGAACCAGTCGCCACATCGACCCAGGGCAGAATTTCCGGCACCGGGTGCCCTTCGAGGCGACTACCCATCTTACGCAGACTGAGCAACTCTTCATCATTTATCGCGCCGGCGGCTTTGTACAGGGAGTACAAAAGCGGGCAGGCATGGCCTTTTGAGAATATCAACCGGTCATTGTTAGGATGTTCAGGTTTTTTGAAGTCATAGCGCAAATAATTTGTCATCAGGACAGCCATCAAATCGGCTGCCGACATGGAAGAAGTGGGATGCCCCGAGCCTGCTTGCGTAGTCGAGCGAATACTGTCGACGCGCAATTGCTGAGCCAGCTTGGTGATGCTTTGGACTGTGGCTGCTTCTGCCATTTCGCTTAACCTCTCATTGCGTTTTTTGCCGATAATGTAGTGAATCTGGCGCTTGCAAAATACAAGCCCTTCGGTAGCCGCGGATTTGAACGCCTGCCGAAATGAAATCAAAGTCTCAATATGCTAACCTCTCCGGCACTTAATTGCCACCCAAGTACTAAAGAGGACGCATTATGTCCACCGAGACGCGCCTGTTGCTGGATGAGTCTGTTTCCTACCGGTTGCCACGTTCGGTTGTACCGGAGCATTACGATCTGCACCTGGAGCCAGAAATCGAAGCAGGCACGTTTTCCGGAACCGTTGGCAGTGCGGTGAATATTCAATCGGAGACAAACGAGGTCTTGCTCAACTGCCTGGAATTAACAATTGGGTCGGCGAAAGCAATAGATGACAAAGGCAAAGAATTAATCGCCAAAACCGCCCTCGATGCTGACAACGAACGCCTGAAGTTGAGTTTCTCCAAGGCCCTTAAACCAGGGCTCTGGCATCTGCAAATTGAGTTCGCCGGCATTTTGAACGAGAGGCTCCATGGTTTTTACCGCAGCTCTTACACAGATGCGTCGGGCTTAAAGCACACTCTTGCCGTCACTCAATGCGAACCGACAGACGCGCGCAGAGTTTTTCCTTGTTTTGACGAACCGGATTTTAAGGCTGTTTACAAAATCTCGGTTCTCGTAGACCGTGATGTAGTTGCGCTTTCTAATTCGCCTGTCCAGTCGGAAAAGCTGGAGAAATCAAAAGAAGTTGCCGCGCCTTTGAGTGCCGGCAAGACGCGAAAATCTGACAAAGCTGACAAATCTGAAAAGTCAGGCAAGCGCTCAAAGGTGAGCGGCAAAAAACTGGTTGTCTTTAAAGAAACCATGAAAATGTCGACTTATCTTGTCGCTCTGGTGATTGGCAAGTTAGAGGCAACCGAACCAGTTGTGGTCGACGGAACACCGCTAAGAGTATGGACACCGGCGGGCAAAACCAATCTCGCCGCATTCGCCGAAAGAGTGGCGTCTGCATCGTTGTCTTTTTTCAATCGCTATTACGGAATTAAATACCCAGGTGAAAAACTTGATCTGGTGGCAGTTCCCGATTTCATGTTCGGGGCTATGGAAAATCTCGGTTGCGTGATTTTTCGGGAAAACGCACTGCTCCTGGACGAAAAGACAGCAGCACAGCCGGAATTGGAGCGTGTTGCCGATGTAGTGGCACACGAGTTGGCGCACATGTGGTTTGGCGATCTGGCGACAATGCGCTGGTGGAACGGACTCTGGCTAAACGAAGCATTTGCCACTTTCATGTCGATGCTGGCGATCGATGAATGGCAGCCTGACTGGCAGCGCTGGAACACCTTTGGTGTCTCGAGGGGCCAGGCATTTTCAACCGATGGACTTTTGAGCACACGCCCTATTGAATTCACTGTCCGTAAGCCGGAAGATGCCGAAGGTATGTTCGACGTCCTCACCTACGAGAAAGGCGCATCTGTACTGAGGATGCTTGAGCAGTACTTAGGCTCGGAAAATTACCGCCTGGGTATCGGTCATTATTTGAACAGCCATAAGTATGAAAACACAGAGACCACGGACCTCTGGGATGCAATCGAAGAGAAATCAGAACAACCAGTCAGGCAAATGATGGACTCATGGATTTACCAGGGCGGCTATCCGATTATTCATGCAGCCAAGGAAGAAGGCGGCAAACGCTGGCTACTGACTCAACATCGTTTTTTCTATCTGCCTGAAGAAAAGCGCTCGCATGTGAAACAAGAAAGTGTGTCGCGCTATCATGTGCCGATCATGTACACGGCTGCCTTTGGAAAGGAACGAGTAACAGGACGCGTCTTATTGACCGGAAACTCAACTGAGATCAATCTCAAAAATCAGGCAGACTGGCTTTTGCTGAATGCAGGTGGTCATGGTTTTTACCGGTGCGCTTATAGCGATGAGGAGCTGGCAGCCCTAACAAAAAATCTCTATGCAAATTTGACCGCAATTGAGCGCTTCGGCTTACTGAGCGACTTGTGGGCATCGACCCTAAACGGCAATCTGGACTTAAAGGCATTTTTTCGCCACAGTTACAAATTCAAAAAAGAAACGGACAAGAATGTCTGGACAGTCCTATTAGGGGCGATTACTTACTTAAACCAAATAGTCGGAAAAGGGCAACGCAGCTCTCTCAAAGAATATGTAAGTGAGATAGTTCTACCGGCACTTGAAGAAATTGGCATCGTCGATGAAAAAGCAAGCAGCAAGAAAGCGGCATCCAAGGATACAGTAAAGGAACAATTGCGTGGAATGCTCTTTGCCTGCGCCGGAACATTGGGCGAAAATGAAGCCGTCATCGCTGAAGCAAAAGCTCTGTACGTCCGCTATAAAAAATCCAGGACATCCGTAAGCCCGGCACTGGCTGCGGCTGCCGTCAACGTGCTCGCCCACAATGGGGATGAGGCGCAATATAAGGACTTTGTTCAGCAATTCAAGAAAGCGACAACTCCCCAGGAAGAAGAACGATTCATGTACGCGTTGGCCGGATTCAGAGACAAAGCACTACTGTCAAAAACTCTGGAGAAAACGCTCAATGGAGAAATTCGCACTCAGAATGCACCATATGTAGTGCGGTCCGTGATGCTCAACCCCTGGGGTCGTGAATTAGCATGGAATTTCATGAAAGCGAATTGGGACGAAATGATGAAGGTCTATCCCGAGGTCATGATCACGCGGATGTGCGAAGGAGTCACAGGGCTGATTTCGGAAGACTTGCTGCTCGATGTGCAGAGCCATTTTGAACAAAATCACGTCAAGCAGGGGCACAGAACTATTTCACAGCATCTTGAAAAACTGGCCGTTGCCGTTTACTTCAAAACACGTGAAAGACAAACGCTCGAGCGCAGCTGGAGCAAACATTGAATTGAAGCACCCCTTGCGGGCTGGCAAAAAAAATCATTTCGTTCGCGAACGCAAAGTCCAACCGAGTTGTTGGAGGGCGTCGTCAAATGAGACGCGATTTTTTTGGCAGTGGTTGAGAGCGACTACAGCTTGTTCCATCTTGAGAAATCCTTCTCGAAGAAGGAATTGACATCGCAATGCGGAGTGGAGCATTACTTCATCGATCATGCCGGAGACGAGCAGCATCTTGCCGACAAGAGCTGAGTTTTTTGTACTGAGTTCGATTGCTTTATTGATGTCTTCCTCAGATATGACACCGGCAGCTTGAAGAATTTCGCCCAGACGAATGGTTTCGGACGGATCGGATTTGAGCAATCCCAATTCTGCAACTGCCTGAGCAATGGAAATATTTTTCAAAACGATTTGCCGGAGTGCTTCAGCGGCTTGAAGGGCATGCAGAGTTCCATTTCCGACCATATCTTGAATCTTCAAGGCGGCATCCAGACCGGCTCTGGTCATTTGTCCGGTTTGCACAAGCACTTGCCCAACCGGCATCTCTCGTGCCAGTCCTAATTCAAGGGCGGTCATCAGATCGCTTTCATTGAGCAATCCGGCAAGAACAAGCAATTCTCCGAGCTTGATTGACTGCCGAATGGGCGCTTTGTAAAAGCCATGATCGCTAAGCGACACTTCGATGGTTACACGCCTTCTGCGCGCCGAAGCCAGACCTTGAATGGCTTCTTCTTTGGTGATTTTGTTGTCGCGAACAAGAACTTGTGCAGTTAAGGCTGCGGTCAAAAGCTCGTCAGAAACAGTTTGAGTTAGGACCAGAATTCGGCCTAAGGGCAAGCCTGTTTCCTGGCTGGTGCGCAGGGCTTCATCAAGTTGCTCCTGGGAGCAGAGTTCGGCTGCAATCAAAAATTCGCCTAGTTTTGCAGTCGTGGCGGACCTTTTGTTTACCCAGCCGAGTGTTCTTAATGCCTGCTCCAGGGTCAGTCCTTCTTGTGAGACTGTTTGTAATGCCTTGAGAGCCAGATCGAGTTCGATTACTCTATCCTTCACCAGGGATTGTGCCTGCACGGCTGCCTGCAGCTCCTGATCGGTTAGATAACCCGACATTATTAGCACGCGACCAATCGGCAGTCCTGTTTCACTGGATGTCTGGATTGCTTCGTTTAATTCATTCGGCTGCACGATGCCCACTTGCGTAAGCAAATCTCCCAGCCGGAGAACCTTTTGTTCATTGTCAGTGGCTTCAGTCATTACGAGGTCTCCAGTTTCCCCCATTTTAATTATTGTACGACGAATAGTAGACCGTACAGGAGGATACTGGCAGGTTTTAGCCCATCTGCCTGCCTCAAATGTGTCGACAGCGGACAACTTGGCAACAAGAAAATACCGGTCGCACTGAGTGTGACCGGTATGCCCGTAGCTTATAAAGATTACCCCCAAGGGGATTCGAACCCCTGTCGCCTCCGTGAAAGGGAGGTGTCCTGGGCCTCTAGACGATGGGGGCAAGGTGGATATCTGAACAGCGTGAACTGCCCGGACTGCAAAGCCAGAGTTCCAGTGAAAGGCCAGAATAACAAACCCGGTTAAGGGGTGTCAACTTCGCGCCTTTTTAGTATTAACGCGCTTCATGAGCTGAGGGACAGATTGACGGTACTTGGGAACGCTGTTTGAGCCGCTGATGCCAGAGGGCGCCCGTTTACATGGTAGCTTGCTTCCTGTTGTAAACCAGCAAAATGTAGTACAGTCTTTTGTTCGAGCATTCGGTTTTGGGGTTCGCGTTTCCCGTTTGGCGGCGGTCTTTTATATCTATGCAGACCATCGATGGTCAGAACATAAGCAAAAATACAGGCAAGAATGCTGCCGCCGTTACTGACAAAAGTACACGGTTCGATCAAACGCAGGCCCGATATACCAGTTTTAACCGTTATTTGAGAGAAAAATTCGCCGCTCGTGTTTATCGTGTGCCCATCGATGCGGGCTTTACTTGCCCGAACCGCGACGGCACAAGAGCAATGGGTGG
>JBGAVL010000031.1:0-30420 GCA_044228145.1 Obscuribacteraceae bacterium (SeqCode)
CTTCTTGGAGATGCAGTTTCTGCCAGAGATCTCGGTGACTATCCGCGCTTTCTAGCCTACTCGGAAACATCGCGCTGGTTTCAAAATGGAGAGCCAAAACTGATCTCGGCAGCCAAAACGATGTTCGACAACATCGACAGCCGTCCGGAAAATCGTTATCGAGCAAGCAAGATCGCCCACAATGAAATGCTGCATCCGGTTTTGGCCTTACAACTGGACAATCTCGGTTTTGACGCTGACCATGACAGTGTGCTTGCTGTTGATGCAGCGGACCGGGACGTAAATTTCGAGCGCCTGAGAAAGATAGCGGATACCAGGACAAGAACTCCATCGCACCGGGCAAAAGCATTGGCTGCGCTCTGTGTGCTTGCCGGCACAACAGATCGCGGCGCAAAGAACCTCTATGTAAGCCGGCTCGGCGACTTATTGGCACAGACACCAGGAAATTTCGAGGTGCTGCGGCAATATGTGCAAACCGCGATTCTTGCAGGGAAAGTACCCCTGGCGATTGCAAACACTAAGAGGTGGATAGCTGCTCTAATGGATGCTCAGCCTGTCGCTAAAGCTGCCAATCAGTTGCTTGCCACCCTCTATTACAGTAATGGAAACACTCAAGAATGCCTTGATCTCATCGATCGTCAGATTAATAATGATGTGCAGCAAAATATCGCAGAAATGTACGTGAATGTTTTGATTCAAAAAGGCAACGTCGCTAAGGCTGAAGCATTCGCCGATACATTTTACGAAAGTAATCGCATAGCACCATCTGCACTGGCACTGAAAGTGCAAATGCTCTGGAAGAGAAAGGCATTTGAAGACGCTGCGCTGCTCCTCAAAAAATACCCCTGGTGCATCAAAGTGGAAGACTGGCGTCGCGAAATCTACCCGGCTTTCAAAAACACGCTTGCCGGTTTTCCGAACGACAGCGCCACGGCTGTGCGTGCCCTGGCAAAGGAGGGCTTTGCTGATTCGACTGACATCGGTGAGCTGGCGCGATCATTCTCATTTTATGGAAGAGACAACACCGGATTTGAAGTCTTAAATACTGTGCTATCAAGTTCTTTCAGCGGTCATGAATTGAATTATCTAAATCTATCCACACTCGCTTATACTTTTTTGCAGAAATCTGAAAACGAGAGAATCGCTCTTAAATGGATCCAGGAAAAAGTGCCACCACAGTTTTTCACACCACTGGCAATGTTCGCATTTCAAAATGGTGCCTATGATTTGTTGTGGAAACTGATACCGCCCCACCCGCAGGGCGTGGGTTCCGAGTATGTGTGGCTGACACGCGCTGCAGCGATGCCGATGCAAAAGGCTTTGAGCAAAGAAGAGAATCGATTGATTATCGAACACTACTCGAAAAATGATAACGATGCACTCTTTCAGATCGGCAAAGCGATGATTGGTGTTTTGCAAACAAAGAAACTGATGGACAAACGCATAAACGTGCGAGAACTCTGCGATTTATCATACTTTCTTGGATCGCGTGAGACTTATTTGGGTGACCAGACCGCCGCTGCCAATTGGTATCACATGGCACTTGAAACAGGACTCAACAAAGCATCCGAATCATCCCGTAACGCAGAGGCAATTCGCCGCCTGTCCAATTTCTATCCCGACTGGAGCGAAAAACCGTAGGGTCGACGCCACTCATTGCCTGCGTCCTGTAGGGTCGACGCCATGCGTCGACCGGTTCCTGCTCGGACGCCGAGTGACATACAGGGGCGGTCCATGCGTCGCCCCGAGACTGACCTCGCCCGGTCTAAATCCTACGACTTGACCCGATATGCGACTTCTTCTCCGAGTTTGTCTACGTCTTTGCGCAGTTGCTCTTCGGCATTCTGTTCCAGTGTGCCGCCATTACCGATAGCAAGAGAACGTTCTTTTTTCTGCAAATCCGATGCGCGCAATTTCAAGTGATTGTAGTCGGCCTCAGAAATCTTCCCTTTGGATTTTGCATCATCGAGGAATTTGTTCATGTCACCAAATATGGTGGTGAGTGGCGGCAAAGCAGGCGTTGGATTTTGCGCACCCTGATTGATGATAATTGTCGGTGCCGCATAGCCAAAACCAACTGGTCTCGGAAGCCACGGATAATAATATCCGGATGGTGCCTTCCATACGTTGAGACGTGAATTGCCGATATTGATACCGAAATTACCGCCGTTGATTGGCACAGGCATGCCCATGGCCGGATAACCGGCATATGGATTTATGCCATAACCCGTGCTCGGGATTAACCCGCCTCCGCCATAGTAGGGATTAACACCGTATGGATTTGCGTAGGGGTTGACGCCATAAGGATTGGTATACGGATTGAAATATGGATTTGGTCCATAACCCGATGGATTGACACTCTGCGGACCGCTATATTGCCGCGGCGTCAGACCGTTACTATAAATTTGCGCCAGACATGGAATTTGCGCAGAAGCAATAGCGGCAAGCACCAGCGATAAAACAACGTGTCTCATTTACGAATCCTCAAAACTTGTTCTGAGATCTACCAGTATAAGGCCGGAATTAGGGGAGCGCTTGAAAAGTCGCCTTTCGCAAAGCCTAGTTACCCTGCAAATCAGGCTCGTTGTCTTTGCCGCCCGGGAAAAACTGGTGGTTCATTTCTTCTGCCGAGATGTGCAAACAAATCAGACTCCAGAAGCAAATAAACCCGATGGAGTGAACGTTGTAGACACCAACGGGTGGCAATTGATGGGTCGTGATTAGAGATATGAAACCGGGGATCATGAGGGACAGACAAAAGATCGAAAGTTTCTTGCAAACATTCAAAAGCGGTTTGCCTTGCTTTGCTCCTTTGAGGTAGCAAGCGTAGCCTATAGCGCCAACAATTAGCGCCATAAACAATCCGTGCAAGCCGGCATCAAAAACAACGTGGCAAACAATGGCGCCCAACGCCTGCATAACGGCGTCGACTGTTTGAGAAAAACTGAAAGTTGTGCTGGGTTCCACTACAAAATCTCAAGTAAATTCGCTTGAGATGATAACCGACAATCGAAAATTCAGCATTGAAAACCTCACAGAATTGCCGGTTCAAAACTGTTAAGACTAATCACATGGAGGTTCTGAGGCTTTACTCGCCTTTTTTGCTCAGATGGAGAGCCCGGCCGATGTTTATGAAAGCTGCCGCCAGTACTGGATCTATGGAAATAGCCTTGCGCCAGCTTTCAATAGCCTCATCTGGATTGCCTCGACGCAGGAGAATCAAACCCAGATTATTGTATGCATATGCATCTTGCGGATTGAAGCGAATTGCCTCCGTAAGCGCCTTTTCTGCTTCCTCTACTTCGCCTTTCCTATAGAGAGCCGTGCCCAAATTGTAAAAAGCCTCGGCATAATCAGGCTTTACGTTGATCGCCTGGCGGAAAACAGCGATTGCCTCCGTGATGTGTTTTTCCTGGTAGAGGGCAATACCCAGGTGGTTTCGTGCTTGCGCAAAGTTGGGCTCAATGGTCAGGGCTTTGTTGAACATCTGCTCGGCAGGCTCTATCTTGCCCTGGCGAAGATAGGTGAGCCCAAGCTGGTTCATAACCTCGGGATTGTCCGGAAAGTCCTTCAAAAGCTCATTGCTGAGTTTTTCCGCTTCATCCAATTCTTGCAAGTCGCGAAAAACCGCAATCACACGCAGTTTCAACCCCAGAGACTTATCGCCTAGCCGTTTGGCTTCACGATATTCAATGAGCGCCTCTTCAGATCGCTTGATCAAATTGAGTGTGTCGCCCAGATCCCGGTGATAGGCGGCATCATCAGGTTTTTCTTTAAGCGCCGACTGAAACTCGACAACAGCCTGGTCGTAAGCGCGACGAATCGAGTAAAGGTGCCCCAGGTTGTAATGAACTTCGGGGTAAGTGGGGCGCAGGTTTAAGGCCTTGAAGAAACATTTGAGCGCCTCATCGCTTTCCCCCTTGGAAAGATAAGCCGATCCCAAATTGTTATAGAGCTCAGCCTTGAGCGGCTGGGTTTGAATCGCCTGCTGCAAAAGTTCAACCGAGTGGTCGATTTCCCCCAGGCGTTTCTCACACAGCGCCAAATTGTTTTTCGCGGTCACATTGTTCGAATCGCGCGCCAGCACCTCCTTAAATTGCTCGGCAGCCTCCTTGAGATATCCGTCCGTGAAAAGCTCATTTCCGTAGCTCAGCAAATTTTGAATGCCCGAGTGCGCTTCGTCGAATGGCAAAAACTGATTATGCTTTCCGTTCGGCTCAACCAGCTCGAATTCTTTTTCTACGTTAAATGGGAAAACACCGCCTGCCCCCTTGTCTGAGGATGCACTGGAGGAGGGAGACCTTTTGACTGGATGGCCAGTTGTCGAATGTGCGTGTTTGCCTGATGGCTGGCGCTTGCTTATGCCAAGGTCGTCGAAATGTTTCAGTTCGCCGGACTGTGCCCCGCTTGCGCAGACGAACAATGCAGTGCTTAGGGACAGGATCAAAACAGTTTTCATTTTCACATTTTTACAACAGACTCGCTAATAGTAGTTGGAAGTTAAACCGTTAACGGTTTAACTTCCAAGATCGATCTGTCTGCGGGAAATTCTTGGCATCCAAAAGTCCGTCCGCATCATTGCTTGGCATCCAGATAAAACCCAGTCGCCAATTTGGTAAACTCCCTGAGTTGAGCAGTAAGCAAGTGGGAGCAAGAAATGCGGAGTTCCAGTTCGTCCTTTTTGAGCAAAGGTAAACTCACTTTGATCAAGTCCGGAGCAATTTTCGCCGTTGCAGTTTTAGTAGCATCGCCTATGTCTACAACCGATGGTGCCAGAGCTGACGCACAGGGGAAGTTTGACCGCGAACAGACAATGCTCATGAATCTCAAAGCGACTATGGCGAATTCGACTGGTTTTTTCATAGTGCAATCTTCCGAGAAAAGCAAATTGATCGTGCGCGATCTGGCAAAGGGATTGCGCCAACTGGAAGAAGTCGATAAAGCCTATTCCAAATCGCGAGGCAAACCGGACAGCCGCCATTTGGAAGCCACAAAACTGAAATTGATCAATGCGACCAAAAGTGCGGAAAGACTGCATGAGGAGTTGTGGGACACATTCCTGACTCTAAAGAAAAACATTTCAGAAACGCTCGTGCTTGATGAAGCCAGAAAAGGTCGCAACGACTGATGAGCGATGAGGCGCCTGCAAAAGCGAAAGCAGATCAAGGTTTCGAACTTGCAAAAGTCAGAACTACACTGGCGCTGGAAAGAACCCTTCTAGCTTGGATTCGCACCGGACTTACGCTGATAGGCTTTGGCTTCACATTGAGCAAATTCATGCACGACATGATCCAGACCGGGCACTTCCAATCCACGTTGCTTTATCCTCGCGAAGTCGGCATCGCTATGATGACTCTTGGAATAGCCGGCTTGACCGGTGGACTCTTGGACTACAAACGCAGAATGAAACGCGTGCATGAGGGTGTAGCAAGCGAAATATGGACTGCGGGCTTCATTGTTTCAATCGTGCTGGTAGCCCTCAGTGTTTACGTGATGATCAGCATGATAATCGGCATGTATTTCTAACCCGTCGCTTAATGTAACGATGCGGTCACTTCCGTCAGGTAAGTTAAAGATCTTGCATTACTAACCTTCCTGCATGCGCTCCCACCCCCGAGCGCAAGGTGACTATTGAGCGATAAAGGTCAAGCTGAAGCCGCGCCGGCGCGGGCAGTCGAAACTCAGCATCCGGTTGAATCACAGCCAGTGGTTAATGTTGCGGCGGGTTCGGCCGACAAGATGCAATCGGAGGTTTACAAAACACCGGGACAGGACGGTTCGCGCATCGATTTCAATCAGGCTGTGATTGCCGCCAGTTTCGCGCCAGGATCATCAGAGGCGCTGCGCGACTCCAACAACATCGGTGACTTCAGAAGTTATCGAACCATGATGGACTCGATGTGGCTCGGCAGCAATAAGATGGGTGGCGTTGAGCGTGAAGCGCGTGCATTCGCGGGAGTCGGAATGCTGCCGATGCCAGACGACAAAGGTCTGCAGTGCCAGACCGCCGGAGCTAACGGCTCCGAATGCACGTACAAAGCCAGCGAGCGAAAAGACGGACTGAGCAAACTGACTCGCAGCCGAGCCGATGGAATAGATAATGTCACCAGAGAGTATCAAGGACGCAGCGACCACCTGCTCAACGAGAAATTCTCAGTCGGCAAAGACTTTCGTTCGTTCGAGCGCCAATTCGAACCAGGCAAGGGACCAGGCGGTCTTACATCCGAAAGGTATTTGCGTACTTCCACCAGTGAAGGATTCGAGAGAAATTTCGATCCGGCGAAGACCAAAGATAAAATCCAAACAGAAAAAGTAACCAGAGAAGGTGGCGTCGTCACAGTGCAAAAAGCATTCAACGGCAGAAGCGACGGAGTGACCAAAGAAACAACCGAATTTACAGGCTTGGGAGCAACATCAGTCAGAGAGATGGCTGACGGCACAAAACAACAGCGCGCTCTCACACCTGAGCAAATCAAGGCGTCGGGCATTGACATTTCGGGACTCACCACCACCGGCGATGCGGCGCTGAGAACCAGGAAAGCGCTTGAAATCAGCGTGAATAATGACACGAAATTGCAGACTGAAGCCGCAGCAGGCGGCAATGCAGTGCAAGAAATTTTGAAGAAGACGGTTGGCGACAAATCTTTGAACGACCCGTCATTCGACGGCATGGCACCACCTTCGCCCAGAGACAAAGCAGTAATGCTGATCGGTGCCGAGGCGGGCTATGAAGGTCTGAAGAAAGCAGGCATGAATGTTGATGAACAAACAAACACGGCAACCACTGCCGATGGTTGCCGCTATACCTTTGAAAAACAGCCGGACGGAAAATTGCGTGCGACGTCAGTGGAAAGCGAGAAAAACAACCGCAAGATTGAATTTCAATATAAAGAAGACGGCGCATTCAAAGGCTCAAAAGAAACAGCGAAACTCACCGCTGGGGTCCCGGGTAGAGACAGCGGCGCAGAAAATGGTGCCGGCAAGAAATATGAAAACCTCGAACTGCCGGCCATTCAAAAAGGCTGGGGTCCATACCAGGCTCTTCAACAAATGCAGAGAGAAGGCAAAATTCAAATGTCGCCGCAGGAGATGAAGCAAGAAGCGGTGCGCATCAGAGATCGCGAATTTGCAAAATTGGGCAGAAACTATTTCAAAGTCGGCGAAACATTCTCCATGTATTCGCCCGAAGAAATGGGCGCCAACGCGGGACCAACCAGCGTTAGAATACATCGCGATGCCTCAGGCAACTTGCTGAAAATGGAACGCGGCGACAAAGCTACAGTCAACTTCGGCTATGACGACAAAGGCAAGCCATCCAGAGTCAGCGACGGAATTGGGCCGGACCTCGTCAGCAGAGACGGCGGACAAAGCTGGGAATTCGAAAACAAATCGGACTCAGCCAATAGAGGGTTGACGCCCGCGCTCAAAGGAAAAATCTCTGTTCAGCCAGACAAAGGCACGATCACTGTCAATGGCGAAGATAATCTCAAATTCACAATCGGTGCTGACGGCACTCGCACTTTCACCGGACCCGACGGAAAAGAAACAGTACTGTTTAGACCGGCGCGAGCAGAAGCTCCGGACCGCGGCGGCGAGCGAGACAGAAGAGATCGTGGCAGAGAACGTGGCCGCCCGGAGCGAGGAAGGGAAGGGGAGAGGACTCCACGCGGTCGCGAAGGTAATATTCCTGCCAGCAGTGAATACGACGAAGGCGCAGTGGTAAAACGCGGCGATTCGACTCCACATCAAAGAGGGCGGGGCAAGCCGGGGCCGGACGGCACCATCGCACAAAGATATATAAATCAAGAAAACATTGATCCGCAGATGCGAGCCGTTCGCGCTCCGGATAATGCGCAGCCTGGTGGCATGAAGTTGAGAGGGTCGCCAACCATCAGCGCTGAAAAAATAGATGAAATACTCAGAAAAGCAAATTCGCCTGCAGCCAGAGAACGTATAAAAGATCAAGAGACAGGAAAAGAGCTGACTTTCGGTCAGCACCTCTACAAGCTTGGCGTCGAATACGGTGTCGATCCCGCCATTACGCTGGGCTTCTTCAAAGCAGAATCAGGCTTCGGAAAAGCGGGCGCGGCGGTCCGCAATAATAGCGTCGGCAATATCAAGGGTGACGGAGGATTTCGGCAATACGGCAGCTTTGCAGAAGGCGCTCGCGACTGGTTCAAGCTCATGCAGGACGGAAGGGAATACTTCAAAAAAGGCAGGGAAACAGTCGGTGCAATTATTCCAAAATACGCACCTCGCAGCGACAATAATGACGAATCAGGCTATATCAAGAGCGTAGAAAGAAATGTAAGAGATTGGTCGCGTCAGAGCGCTCATGCACCCGAGCGCGCCGCCAACCCAACCGAGACTGGTGATAGAGGCATTCCGGGCAGCGCCGAAAGAAGTCGCGAGCGTCAAAGGCAGCAAGAGCGAACCGAAGTGGCCAAACCGGACGACCGCGGCAGACCGGTCATCGAAGTAAAGGCGGGCGAAAGCATTCAGGCCGCGCTGGATAAAGCACAGGAAGGCTCAATCATCCGAGTGGCACCGGGAGTATACAAAGAGCGACTGAATATCAAGAAAGACAATATCAGTCTTAGAGGTGATGGAAAAGCCATTATCGATCTGGACGGACAAAACATCTCCGGCGCCGCCATTAACATTAGTGATAGAAAAGGAGTCGCAGTCGACGGCTTTGAAATTCGCAACGTCAGAGGCGGCGACACCCCTGCCGCGATAAAAGTCGAAGGTGCCAGCAGGGATATTTCCATTACCAACAACAATATCCATCACATCGAAAACGCGAAAAACGCGCACGGCATTGCAGTGTTTGGCACTGCTGCCACACCAATGAGAAACATCAACATCGCCGGCAACGAGGTACACAATCTCAAACTGGGATCGAGTGAAGCGATTGCCGTAAACGGTAACGTGGACGGTTTTAGAATCACCGGCAACAAAGTCCACGACAACGATAATATAGGCATTGACGTGATTGGCTTTGAAGGAGTCGGGCGAGCCGGCGTAGATAGAGCGCGCAACGGAATAATCTCCGGCAACACAGTGTACAACATAGACTCAAAAAACAACCCGGCATATAAAGGCGAACGCAGCGCCGCCGGTATTTATGTTGACGGTGGCAGTGATATCATCATTGAAAATAATACAGTCAAGAATTCGAATTATGGCATCGAGCTGGCATCAGAACATCAGGGCAAAAACACTTCACGCATTCAGGTACGAAGAAATCTCGTAGAAGGCAGCCACCTTGCCGGAATTTCTCTGGGCGGCGGCAGCACCTCCAATGGTGGCGTGAATGATTCCATCATCGAAAACAATGACTTTAGAAACAACTCGCGTCCACTATGGCGTCAAAACAATGTCGGCTCGGACATCATCTATCGCAACAACGACGCACCCATTCCGGCGGCAGTCGAGCTGCCGCCCATACGCCGCGAAACCGCCACTCCAATTCCAACTCGAGAAGTGGTTGGCGAGCGGGTAGTAAGAGACATTGGCGATCGAAACAAATTCTATGCTCATCAAAATGATGGTCACAGCTGTTCCGCCTTCTCCATGGCAATGATGGCTGGCGATCATCTGTTGGGCAGGCCGCCGCAATATGGTAACGAGACACAATCGTTTAAGGCTTTAGCCGGAGTTCTAAATCATGGATACCGAGGAACGCTCGAAACAATGGCCGGTCAACTTCGACAAGTTGGTCTCGAAGCCAAAGCGTATCAGTACAACAGATTTGGTCCGCAAGGCATGCAAGATCTCAATGCCGAACTGGATCAGGGACATTCCGCTGTGGCGCGGGTGATCAACCCTCACACAGGCAATCGGCACTATATTTATGTTGCCGGACGAAACGCCGATGGCAATTATATTCTCGGCGATCCTGATCGAGGCAATCCATCGCATGCCGCTCCGGTCAGCCCCGATCGCTTGATGAAGATGATGAGCGGGCGCGACGGATTCGTTGCCGGATGGGCGGCTTCTGACGGACCTGCGGCCAGTGTTCCAGGAACCGCCGCCTACAAACGCGCCCAGGCGATGCGCTAAAACAAAAAGGATGGGCTGATTGCCTATTCAGGGAATATCATCCTCGGCAAGGTCGCCTGGCGAAAAGTCGATGAGGAAGTCAAAATGTCGTATGGAAGCGGTGTGCGGGCTCAGGTTTTCGAAGTCATCGTGCGGCAAGCAATTTCAGGTGCGCCCTGGCGAGAAATCTGCGCAGGTCCCATGCAGGTCAATAGTATCGACCCCGAAGACATTCAGAAGGAAGTCGATAACCGAATCAATCGATACATGCAAGCGCTTTCACCGGCAGAACACGATGCTCTGCAACACTACATATCTAAATGGGAAGACACAACAATGTCCCGCGCCAAAGAAACTTTCGCGCCTTTCGAAAAAATAGAGTCGCTGGTAGAAAAAATCTATGAGCAACAAGGGTTATCGGCACCAAAAGTGATTCTCTGCCATAGCCCGGCAGCCTATATGTTATATCTGATTGCTTTCAACAAGAATGACAGTGCCACGTCCAACTGGTCAGAACAACTTTTTCCTGATCAAGACTCATCATATTTTGAAATACTAGAAAGTGAAATTGCTAAGTTGATCAAAAAAACGAAACTGGGAAATCCTAAATCCGAAGAATTCAGCTCGGCGCTTGTCCGCAAATTGCACTCTCAAGACGGCGCCACTTTACGGCCATCCCGTCAAATCAATGGTGAGTCGGCATTTACAGACTCACAAGTTCGCAGTTTTTACCGCAGCTTCTTCGGTTTGAAAGTACAACCTTTCCTCAATCGGCTTGCTACATTGTTCGAAACCAGTCTCGCACAGATTCCCGAAGCAAACTTGCGATTAATCCAATCACCGCCCAATGTTCCACCCATGGCTCTGCCACTTACAGTGCAATCGTTGCGACAGCAAATTTGGGGATTATGGCAGAACATGGACATTTTGGCGTATGGATTTATCAATGAAAAGCTCAGCGATAAATGGCATATGAGCGATGAATGTTCTCGACTGCTCGATGATTATCTTGCCTTGTTCAGTTTTGCTCCGTGGATCTCCTTCTTCGAGCATTGCTGCTTTGTCGGGGTATACCCGAAAGAAGTAGTACTGGACCTGCGCAGCCGTCCACACAATGCCAACGGACCGGCTATCATTTTTCAAGACGACTACAAAGTCTTCGCGTTAAACGGGATGGCCACTCCGCGCCGATTCCTTGAAGCACCGGAATCATTGACCATTGCTGATATTGACAGAGAAGAAAACGTAGAACAACGCCGTGGGCTGATTGAACTCTACGGACCGGCTCGCTATATCACCGACTCGAATGCGACTCTGATCAACCAGGATGATTACGGTGAACTCTATCAAATAGAAATTGATGGCGACGAACCGCTGACAATGGTGCGTGTCAAAAATGCCACGATGGAACCGGACGGAAGCTACCGGACATACTTTCTGCGCGTTCCGCCCTACATAGCAACAGCTCGCGAAGCAGTGGCTTGGACTTTCTCCTTCGATAGTGCCGAAGACTACGAACCGATTGAAGAGAGTTGATCTAATAGTAGCAAACTGCTTTCTTCGTCCATTGATTGCCCGGATAAGCCTTATGAAGCGCGAGATAAGCCTTCTTTGAGTACTCGCTTCCGACCGGTGTAACCTCTGTCCACTTAGGCAGTTTGACAATGCGATAGAGCATTTCCGGGACATTAGGATCGGATGGATGCGTTTTTGCCCACTCTAGGACGGTCTGTCCAAAGAATCTTGATGGGTGATTTTTCATGAGCAATTGCCGCTCCGCATCAGCGTTTTTCTTCTCAGTGTTTGATAGAAAACGCTTCAATCCTGGCTGCCAGTACTTCTTCATCTTGTCGCGCACTTCATGATCGCCTGTGTAGCCGATCGTATTGTTATATGAATAATAGGAGTCATCATCTCCTTCCGCTTTGTCCACCATCGGCAGGGGCACCCAGAAATTGTTGTTGTAATAGTCAAACTCACCGATCGGCTCGTCGTGACGTTCTGCGCCACCTCGCAAATAAGGAGACATTCCATAGTTTCGCAACACCAGGCAGGCAATGGCAAACTGACGTGCCTTTTCGTCCGGAGCATTTTTGACCTTCGCCACAGCCGCTGCAAGCGATGGATTCGTAGCCGCAAGCGCGGACTCCAATTTCGCAGCCTCACTGCTCTTCTCCAGTAATTGAGCACGAGTCCACGCGGCACGCACAATAACCGGCTTGAACCTGGCTGGAGTGTTCTGGCTTTGTGCAAATTGCATCCAGGTGGACAAAGGAGCATTCTTACTCAAGTCGGCTGCCATATCGGCATCGAGGGCAGGTGTCTCTGTCTGAAATCCATTGAAAGACTCGCGCTTAACAAACTTGGCAGAGACCAGATCGTTGTTGCTGGATAGAATCTCAGGAGGACTCAGGACAGAGTATTTCAAATATTCAGGCAATGATTCGCTGGCGGCGGACATTTGCGTAGAAAACAGATTGCGAGCAGTTGGTGGCAAATTAGCGCCGGAGAGGATCGGCGCGAGAATCTTGCGCGCTTCTTCACGTTTGCCACTTGCGATCAACGAATCGACTACGTAGAACTTGCAGGTCAAGTATGCGGCTGAACTAGAGGGAGTGTTGTTTGCTGCACTGTACAGTTCTTTGTCGTCCTGCAATCGTAAACCAGACCCCGAAAGAGCTGCCACGAGCCAGGCTGGGCTTTTGGTCTTACCCCACATTTCACGTGCATGCCTGGCCGCCTGCAAATCTTCTTTTTTGGCCCTGGCAATTTCCTCAGGAGAACCATACCAGGTCAAATAGGACGCCTTTTGCATGTTGCATACAAAGTCGGTCATATCGTGCACTTTAGCGACTTCCGCGCTGCTCTTGCCAGAAGTGTTTTCCTCCTTAGCTTCGCCGGTATTCGCATCTGCTGCTTTACTCTCGTCTGTTTTGGGCGTCTGAGCAGCAGGTTTCTCAGCCGAGGCGCTAGAACTAGAGGTCGTAGGTCCCTGTACATCCAGTCCGGATAACGGTGCGTTTCCATCTAGAAGGAACGTCAGGTCACCCACATCTTTGCCGAACCGTTTGCTTGTCCCATCACTAATCGTCATCGCAAGAGTTTTTGCGACCTCCGGTGCAGAGAGATTCAAGTACGAAATAGGACGCAGAAGATCAAGAATGTTTTCGCGGTCGGAGACTTTGATTGCATTATCCGCCGCCTTCTGCAATTGCGCGGTAACAGATTCTGCATCGCCTGTGCCATCTCCTCTGAGAATTTGGTTAGACTTTGAACGGAGCACCATATATGATGCGACGTTTTTGAATGGCGAATTTGGTCTATCGGCTAGTCCCTGAAAAATCGAAGCGGCTTTCTCGAATTTCTTGAGATAGAAATTCACAGCAGCAATTTGATAATTTCGCGCATCCTGAAGGAGGGGGTCCGCACTCTTCGGTAAGGCAGGTGGAATAAAGTCCTTGTGTGTGGCGATGCCGAAAATATCATCCTGTATTTTTACCCAATCACGAATTTGCTGGCTTTTCGGTGGGTACTTCTTCAAAAGATTTGCGAGAGTCACGTTGGCATAAGCAAACGCTGAGTCTCCAATTCCATGTTCGTATGTATAGGAATCAAGTTTCCAATAAATTTCCGGATTGTTTTTCGGATTCGCGCCAATTGCTTTAGCGCGCAGCTTCAAATAAGCATCCTTTTGATCGACGAAGACCGAACTGTCAAAACGCGAGCCACTTATGATTCTCTCGTGCCAGAGTTTGATAACACTATCCTGTTCAAGCTTAGACAGGGGTTTTCCAGACAGATAGCGATAGGCAACTACAAGATACGACTTCGCCCAACCGGGTTGGATTATTCCTATGTTTCCACCGGCGAAAAGTTTGAGTGGCAGATCGGGATGATTGCCATTAATCAAAATGGCATAAGCAAGGTCAGGAGCACATGCCTTCGCCGGCGGTATCGGCATTGCGATGCATGAAAGTGACAGCAAAGTAGCAATGATGCTTCGAGTTGTTCTCTTCATTTGCCAAATGCCTCATGTGTAATGGCGCGAAGCCGAGTCTGCGTCCATGGTCTGGAACTAAACAAATACAAATTATCGGTTTTCCTCTGAACTTCAGTTGGAAATAGCCACTGGTTTGTTGCCCTTTCGCTAGCCGATATGCCGATGGCAATCGGAATTTCGACACCACTATCAAGGGTTTGTTTTTTGAGCCGAGTAAGGACATCGGGTTTTCCCGGACCAATACTAAATAGCATCGCCACCGCTTCATCAGCGCTGCCGCGTTCGATCCAACGATCGGCAAGCAGCCATGAGGCGAGGGCAGTAATTGATATTTTTGTTGCAGGTGGCAATTCCCGGCGCAGATTTTTCAGTAATGATTTGTAGAACGGGCGTTCGTCTTCCAGCGCATCAAAATCAATCTGCACCATTTGCGAGTGGGGAAGTTTTTTCAAACGATTGCTGATTGTCTTAGCCACATATTCTGCAGCCTTTGGATCAAGGACGGTTTCACTCATCACCGAAGGCGATGCCGATGCTGAACCAGACCCGCCTCGAATCGTCTCGATCCTAAACACAGGAATTGTTTTGACATTCTTTGGCAGTTTCAACTTTTGAGTGCGCGGTCTAAAACTCACCAGCGAGCCTCGCACTTGAATGTTTCCTGCAAAATAGGCCACATCAATTTTGGCGGGATCGATGTAGGAAAGATCTTCGTCTCGCTCCCACGCCCAAACTGTGACATGAGGAGCAATTGAAACAGCTTTGCGCTGCGCAAAAGCCATGAAGGACAATCCGCCGGCAAGCAATAATACTGCTGCAAGAGAAGACAAAAATCGAGTGCTGCGTTGCCGCAATCGCCTTGCTGCCATAGCGCCCCAAACCATACCGGAACGACTAGTATCGTACTCCCCAGCCTTCCATCCCGTCTCGGTACCCAAAAACACTGCAAGGGTCGAACCTGCCAAACCAAATACACTTGACAAGCGGGGGTCCTGAGCTTACGATTTGGACCAAATCGAATTGATCAGTTCACCTTACTATCTAAATTAATAAGAGTGCCGACGCGCCGAGATGCCACTCAGTTTACGCTTTCAGAGTAAAGCACAGGGTATCTGCTAAAGGAGCAGCTCCCAGTTGGAAATCATCATTTGCCAAACTTGCGGTCAATTATTAGGCAGCGAGGATCGAACCTGCCTAAATTGCAGAACACCCGTCTCTGCATTTGCAGCCACCGTTTTGCCTTCCATTTCGCAGGCGGCGCCGAGGGCGGCGGTCGCGAGACCAGAACAGGTGGCGAGACCAGAGTCGGCAGCTGTTGAAACAGCCGTGAGAACCGTGCGACCTGATTTTTTCAGCACCACTGCCGAAGCTGAGACCAGGCAGCCCGATTTTTTCAATGTGCCTGGCAAGTCAACTCGGCTGGAACGTTCCTTTAATAAGGTTGCAACTGAAAAGATTTCGCCCGAGCAAAAGCTATCGAAAAACACCACGCCGAAACACTCAGCAGGTTTCAACAAAAAAACGATTCTTATCCTTGCCTGCTGCGCCACTTTGATCGCCGTCGGCTTTCTTTTCGGCTTGCAAGCGTCGCAACTGGCAAACACCGTACAAAAAACCATCCCGGCAGTGCCTAACATTTTCACCGACCTGGAACACAAGCAGGTACCGAAGATTGCTGGATGGTACGAAATTGTTTCACCCAACACCCCGGTGGAAAGGGAGCGCTGGGAGATCGTATTACATCAGAAGGGCCGTCACATCTTTGGTCGCAGCGTGGACAATGGCGCATCATGGCTAGTTGACGGAGAAGTTATTCCTCCAAATACTTTGCGATTTGAGAAAAAATATTTGGAACACGGACGGCAGTCCGGTTTTCCGATCGTTTACACAGGGCATTTTTCAATCACCCAACTCGGCGTACCAATTATGGATGGCACTTTTTCATCCAAGAGTAAGGTCTTCAAGCTGCGCAAGCAAATTGCAGAAGTAAGAGGTAATTGGAGCTCCAAATACAAGGCGTCACTTCCTAGCATCGATAAAGATGAGCCTCAGGAATCCAATCCTGAAGGAACAGTAGCAACAGGTGGTGGCACAGAAAAGCAAACCAATATTTTGGAGCTGCTTTTCTCTCGAGACAAACACTTAAACAGCAACCAGTTATCAAATTTGTTCTCGCAGATCGCCTTTGGTTTAGTCGGCATTGGAGTCTTGATTGCCTTAGGTGCACTGTACATCTTCAGCCCATACGGAAAGTTGAATCGTATGGCAAAACAAGAGTACATTCCGTCTCAGTACAGAACTCAGCATAATAAAATGATGCGAGAATGGTCCAAGCCGATCAAGCGCGGCTCAGTACCCTTGGGTACACGCACAGAATGGCGTTTTTGGAAACCATGGGTACCGCGAGTAATGGCTATGCCTCCAGAGTCGCGCGCAAAGAATCCGCACATGATCCTTATGGGTGGATCGGATACTGGCAAATCACGCGCCATGGCAAATATGATCTGTCACGACATCGAGTCGAACGATAGAGCAGTAGTAGTAATTGATTCAGACGGCGGGCTCATCGATCTGATCACAAAATGGACGGCGGCTCATGCAAAAGGTAAAGAATTAGCCAAACGAATCGTCATCGTCGATCCTACATACCGCAACGGCTCGATGTCCTACAATCCGCTAGAAGCGTTGGAAAACGTCAATTTCATTGATGCCGCCTCAGCCATTGTGCACGGCTTCAAAGCAATCTACACCGAGCCGCCCGGTTCTCAAAGTCAGTGGAATCAGCAAACTGCCAACATCTTGAGGAACGCGGCCATCTTGCTTATGGCAAATGAGAGGACGCTTGTCGATTTACCGACTCTTCTTCAAGACAACGATTTCAGAGACATCCTTTTAGAAGGTGTCGAAAAGAAGAAGCATGAGCGCACCGAATACATGACCTTGATCGAAACCTGGGGTCAATACAAAAAACTTGCCAGAACCGATCAATGGATCACCTGGGTGGAGCCAATTCTCAACCGCATCACTCCAATGCTCAGCGATCCGCGCATCAGACCGATCCTCACCAAACCGGTGGGAGATTTGAGGCTGCACGATTTAATCGTCAATAAGCAAGTGTTGCTCGTGCGCATCCCGCAAGGACAGCTAGATCAAAATGCCAATTTACTTGGTTCGCTTATCGTGACTGGTCTGAAGCAAGCTGCATTGAGCCTGTCCAATTACGAATCCGACAAACAACAACCTTGCGCTCTTTATCTTGATGAAATGAACAATTTCATAGAGAAAGATACAATCGAAGCGCTCACCCAAGAATCGGACAAATTTCAGATCGGCTTCGTTGGCTGCTGCAAAACGCTGCAGCATTTGCCGGAAGATTTCAGAAATCAGATCATTATCAATGTCGGCACACTGCTTGCATTTGCACTGTCGAAGAAAGACGGAGACATGATCGGTCCACAGATGTTCCGCGTTGACGGCAGAAAGATCAAACACCGAACCATTCAAAACTTCTTCAATCAGGTCAATACATCGCCGCAGTTCGAGCTGATTTCCGACGAAGAAAAACTCAATATCGACCGGGTCGTAGGGCAGGAAGAGCGTCACTTCTTCTGCTATCGCGTCGGGTCGGTCGCCGGCACATTCAATTTGAAGAGTCACGATTTTGCCGATCCGCCCAAAGCGAAAATCAACTCAAAATTGATCGAGCAAATGCATCAGCCGTAGGAGCGACACAACGCTTCTGGAAGAGGGGCGACACCATGCGTCGCCCGCTGCTTCACCAACTGGGTTCAATCAAAAGAAACATCAAGTTCTCTCACGAAGTCACCTTTGCCTGGTGGCTTCGGATAAGGCTCGGCAAGAATACAAGAATCAATTGCTGCTTTTTCAACGAAGGCATTGGCGGCGGATTGCTTGACGTTGAGGTGCGCGATCCGTCCGTTCGGCTTGATTCCCATAGATAAAACAATACTCCCCGAGTCGGTCTGCTGGAAATTTGCTTTTGCCAGCTCTATTACTTGAGCAGCCCACTGCGCATCCATGCTTTCAGAACTTCCACCAGCCGAAGCCGCACCCGGCGCAGTAGCGGATGCTGAAGCTTTTTCCTGTTCGTAGAGCGGCTGAGCAGGACCCGCTTCGTCACATGGTGAATACTCACCTGTTTGATTAACAGGTGGCTGAGCTGGAACAATCTTGCCATCCGATGTACAAGTAAAAGCAAGAAGAAGTCTCTCAACACAATTAGACGTGGTATTCAAAATCCCATCGGGCGGCTTTGGCAGCGGAATGGATGTAACGAGCGCGGAAAGGACCGACTGATCGAAAGACATAGAATTAGAACGCCTGGTGATTCGGTAGTTGTAGATACAACCATCCGCATCCAATAAAAGAAGAATGTCACAACTGAGCAAGTTTCCACCTGGTGTTACTGATTTGACCGCACTGAGACGAGCGGAAAGGAGTTTGCAATACTCGTCTGCTTGTTCGCGTGAAAGATTGACCGGTTTTACAGACGTCAAGCTCCCACTGTATGTGCGTATTTTGGCAAGCACGGCATCCGATGGTTTGAAGTTATATATGATGCCCAGAGTGTTGGCATCACGCATCGACAGCTTTTGAGGAACGACAGTGCAAGCCGGATACATCACATCATGCGGGTCCGGACTGTGGTTATGCATTCCCAGCGCATGCCCAATCTCATGCATGCAAATCTCTCGCAAAGTTTCTTTCTCCAACCACTTTTTATTGCGTGTCAGGATGGTGATATTTGCTTGATCGATGTGATAAGGACTAGTTGCAACAGTAGTCCAACCGGCGTCGGAATCGGTAGCTCCAAAAGGAAGCTTGTGGGAAAAGGTGCATGTAATGTCGTAAGGAAACCTGTCGACAATCACAAACTTTATTTTGCCGTTGGAAATTTTCTCGTATCGCTTAAGACATTCCTTAAAGACTTCGGCTTGATACGGTTGAAAATTTTGAACGTTTTGCGCTTGCCTGATGATCACCTTGATCGGCATGTCTCTGGGAAACCAGAGATGCGGATGACCAAGTGTCGTTTCGAGGTAGTAATTATCTTTATGCTCGGGCTTCTGTTGCATTTCGAAGGCCGAGGCTAATTTTGATGGATGCAGAAGCTGAATAAACGCAAAAAAGACAACGAGCGCCAGAAGTTTAGAAGGCGTTTGCATTCCCCCACCCGTGTTCTCGTTAAGATTAAAAGAGTGGCTCCAACAGGATTCGAACCTGTAGCCTGGCGATTATGAGTCGCTTGCTCCACCATTGAGCTATGGAGCCACGTAGGGCTGGAATATTTTATTGTATACGAAGTTGCTCTGTGAGGGCTATTCGATGTTCGGAAGCAACTCTGTGGAGACTATGCATTCCCATTAGACCGGGCGACGCATGGCGTGGACCCTACAGGCTCGCACGACTAGTTCTTAACATCAGCAGGGGTCATGTGTTTTTCGATAAAGTCGGTTGAGACGTCGCCATTTTGGAAATGGACATTTGCCAAGACCTTCTGGTGGAATGGTATTGTCGTTTTGATGCCGGTTATGGCGTATTCATCCAGCGCCCGCTGCATGCGGTTGATGGCTTCCTGGCGGTTTTGCCCCCAGACGATGAGCTTGCCTAGAAGTGAATCATAGTGCGGAGGTATGGAATAACCGGGGTAGCAATGGCTGTCGATGCGCACGCCCATTCCGCCGGGAGCAATGTAAGCGTCTACCTTACCGGGTGACGGCAGGAAGTTGCGGTCCGGATCTTCGGCGTTGATGCGGCATTCAATGGCATGACCGTAAAATCTGATGTCGTCTTGCTTGAAAGACAGCTTTTGCCCGCTGGCAACGCGAATTTGTTCTTTGATCAAATCGATGCCGGTGATTGCTTCAGTGACAGGGTGCTCCACCTGAATTCGGGTGTTCATCTCCATGAAATAAAACTTGTTGTTGGCATAGATAAACTCGACGGTGCCTGCACCCTCGTAGTTGATTTGCAGGGCGGCGCGCACGGCGGCATCACCCATTTCTTTTCTGATTTCGGGACTGAGTACAGGGCTTGGCGCTTCTTCGATGAGTTTTTGGTGACGCCTTTGCACAGAGCAGTCACGCTCGCCCAGGTGGACGCAGTTGCCGTGACCGTCAGCAAGCACCTGAATTTCAATGTGGCGAATCGGTTTCAAATATTTTTCGATGTAGACTCCGCCGTCTCCGAAGGCAGCGGATGCCTCACTTCGAGCCGAAGAAATCGCCGCCGAGAGTTGCGCTTGATCTTGGGCAACGCGCATACCGCGTCCGCCACCGCCGGCAGTTGCTTTGATGATTACCGGATAACCGATTTCGCTGGCCAGCTTGAAAGCCTCGGCGTCATTAGTGATCAAGCCCTGGCTGCCTGGAACCACAGGCACATTGGCAGCACGCATAGTCTCGCGTGCAGATGCTTTGTCACCCATAGAATTGATTGCCGTTATGGACGGTCCGATGAACTTGATTCGATGGTCAGCGCAAATCTGAGCGAAGTTGGCGTTTTCCGAAAGAAAACCGTATCCGGGGTGAATGGCATCGGCACCGGTTACGACTGCTGTCGAAATCAAAGCAGGAATATGCAAATAGCTGCGACTGGACGGCGGAGGCCCGATGCAGAACGACTCATCGGCAAGCTTGACGTGCAGAGACTCTGCATCAGCTTGCGAATAGACCGCAACCGTGCGGACGTTCATCTCTCTGCACGCCCTGATGACTCTCAGTGCGATCTCGCCGCGATTTGCAATTAAAACCTTTTCGATCAATTCTTGCTCGCTTCAATCCGTTTAGCTGGACGCTGGTTTACCCATTAGCCGTTGAATTTCTTCGCTTAGCCTTTGGGATCAACGAGAAATAGTGTTTGCCCGTATTCTACGGTGGTGCCGTTGTCTACGCATACTTTCACAATTTTGCCTGATACTTCGGCAGGCATGTCATTCATCAACTTCATCGCTTCGATGATGCAGACTGTTTGACCGATCGAGATACGATCGCCGACATCGACAAAGGGTGCCGCTGTCGGTGACCCGGCTCTATAAAAGGTGCCGACCATAGGCGACGTGACTGCAACAAAACCATTGTTGGCGCTGACCGGTTCTTCCGCTTTGGGCGGCGGCGCCGGTGCGACTTCCTTCGGTTCGAAGGATATCTGTTTTTGAGGCGAATGGGTTGCAGCTGTGCTTGCAGGCGTCTCAGACATGATTGCCGTCTGAGCGATTTGAACGGCGTTCTTCTTGATGGTTATTTTCTGATCGCCGAATTCCAGCGTCAGTTCCGTAATGTCGGTTTGACTGACAACGGAAAGTAATTCACGAATTTGATTGAGATCTATCTTCATTTCAAGTGTCCAAACTAGTGCTTCGATGAATACTCAGTTCTAGACACGAGTCAAATATTTACGGTTTCTGGTATCAACTTTGACTTTGTCGCCGACTTTAATATGAAAGGGCACTTGAATGGTGGCGCCGGTTTCCAGTGTCGCCGGTTTGCCACCGCCTGAGCTGGTATCGCCCCGCTCATCCGGCACGGTTTCGGTGATTTCGAGTTCGACCGTGTTGGGAAGTTCTACACCGATAATACGGTTGTCGTACTTCATAACGATGATGCCTTCGCATCCTTCTTTCAGGAATTCACAGCCTGGTCCGATGTTTTTTTCAGACAGCTCGATCTGTTCGTAGCTGACGGTGTCCATCATGGCGTAGTTCTCGCCGGCTTTATAAACGAAGTTCATTTCTGACTTTTCAACAATCGCCTGCGGTAGTTTTTCACCCGCTCTGAAAGTTGTTTCAAGTACGTTTTGCGTCTCGAGATTTCTCATCTTCGTGCGAACGAACGCAGAACCTTTTCCTGGTTTGACGTGCATGGCTTCAACAACCTGCCATACGCCGTTATTCCATTCAACAGTTACACCTGGTCGAAAATCATTACTGGAGATCATGTGCCGGTCCTGTAAATCTGAGTTGCCCAAAGCGAAGTCAAGACAAATCGATCGCTTGACGCCAACCGAAAATTCTAACATCAGTCGGCTTCCGTGCCTCCTGTGTATACCTAGGGTTTGTGTCTTTGCGTCACAGAATCCCTCTTTGCAGGTGGACGATCAACTTAAAGGCTGGATATAATCGAGGTTTCCGAACTATTTTCGGACGATCACACCGCTTATCATGGAGCGCAAATGTCCACCCCCAGCACACAGAAAGCAACGGCCATGGCTGAAACCCCGAATACTGGCGCCTACAATCCCAAAGAGATCGAGGCTAAGTGGACAAAAGAGTGGTTCGACCGAGAAGTCTTTGATCTTGACATCATGCCGGACCGCCCGGTTTTCTCCTGCGCCCTGCCGCCGCCCAACATAACCGGCAATTTGCACATGGGTCACGCCCTAAACGGCACTTTGCAAGATGTGCTCATTCGCCTTAAAAGAATGCAAGGGTATAACGTGCTCTGGCAGCCAGGTACAGACCATGCCGGCATTTCCACCCAGATTGTTGTCGAGCGCAAACTCAAACAGGAAGGGATTAAACGCCGCGATCTGGGGCGTCAAAAATTTGTCGAGAAAGTCTGGGAGTGGCGCAAAGAGTACGGCGACACCATCATGCAGCAATACAGGCGGCTCGGCGTCAGCTTCAGCTGGGACCGCATCGCCTTTACGATGGACGAAAGCTACGTTAAAGCCATCTATCGCGCCTTCTGCACCTTATACAAGGAAGGCCACATCTACCGGGGCAACCGCATCTGCAACTGGTGTCCTCGCTGCCTGACCAGCCTCTCGGACCTGGAAGTCGAGCACGAAGAGGTAAAAGGTCATTTATATCTAATTAAATATCCGCTAACAGACGGGTCCGGAGGGCTGACCGTAGCCACGACCCGGCCGGAAACACTACTTGGCGACGTCGCCGTTGCCGTGCATCCAGCCGACGATCGTTATAAAGAATTCGTAGGCAAGAGTGTAAAACTACCGCTCACCGATCGCAGAATCCCTGTGATTGCCGACAATTATGTAGAACGCGAATTCGGCACCGGCTGCCTGAAAATCACACCGGCGCACGATGCCAACGACTGGGAAGTCGGACAGCGGCACAATCTTCCGTCGCCTGTTGTAATTGACAGCGAAGGCAAGCTCTGCGCCAACCAGTACGTACCCGATCGCTTCCATGGAAAGGATCGCTTCGCCGTCCGGAAAGAAGCGGTCGCCGAATTGGAAGAACTCGGCTTGATGGTCGAGATTAAGGACTACGAACATGGCGTCGGGCACTGCGAACGGTGCCACACGGTCATCGAGCCGTATCTTTCCGATCAATGGTATCTTTCGATGAAAGAGTTGGCACTGCCTGCCATCAAAGTAGTCGAAGAAGAGCGCGTTCAGTTCGTTCCTGAGCGCTATGCCGCAACATACTTGGATTGGATGAAAAACATTCGCGACTGGTGCATCAGCCGTCAGTTGTGGTGGGGTCATCGAATTCCAGTTTGGACTTGCGAAAACAAACACGTCGACGCTTATGAAACTGCGCCGGAAAAGTGCAGCAAGTGCGAATCGAAAACACTGTCGCAGGATGAAGATGTGCTTGACACGTGGTTTTCCTCAGCATTGTGGCCATTCGCCACCCTCGGCTGGCCAGAAGAAACCCGTGAATTCAAAGTATTTTATCCAACCACAATTTTGTCGACCGCCCGCGAGATCATAAATCTCTGGGTTGCTCGCATGATTTTCATGAGCCTGCATTTCGTAAAAAGCATTCCATTTAAAGAAGTACTGATTCACCCGGTCATTCAAACCCCGGATGGCAAACGCATGTCCAAATCGAAGCAGAACGCCGTCGATCCGCTGGACATGATCGACAAATACGGCGCCGACGCCAATCGCTTCTGGTTTGCCTCAGTCGGAATTAAAGGCGATCAAGATGTTCGCTTCAAAGAAGACAAACTTGATGAATACAAGCGCTTCGCCAATAAGTTGTGGAATGCCGGTAAATTCGTGCTTTCACAATTGGATGGCTACACGCCAAAAGCAATCGATCCGGCAGAATTGACGCTCGCCGACAAGTGGATATTGCACCGCTTCAACTCGATGCTGAAAAATGTCAGTCACGCCTACAATGAATACGACTTCCACATTGCCACAAGCGAAATCTATGATTTCACCTGGGATCATTACTGTGATTGGTATATCGAAATTGCCAAAATCCAGCTTGCCAAGCCTGAATTGAAAGAGCAGACACAACGTGTCTTGCACAATATATTCGAAGGCTTGATGCGCGCGATGCATCCGACTGCACCGTTCATCACCGATGAACTGTGGAGCCGAACACCAAAGTCCGAATTGTTCGACGATTTCGATTCAATTATGTTTGCACCATATCCGCGCGATGACGAGCGTTTTTTCAACGAACAGTCGGATGCTGATATGGGATTGATCATGAAAGTGATCCGTTCGATAAGAAACATCAGGCAAACATTTAATGTGCCTGCATCATTGGAAGTAGGTGTAATCGTCCAAGCTGAAAATGCTGACGAGAAAAAACTTCTTGAAGCGAACAGCGATTACATAACCCGCCTGGCCAAAGCAAAGTGTGTTGATTTTGCAACCAAAACATTGCCACCGCGTTCGGCCTGGGACAAGTGCGGCACAATCAAAATAGCGGTGCCCCTGGGTGATGCCATCGATGTTGATAAAACACGCGAGAAGTTGAACCAGCAACTTGCCGCCACTCAAAAAGAGTTTGCCAAACAATCGCAAATTGTTGCCAATCCCGACTTTACTGCAAAGGCTCCACCGGAAAAAGTCAAAATCATCACGGACCAACTGGCTGAGCTAACTCACAAAGAAGAAAGCATCAAAGAACAGCTGAAGATGCTGGACTAGCGCAATGGCGCATTGTTGTAGCGCATTGTTTGCTCCAATCCGTAGAGAATCTCCAGCAAGGGCAACTGATATTTTGCAATCATTTTCATCGCCTGATTAATAGGGTAGAAATCGGCAATCTCGGCATCATCAGCTGGTTTTGGCTTACCACTGCTATAGCCGACGAAGCAATACAGCCTCTCATGCGGCTCTCGATCGACATAACCAATCTCATCCAGACGCGCAGGTGCCTTGATGGATGTTTCTTCTTCCAATTCTCTGATTGCAGTTCTGCGGCGAGACTCGCGGTTTTCAATTCCACCCTTGGGGATGCTCCAGCTGTTTCCATTGAACACGAGCAGAACATGCAAGTCTTTGCGCTTGCGGCAAAAGAGCAGCACTCCGGAAGTCATTCGCACCTGTGGGATTCCTTATCAAATACGGCAGGCAATGATAAATGTTATTCGCCGGATCGTCCAGTCCGGCAATTACTAAAACAATTTCAATTGCCCGGTTTCTTCTGGCAGACTGCTCTTCTTTGACGTACCGCGGGACTTTGCCGCTGAAGGCGGTTTTTCCAGCGCCTGTTCTATGGTCACTTCTTCAATCAGGCGCACTGATTCGGTTCTTGGCGAATTTACCATCGAAGAGACCGGGTGCGCCTTCATCGCAGCATCATCGTACGGTTTCAACACACTAAGCAATCGTTCGTTATTTACTTCCAGCGGATTCAGCCAGAAATCCTCGTCTTCGCGTCTGACAATGGCAGGCATTCGGTCGTGTATATCAGCCATGAAATTGTTGGCAGGCACAGTGATAATTGAGCATGTTGTCAATTCACCGCCGTCTTTAGATGACCATGTTTCGTAGATACCTGCCATTCCAAAGGTTTCACCGTCCTTTAGAGTAATGAACATCGGTATCTTGCCGTTTTCTGTTTTTTTCCATTCGTAAAAACCATCACAGGGAATCAAACATCTGCGGCGCGTAAAAGCAGCCTTAAATGAAGGTTTTTCGGTAATTGTTTCAACGCGTGTATTGAAAAACGGCTTGAATGTGCTGATGTCCTTTACCCAAAACGGCACCAGTCCCCATTTGACGGGCTCCAGGTGTCGCTGAATTTCTCCACGTTCTGCTTTTTCGGCAACCACTGCCACCAATTGAGTGGGTGCGATATTGAAGCGCTGTTCGAGATCGAATTCGACCTGCATGGTCCTGAAACGATCCACGATTTCATTGGATGAGTGATATAGAGTATAGCGACCGCACATGCGCTTGATTTTAACCGAAAGCTTAGCAACCCGCCTATCTCTCAAAAGGCACAGTGGGCGGCGGGATGATAGAAATAAAAGTTGACAGGTGCTCAAAAGGTTCATAGCATCAAGCCGTTGAGAGGACTTTCGGCAACCTTTCCGCGTGCTTAAGCGATTTGAAAAACCGGCGTGTGCGATCGTGCTTACCATTATGGTTAGCCAGTCATTTTCATTGCTTCCCGCTGGTGCGCAGACAGTGGCACCGGAAGATCCAACCCAAATTGCGCCTTCCGAAGCTTCTCCGGCGCTTACTCTTGACACCCTATCATTTGAAGCTCAAGACACAGCCAAGCGGCTGGAATTGTGGAGTACGCTCGTACAATTCGACTCCCTGCGCCGCCAAAAAATCGCCGGCAAGCAAGTCGGAGCCGACTATATCGAAGCGCGGCAAAACCTGATGGAATCAGTGATGATTGTGTCGCAGGATGTTAGAACATTTGTCCATTTCGTCGAAGAGGAAGTCGCAAGGGCTGATGCAATCTATGCCATGATTGCCGCGCGACGCGATAAAGCCCTAAAACTCAACACATACGGCGACCTCATAGCCGGCGGTATTAGCGGCATGATCGGTGGTGGACTGGCAATAGCCGACGTCAATCACATTTCCTATGACACGATAGATGCCGTAGAAGGCCTGGCACAAGCAGGTTTAGCCTATCTCTCACTGCGCGAACAGCGTGGCGAAAAACGCATCCAAAAGGGTATCCCCAATCTTCTTGCCCGTCTCTTCGAACCTGAAAAAGGTCCGTCCTCTGCGTATCCAGCTTGTGTTTGGAAGTTTCTCAATTCACCTTCTTCTCAAAGTCCAACCAGTCAGACGCGAAGAGAAAAACTCGTCGCAGATTGGACAAAGAGTGGTTATTGCGTCTCGCACCAGGGGACGCATCACAGCAGAGAAGCCGGACTTAGTGAACGCAGAGCGCGCATTACAAACAATTCGCAAAAAGATTATCGAATCACGGCCGGACTAATTGAAGACCGCACGGCGATGTTGCACGAATTGCGCTCCACCGTGACCCGCCTCGACGTCATCATGCTGGAAATTCTGCTTTACATGCGCAGCAATTCGCTGGCATCGTCCGCCCCAACTTCCTGACCGAGATTTTCAGCAGGCGGGTTTTTCGAAGTTAAACCGTTAACGGTTTAACTTCCACGTAAAAGGTAGGTTGCCAAACGGATGCGACACCAAAAGATTAGCCGAGTCTAATCTCGACACACACAACATTTTTTGAACTTTCTTCTTCTCTTTTACGTATTTAAAAGTAAGCGGGTGAACTCACCGCCTAAGAGCAATTGCCTCGCGACCTCCAGTCGCAGAATTCCGCGCTCGACGGAGAGCGAGGCTTCTGCTTGAATCGCAAAAGAATTCCCAAACTTCCTTGTAATATCCCAAATGTCTTTGCAAATTTCCAAACCAGGTGCCACCATTTGCGCCACCATTATTTTGACGACGCAAGGACAAAACAGCACATTAGCTAGCTGTCCGCAAACCAGATTAAATGGGGTGCCAACAATTGGTGAGCCACAACCCCCGCTGGAGTGGGCGAAAGCCGAATTTGCTTGACTCTCAGGGTCCGGACAGCTAGCATTAAAGGGTTCGAGGAAAATTCCCCGCATATCCGCCCTTAGCTCAGCTGGATAGAGTGCTTGGCTTCGAACCAAGAGGTCGTAGGTTCGAGTCCTACAGGGCGGGATATTTTAACGGCATGTCACGTAAGGTTTTTGAGATCATAAGCGTTTGCTTATTGGGGTGGCATGCCTTTGTCACCAATTTGGCCCCTTAGTAATCGCCTGCAATCAACCCAAATCAAAAAAATGAGGGCACAAAACACCAAGGGGTCGGATGCTAAAAATCGCCCATTTTTGCAAACGACTCACAGCACTCAGTCAAAGGTGCGCTATCGGAGAAACAAGTTGACAGTCACTGTTCCTGGTATCACGGCAAATCCACTGAATAGTGCAAAATGGTCAAAGCGGATAATGTAGAAGTGAAAGATGAAAATTCAAAGGTTTCGGATCACATGATTGCTCGCCTATTTCCATTAGCACTCATCGCAGTTTCTACATTTGCATCCACAGCTTTGGTATCTTTTGCGGCTGACACACGCAAACTCTCTGTTGGCACCAGGCTCGCAGTAACTATGGATAGTCGTCTAGACAGCGCAAATTGCCGAGATGGTGATCCCATAATAGTCACGTTAGCAGAAGACGTTGTTTGGAATGGCTTGACCATAGTTCCTACAGATTCCATAATCTCAGGGAGAGTTTTCATTCGAACAGTCGATCCAAGTCTTACGGGCATAAAAGCGTTGGAACTAAAATTCGAAAGTATTGAAATTAAGCATTGCCAAATCCCGATTGAAGCAGTTCTTTCTGTTCGAGCTGGCAAAGTTTATATACGTCGAGCCCGAGGCTTTCTGCCACTAGCAATTAAAACGTTCGAGTCGCCTGCAGTAGGCTTAGGAATCGGTATATCATCACAAAGCCCTGAAACGACAAGAGCACAGGAAAAGGTCAAACTCAAGCTGAAGACCGAAAAAGAGAAAGCTAAAAACTCGAACATTCGATACGGTCTTGACCATGCTGGACAAGTTCTCCTGCTAACAAAAAAGAAGCCAAAACTTGAACTTTTGCCTGGCGATCAGTTTCAAATTGAACTAATGAAAGATTTCGATATACCGGCAGCACAATAGAGTTCGACATAATCTTCGCATTGAAATTGTGGTTATCGCCTCTCGTTGAGCGCCTGATCTACCGTCTTGCACCTTTTGCCGCTGGATATACAATGTGTATACCGACCTTTGGAGATGGCTATGATAAAAAACCTCATAAAACACGGAAATAGCCATGCGCTGGTCATAGACAAAGCTGTCATGGAACTGCTCAAGATAGAGCCAGACACGCCACTTGAAGTCAGTACGGATGGCGAAAGTCTACTGATCAGACCAGTTCGGGACGCGAAATCAAGCCGAGCGGTGAAAGAGTCTTTGGCCAAATTCAAAGGGAAATACAGCGTAGTCTTCAAAAAACTGGCGCAATGATCGCTCCAATTTTTCTTGAGCTTTTTGACGTGCAGGAGATTCATGATGAGCTGCTAGCTTCGTTTGCCGGCAAGTCTGGGGTGCGCGACACAAGTCACAGAGGGGTTCAGATCAAAATGGCTTAGGATTATCTGTACTCGGCCAGTATCTTGTATCGGTTGTGTGCGTGCTGTTCATCATCGGCGGATTATCTCGAATAAACTTCGCCTTTTTTTCCTGAATCCGTGCTAAATCGAGCTTTCCTTCATCTGTGAGTATTTCTGCATAACAGTCGTAAATTTGAGCAATCTCTTTGCTGTGGTATCCTACGAACATTCCCGGCTGGGCGGTGGCACTTTCAAAGGCTTCCTTAGCCATGGCAAATTTTTTCTGTTTACCCAGAATATAGCCATGGACGCCGTTGGATAAATCTACGGTTGGAATGTGAAAAAAGCCTTTGTAAGTTTCGTCTTCAAAGCGATGCAAGAGAATCTCATGAGACGCCTGCTGAATCTGCAAGGCTGTGTCCAAGTGTCCTGTTTTGGCGTACGCAAGAGCTACTTCGTCGCGCACTTCAAAGCATGGTAAATATTGTCGCCCTTTATTGTACTCAGCAAGGCAGAATAGCTCAGCAAGCCTTTCCTGTTGCACCTTTTTTCCGCTTGCCAGCTCACCCAAGACAGATGACCGCAGCTGGTCGTAATAGGTATACAGATCAAAGCTCCCACTATGGCTTCCGACAGTTACCTCCATGACTAAATCCGGCCTTGCTTTGGAAAGCAGATTGGCACCATATGGAGTACTGTTTTCAGTTGCATGGTACTTAAGATACTTGAGGTTAGGTAAACTTCTTAATGCAAGAAGCTCTTCATTAGATATAGTCTTGCAACCGACTACCAACGATTCCAACTTCTTTAATTCACCGAGTCTTTTGAATACACCAGGCTCAAGTTCGTCACTCAGTTCCAGGTATTTGATATTGCTTGCCTTCAGAACATCTATGTCTGTGTTGCTTACAGTAGTATTCCAAAAACTTACACCAACAAGACTGGGAATAGATGCCACTTTGTGAATTAGGCTGCTGTTCTGAACATTTCCCAAACATAGAAATCGAACGTGTTTCAGTTTCGAAAGTCCTTCGGCTTCACTATCACGAATTGGTGCAACGATTCTCAAATATTCAAGA
>JBGAVL010000320.1:0-7044 GCA_044228145.1 Obscuribacteraceae bacterium (SeqCode)
CTGAAAGTCATGGTCGCGCCGCCAGAAGAAGCCGTTTGTCCCAAGATGGTCGAGCACCTCTATAAGTGGCAATGCACGAGTTGTGGATAACTTTTCCGCGTCAAATTTTCTAACCATTTAAAAATTTTCCCTTCCCCCCCAGACCCCCCCATCCCTTGGGCTACTCGCAATCAAGATCGCTTAGGGCTCCTCGAAACAGCCCCCTACGGGCGGGCATCGGGTGTTATCTGATATGGCTCACTTTTACACACTAGAAATCCATGCGTAAACAGATGGGCGGCTCACTTTTAGCTCCAATGCAATCTGTGAGATTGTCATTCCGGCTGCTTTCATGATGCGAGCCTGTGCTCTCTGCTGCTCGTAACTTTGAGAGCGTGCAACGCCTCCTTTCAAGCCACCTTTGCGCCCTTGGGCTGCCTGCCACTCGCTGAAGTCTTCGGGGCTGAAGTTCCGCCAGACCCACTTAGATACGCTCTTCGCAACATGCCACACTTCGTTGCCTTGCAGCTGTTTTACACCGAACAGATCGGAGTTCATGCAAAGAGCTGTCGAGTTGCAGCGAGACAGCCACGCGTTCCATCCGCTCAACCCGCCGCCCCAGTACTTGCGAATTGCGCTGTAACAGTCTTTGCGCAGCGCATCGAATAACATCACATTTTTCCCTGCCCCAATACGCTCCTCCGGCTTTTTTGAAGGACGGTACTTTTCAATATTAGGCAGCACTGCGGCCAGTTCGCTGAGTGTGTAACTGCGCGGATCGCTTGTTACAAACCAGGCTGCGCTCGCGGGATTTTTCGTGATTAGGCCCACAAATCCTGGATCAGCATCAAGCCGTTGCGTCATTACCGCTTCAATTGCTGCCAAGTAACGCATCGGCGCGTCTCGCGCTCCAAGCCCGTCTATCAAAACTGGTACGGTTAAATCGTAAACAAGGTGTGCGTGCCCATTTTTTGGGTTCATTGTGGTCCAAGTCGGTGGCAATAGACCGGCTTTCTCCCACGCGCTTGAGGCATCGTGGCGATCAATGTCAAAAAGAAGGTGCGCGCGCAGGTGCGGTGGGTTCGGCTGTATGTACCTGTAGAGAACTGCCCGCTGAAGCGGTCGAATCAGCAGGCCGTGCTTAAGCTCGTTCGTGCAGTACGGCTTCCGTGGCCACCTTCCGGCATCAGCAAATAGACCTTCATGTCCCCCACAGTTTGCAGCATCCGGCGGCTTTGGCGGCGGCTTTGGCTTACTGCACTTTTGCTCGTACTTCGGGTCGAGTCTAGGGTCAATTTTAACGAGCGCAGCATGAACAGCCGCAGCAGCCAACTCTGCATCTTCCACCGACATACAGGCATAATGACTTGCGGCGCGGCTCTTTGTAAGGGCATGGTGAAGCGCGCGCAGACGATGAACGTCGTTTTTCAGCTTTGCAGCTTCGATTTTTTCAGCTAAACTTTCCATATCTTCCTAGTCACATTAGGCAGAACATGTCAAAACCTACGCCCATAGGTTCGACACGAGACAACCCGCAGGCCATTACAGGCCTGCGGGTTTTTTTGTTTGTGTAGTGTAAATCCTTCAGCACTCAAAATTGCGCAAACGCACAATTTTTTTGTCATCGACTCTCTATGTAAGTCATTGATTTCAAATGGAAATATTGACAAACATATTGAATTTACATACAATACACATTACTTATTTAATAACTCAAATATTATTAAATAGTTAATAATTATTCTTTCAATTCCTTTTCTGCGGCCTTCAGCACCCGAACGAGCGCCTTCTTAAGCTGAGAATCAAGATCAAAATCAAAGCCTTTTTTCGCTGATTTTTCCTCAATTTCCTTGAGTTTTTTTGCTGTTTCAGTGTCGCACTGAAAGCTAATTTTTACCGTTTCTTCTTTCTTCTTCAAGATAGCCATATTCGATCAAGTCCTTTTTGCATCGTTAATACTTTTAAACAAATCTTCTACAATTTTTGAAGCATCTCTACCGCCTATTTCAGCGGTGAATTTTTTGAAATTTTCCTCAGATATTCCTTCGTAAACTTTATCGTTTTTATCTTCTAAAAGATTAGGTTCATTCTGTTCAGAATCTTTATCTTTTTCAACTTTTTTTACAACATTTAAAGCGTCAGAACGTGTAAGAAAAACACCTTTGTCTTCTTTCCTTCTGATCCATCCAATGCCTCTCGGAATATCTGGCATTTCGTCATTTTGCCTCCTTCTTTTCCACTCTTCTTTTGCGAGAGTTGCAAGATTTTTTGCTTGCTCGCGTGAGCCAGAAAACCCCATTGTTCCAAAAATTTTTTGGATCAAATTTTTGAAATCTTGATCTCGATTTGACCTGATGGAAAGAACCATACTATCCCTCAAATCTTCGTATCGTTCTCTTGTGTAACGCCAGGTCCAAACCGGCTTTTTTAGCCCTTCTTTTGTGACTCGAACAAGCTCATAACCTGTGAGATGAATTCGATTGTGATGGTCTTCTGCGTGCTTCCAATTTTCGCCTTTTGGCAACTGCTCTTTCTTTCCATGAACGAGCAAAAACCAGAAGATTTTCTCAGGACTTCTTGGGTTCATATAAAGCAGAAGCCTGCCTGTTGCTTCACCTCTCTCACGGGCGCGAAACGCTTTCAATTTATCATCGAATACCGGGTTGTTATGCACGAGTTTTTCCCATGTATCGAAGATTTTTCTTGTGTCAGTGACACCAGAAATATAGGCTTGATGCCCCGTTCGCACGTAATCGGCGATGCGCTGCATGAACGAGGATTTTAGGGTAAAAACCCAAATTTTTGAGATTTTTCTAGGATTCAACATGCAACCAAATATAAGAGCAAATCGTCAGATTTGCAACTGCATCTAAAAAAGGATGTTCCTCTTGTAAGTACCTGGCTCTGGGCTTGCCTTTTCCTTTTTGCAGCCTATCATTTGCTGGCACACACGGCCGGATGGCCGCGTTCACGAAGCACGCCAATGCTAGTGAACAACACGCCGAAGCCGCATGCCCTGAAAAGTGGCTGGTGCGGACTGCGATGGGCGCTGGGGCTTCACCGCCCCTCTCGACCCAATCGTTTTTTAGTTGAATTTTTTGAAAGATTTAGAGGTTGGGCGACAAGGAAACGGGAGGCGCAGCGATGCGCATAAACCCTGCCAATTTTTATGGTGCATCAATGAAAATTGATGCTAGGTGAAAATCCACCGGCGGCATATGACGAAACCAGAGATGGATTAAGCGTATGACGACGACCACCGGGTTGGCTTCTAATGATCAGAAATGGTCTGGGGCGTGGCCGAGAAATCGGGCCACTGCTGGTACTTGGAGAAATCCAAGATCGATGGATAGCTTAAGCCTGTAACTGCGCCCAGGGGGGCGCACGTGGGGGAGAAACGAGGTTGTAGGCCGCAAGGTCAAAGAGTCGTGTTGAAGTTTTTGTCAGTTTAAACGAGCCGCTATGGAACATCGGGCCGTGAAACCGCGCAAGCGGGTAGACGTATGTCAACTGCAGAAATGGAACGAGCAATCGCGTAATCGGAGAAATTGGATAACTTGGGAAAGTCTTAACCACGAACTTGGCGGTTCATTTTTGCGAAAGCAGAAAAGTGGAAAGACTGGGAGACTCGATGAGTAGACGCATTGAAAAAAATGCGAGGTGCGAAAGCACTGAAGGCAAACTGCTGGCGCGTATCTGGCGCAGGGCTGTGGTGGCTCGGTAATACGGTGGAGTTGCTTTTGAAAGTGGGGGGCGTGTGAAAGTGTGTGCACACATTCACGAATGTGTACCTGGGAAGGTGCAATTTGACAAGGCGGCTGGCTGCTGCCGTACAAAACCTTGGCGGGTTTTGTTGTCTCTTAGGGGTGGTTTAACCGCTCCATGATCGCGGCTGTCCATTTTTTGGACGAAAGGCAGGCGAAAGCTTGCAAAAATGAGGTTTAACCTCTGTGAGTTTGCCCTTCGTGGCAAGGAGTTCTGGTTAATCCAGACGAAAAACAAGGCTTCGGCCAAGTTCCACTGCACAAGTTGCAGTTTTCTATCTCAAAAGCCACTCGCTCGCATCTTGCGGCGGTGGCTTTTTTTTGGGTTTGGGTGAGCCGAAGGCGAGGGCGAATCCCTGCGAAAGGGATTGAAACCCGAAGGGCCGAGACGCAGGCTCGGTCGCGCAGCGATGAAAGCCCGGTGGCGCGAAGCGACATTCGCCCAAATGCCACAAAAACGCCCAGGATCGACGATAGAGGCCGGTAGCTACGCTTGGCTACTCTTGGCTATACACGCGCCCTATAAGCCTCCACACAAGCGCGTAGAACGGCATGGAAGCTCAAGCTGGTAGCCATCCCTCAACGTCGCCAAAACTTCTCCTCCCCAAAGACTCAATTGAACAGATCAATTCCGTTCTGGATAACTCCAATCACTCCGGCCTGGTTTTCAGGGGACTCTGCAAAGCTCGCCAAAGCCGAGGTCTTGTCATACCTTCCAGCGTCAAGTTCGCCAAGCCACCAGTTGTAGCCACCCGCGTCGGGTGTGCGGTGCAAGACATTGCTATAGAGCTTGGTGAGGTAATCGGCGTTGCTTGGATTGGTGCCATAAAGATCCTTGAACTCCTGGCTGCCAATGAACTCGGCAGCAACACGGTCTTGGGTTGTGCCACCGTCCATCCGGCCAATCCAGTATTTGAGACCGCCATTGTCTGGAGTGCGGTTAAATGCAGCTTGGTAGATTCGGTAGGCTTGACCGGCAGCACCGTTGATGTCCAGGGCAAGGGTTTCGTTGGAGAACTGGAGGCGATCTACGTTTTGGAGGGTATCAGTACCATCAGACGTGGAGCTGACCGTCCAGCCGGTAGCGGTTTTGGTGATGGTGTGGCTTGCACGGGTACCGGAAAAAATCACCGTATCAATGCCGCCACCGCCGTCGATTATGTCGTTGCCGGAGCTCGTCGTAAATGAATCATTACCTGGAGTTCCCATTATTATTGAATCACTACCTATGGTCTTAAAGTTATAGCTGGTCGTTCCAGCATAACTGTTATTCGCTAGGTCTTTAATACTGCCCGCCGCAAACTCAACTGTGTAAGCCGTGCTGTTACTCAGGTCTGCTGTCGGGTTAATCGTCAACGTGGAGCCGGAGATGGACAGGTTGCTGCTGTTGGTGGCCGCGTCGTAGGTGGCTACCACTGAGCCTGCGGCCTTTAGCACGATGCTGCCAACTCCTCTGGCTATTGACTCACTGAAGGTGACGACAATGTTGCTGCCAATGGCTACTCCGGTGGCTTCGTCAACCGGGTTGAAAGTGGCGACTATTGGCGCGGTCGTGTCTGCCGCTTTCTCAAGAATTTTGAGCAAGACCAACTTGTTTGCACTGGCACTTCCCTGCTCCCATGCAGCAAACACGTAGTAAATGCCTGAGTAAGGTGTCACAAAGCCATTAATGTAGTCGTACCCATAAACATCTCCAGCACTAATAGTGTCTTTGGCAATTACATTTCCAAGATTGTCAAACACCCACAAGAAATCAGGATCAAAGTAGCTATAGGCGTACAGGTCATAGGTTGAACCTGCTTTTCCAGTCCACGAGAAGACGTTACCGGGAAAGCTATTCCAATCGTAAAACGTTGCTTCGTTAGCGTAACCCAAATTCAGCCAATCCCCCGAAGCCGGTGAGAAAGTTAGTGCTTTTGCTTTTGCTATGTGAGCCGCATCTAGATCTGCCATCATTTACCCCTATCAATTGATCGTCAGATGCGACCATACCAGAGAAACGAAATGTAGCTCTGGTGCTGCACCGAGCTATGCTGGACTGTGCGGCACTCTCATTTTATGCAAGACTTCTGCCTATTTTATAGGCATCGTATGCACCTCTAGATCTGGTGCGGGTTGTAGCTGGTTTGCACGAGGTTATCCCCAAGGTTGCCCCCGAGAAATGTGGACTTTCTAAGCTCCCTATGTGGCAGTGAAAAACCCATGCCAAACCTGCCGCAGCCCTATTGGACCAAGAGTACTAGCACCTTAAGCCGGTTGGACGGCCAAACGTAGCCCAAGCGCCTTAAGCACAGCAGAGAGGCTGCGCAGTTCTGGATTCCCTTGCGGCGACAACGTGCGATAAAGCTGATTCGCATTAAGCTCCGCTTCCTTTGCCACGATACGAACACCTCCACGGGCATCGGCAATCTGGCGCAACGCTACCAGCAAGTCAGCTTGCTCACCATCTTGTAGAAGATCGTTAAGGTACTCGGCTGCAAACTGCGGGTCTTCCCGGAAAAGCTCTGCCATCGCTTCATCATGGCTTCTATCCCTCATCATCAGTCCTCCGCTGCCAGTCTTTCCAATACGCAACAGCACGCTCAATATCAGCGTCCTGTGATCCCTTATCACCACCAAACAACAGTAGCACCACATCACTGGCTAGCGCGTAATAAACGCGATAGCCAGCGCCCTGGTCGATTCTCAACTCCCAAACACCATCACGACAAGGCTTGTGATCGCCAAAATTACCACCCTCAATCCGGTTTACACGCTTAACCACCTGCACCTTTGCAATAGGGTCACGCAGTTTTTTCAGCCACTCCTGGTAAGGGTCCTGCTTGTCTTCGGTAAGGTAGTGGCGGACAATGAACATAGCAGCATTTTCGTCTAAAAACGATAAGATTGCACTCCCTCAGTTATGAAGTGGTATGTGATTCAGACAGCAATCTGACTGCACCCACAAAACTAAGCCCTGTGAGGTGCATCACCAGGTCGATGCCGCCGCCGCCACCCTTTCCCGCCCTGGTGTCGAACCACTTCGCCCCGGTTACCAACAACTCCCAAGCCTCCCCTTCTTTCGTCACGTAGAGCCTTTCCGTGCGCGAATTTTTGATGGGCTGAAAGTCATGGTCGCGCCGCCAGAAGAAGCCGTTTGTCCCAAGATGGTCGAGCACCTCAATAAGTGGCAATGCACGAGTTGTGGATAACGTTGCGTCGTCAAATTTTTTCACCATTCAGCAATCCCCCTTTCCCCCCCGACCCCCCCATACCCTGGGCTACTCGCAATCAAAAGATCGCCTAAAACAGCCTCCAGTGG
>JBGAVL010000321.1:0-7025 GCA_044228145.1 Obscuribacteraceae bacterium (SeqCode)
AGTCCGCCCATCAGGTCAGTTTGAGAGCTGAGCGGCTGGGAGTTTCATCTGCCAATATTCTGGTCGATGCCGGACAAAATGTCGTCTCAATTGCCCAGACCATGATGGCGGGCGGTACTCGCGTGACGATAGTGGACAGCATTCAGTCAGTCTTTCATCCTGATGTGGAGAGCGCACCCGGGTCTGTGAGTCAGGTGCGCGAGTCGGCGCAGGCTCTGATTGCCACTGCCAAAGAGCATGGCATCGCCACTATTTTGGTGGGGCATGTCACCAAGGAAGGCGCCATTGCCGGTCCGCGTGTTCTGGAGCATATGGTGGATGTGGTTCTTCACTTCGAGGGTGACCGGGCGCGCGAGCTGAGAATCTTGCGAGGGGTGAAAAACCGTTTTGGTGCCACGCACGAGATTGCCGTTTTTTCCATGACCGACCAGGGTCTGCGCGAAGTCGACAATCCCAGTGCCCTTTTCCTGGGCGACCGCTTGAATCATCTCGGAAAGAAGCAGTCACCGCCAGGAACCGCAGTAATTGCAGGCGGCGAAGGGCGGCGCTCGCTTTTGCTAGAGGTTCAGTCTCTGGTTTCCAACACAGCCTTCTCAAATGCCCGCCGTGTAGCCAACGGTTTTGACTACAACCGCCTTTTGCAAATCATCGCCGTGCTCGAAAAGAAAGCCGGTTTGTTTCTTTCGCACTGCGATGTATACGTAAATGTTGTCGGCGGCATGGAATTTACCGACCCCTCCGGCGACCTGGGAATTGCGGTGGCTATCGCCACGTCGCTTCTCGATCGCTCGATTGACCCGGGTTTGCTTTTCCTTGGTGAAATTGGACTGACAGGCGAAGTGCGTCCGGTCAAAGGAGTCCTTCAGCGCTTGAAAGAAGCGCAAAAATTGGGATTCAAACGCGCAGTTGTGCCTAAGAGCAATTTGCCGCTTGATGGAAACCTCGATCCCATGGAGGTTGTCGGCGTCGAAACATTGACTGATGCTCTGGCACTGGCCATTCCTGGTTTTGAATCAGCGAAAAAACGTTCCAGCTCAAGCGGCGCTGATTCCGCAAAGGGCTCGTCCGGCGAAAAAGGCGGGTTTACAAAGAAGCATGGCGACGCCAATGATTTGATGGATGCTTCCCAAAGGCGCTATGCTCAAGGGGAAAGGCGCGATTTAGAAGGCGCATTCCAGGATTGAGATATGCGTAACTTTCAGAACGAAAAGGTTCAAAACGCTCTTTCGACTCTTCCAGACTCTCCCGGTGTCTATCTCTTCAGAGACGACGAGGGGACGATCATCTACATAGGCAAGGCGCTCAATTTAAAGAGCCGCGTCAAATCCTACTGGATGGAAACAGCTATTCGCGAGAGGCCCAAGCTGGCTGTCTTGATGCCGAAAGTTGCCGACGTCAATATCATCGTCACCAATTCCGAGAAAGAGGCTTTGCTTCTGGAGGCTAATCTGGTTCGGCAGCACATGCCGCGATACAACGTCACTTTGAAGGATGATAAACGTTATCCATGGTTGGCGATTACATATGATGTGGCATTTCCGCGTTTGATCATGGTGCGCGATCCGCAGAAATATAAGAAGGAAAATCCGAAGTCGCGCGTTTTCGGACCTTATGTTGAAACCGGCATGATGTGGGAAACAATCAGGGTTTTGCGCAAGGTGTTTCCGATGCGCCAGCGCAAATCTCCATTGTTTAAAGACAGACCGTGCATGAATTACTACATCGGTTTGTGCCTGGGACCATGTCAAAATTTGGTGGCAGAACCCGAATATTTGCAAATGGTCTCACAAGTTGAGATGTTTCTGGCCGGGCGGCAGACTGAGGTGGTGTCGCAGCTGAAGCGTGAGATGGAAGCTGCGTCCGAGGAGTTGGCATACGAAAAAGCGGCCAAGATTCGCGATCGTTTGAAAGCACTTGAAACCGTAATTGAAAAACAGCAAGTTTTTTTCAAGGACAAAAAAGTCAATCAGGACATCATTGCCGAGGCGCATGCCAGCAAGCTTATCGCTATTTGCCTGATGCGCGTCAGAGAAGGAAAGTTGATTTCGTCGGAAACAGTTTGCCTGCCTCTCATGGATCGCACATCATGGGATGAGGCATATCAATCGTTCGTCGATTTATATTACACGTCGGTTGAAGATATCGGTGTTCCGCAGGAGGTCTTGCTTCAGCATCAAGTCGATGATGAGGCGGCTCTTGCCGATGTGCTGCAAAGCAAGTCTAAATATGCAGTTCGCGTTGGTATTCCGCAGCGTGGCGGCAAGGTCAAAATGATCGACATGGCCAGGAAGAATGCAGAACTGGCTCTAGAGAAAGAACTGACCGAAAAGCAAGAAGCGGATGCCAAAGTCGTTCGCCTTCTTTCTCACATGCAGGAAGAATTGGGCACAGCCAAGCTGCCCAGGCGCATTGAGTGCTTTGATATTTCGAACATTCAGGGCACGGACAATGTTGCCAGCATGGTGGTTTTCGAAGACGGTCAACCGAAAAAGTCCGATTATCGCCGTTTTAAAATTCGCGCTGTGGAAGGCGTAGCCAACGATTTTGCGTCCATGAAAGAAGTGGTGGGCAGGCGATATTCGCGTTTGCAAAAAGAGGAGAAACCTTTCCCGGACCTGATTATTATTGACGGCGGCAAAGGGCAGCTGAATGCGGCGGTTGAGGCTTTAAGCGAGTTGAATATAAAAGAGATAGACATCATCGGGCTTGCTAAGAAGCAAGAAGAAGTTTATAAACCCGGCAATCCGTCGCCGCTATTGATTTCCAGGCGCAGCGAGGCGCTTCACGTGCTCCAGCGCACCAGGGACGAGGCGCACAGATTTGCCATTACTTTCCACCGCAAGCTCAGAGCGAAGCGCAGTCTAATGTCCGGACTGGACCTTCTGTCGGGTGTGGGACCATCGAGAAGAAAGCTCCTGATTCAGCATTTTGGCACTTTCGAGAAGGTGAAAGAGGCGTCCCTGGAAGAGTTGCAGGCAGTGCCGGGCTTGCCCAAAAATGTGGCAGCTTCTATTTTTGCCGCCTTGTCAGCCGGTCAAGTAGATAAGAAAATAAGCAACGGAGCTGCCGGTACAGCGCTCGAGAGTGGCGAAGAAGATGAGACAATAGGCGGTATCGAGGACGAGTCAGCTGCATCAGAAGATGATGAAGACGGCGATGAAGTAGACGACGAGTCAATGGAAATCTATGACGGCGATGAAGAAACGGTTTTGAAAGTCGCCGAGTCAAACCAGAGTCAATCAAAAGATTGAGAGCGAGCGAGGTCGATATGTTTTCGTTTTTCATGAAGCGCAAAAAGCAAGTAATGACGTTTATCATCGTCATCATGATATTTACCTTCCTTGCGTCGCTAGTGCCGCAAGTCATGTTCATGTTCCAATAAAGCATTGCCAGCCATTCCGATCAGATGTCGCAAATAGAGGCAGCCGAGGCTAAGGGCGGCAAAGTCGCCCGCGCCGGAAGACCCGGTCGCGCAGCCTTTTGGGCGGTTTCGCTGGTCTATTCAGCGGTTCTCGTATACATAGTCTCGCCTTTCTTATTGTGCGGTCAAAGCCTCTATGTCGCGGACTTTACTTACAATTTTGCGCCGGCAGCTAATTTCATCGCGCAAGTTTTTCAGGCAGAACATGGCTTTACGCTGACAAAACCTCTGTGGAATCCTTATTTACTGTGTGGTGCGCCGCAAGTTGCAGTGGCCTGGCCTCTGGCCTATCTGCCTGGATATCTAGCGTGTTTTTTAGATGGTGCGCAAGGGCAGGCATTTCTGATTTTCTTTCATCTTCTCGTTGCCGGAATTGGAGGCTATGTCTGGTTTTCCAAATTCGATGATCGAGTCGAGAGTGCCGGGGGAGAAACCTCAGCTGGCAATAGCTCGGGAAATATCAACAGCGGAAACTTCAACGGCGGAAACATCGCCGGCGGAAACATCGGCGCGCTTTTGGCGGACATAACCAGCCCGGCTGCTTTGTTTGGTTTTATGTTCATGCTCTCAGGCTACATGCTTGGCTCCAGCATCAATCTGTCATTGCTTTTTTCAGTGTGCTGGACGCCTTTTGCATTGACTCTCATCGATCGATTGGCACTCAGTCCCAAAGTGAGTTTGCCACTTACGGGCGCGCTGGCATTCATTCTAGCTCAACAGTTCGGCGCCGGTCGCCCGGAGATGTTTCTTGGTGAAGGCATTCTGTATGCCGCCTATGCGTTGTTGAAGATTTCGGAGTTGGCTCCCGATCGAAGTAAAAGGAAAGCTGCAGAGCGTTTCATGCTCGAGCTGGTGGCGGCTCTGATGCTGTCTCTGGCGTTCAATGCCGCCAATATTTTGCCGATGATCGAAGCAGTCAAAAATTCTCCGCACCTGCCGAAATTCGATCCGTCGGATGCCTTGAACTGGAGCGCCGGCTGGTTCGAGTATCTGGAAATACTCCTCATGCAGCCGCTCGGCGAGCTGAATATGGCGCATTATTCGCTGTATCCAACATACCCGAATTCAATGGCGTACGTTACCAGTCTATTTCTCGGCGCACCGGTGGTGGTGCTGGCTTTCATAGGCACTGGCGACTCATCCTGGAAGCAAAAAGCTTTCTGGTTGTGGATGATCATTCTCTTTACTATTGTTTCGCTGGGCGAATTTATCCCAATTTGGAAGCCTATTTATGAAGCGATTCCATCGATAAATCTCTTGCGTTTCCCTGTCAAAATGACCGTCTTTGTAGAACTGGGCATCGTTGCCCTGGCGGCACGAGGATGGCATCTGGTGCTTAAGGGCGATGTGCCGCGCAAAGATTTTGTGGGTGGAACCATCTTCTGGGGCTTGTTTTTTGCTATCGGTGTTGCGATTTTGGCCATTACGATCGCAGGAAACATGCAGTCGCTGGGCGTCGTGATGTCGATGAGTTCCGGCTGCGATGATCTAAACATGGCAAAGGAAGCGGCGCTTAATTTGGCTGCACAAGTAACAACGGCCGGCTTTGCTGGTCTGGCGACTTGCCTGGCTCTGTCTAATTTGAAAGGCAAGTGGCAACTGCTGATGCGCTTTTGTGTTGTGCTCTTGATCGTTTCTTCCCTGGTCATTAACGGAACCAGACAGCTCTGGCATACGGTGGACATAGGCTTCTTCAAAGAGCCGTCGACGATATTGAATCTGGTCGAAAAGGAAACACCAAAGAGCACGCAGGCATACTGGAATACTTTTTCTGCTCGAGACTACAAAGTATTGTCTCTGTTTCGCCATCCGATTGCCGTGCCCGAGAAGGTTTCAGAAGCGCCGGAAGGACTCATGGATAAAGAGTTTATGCGCTATGCAAGAAACATTCTTGCTCCCAATACAAACATAGACCGGGGAATTTTCATGCTCAGCGGCATGCCTGTATTGCCTGACTGGGCGACTGTTTTTATGGAAACAGGAATTCTTCCGCGTTCTTCCATCCGTGCTGAATTGACCCACGACGCTGGTAAATCGGATGTTCCACTCTATAAGTGGTGTCAGTCGACGGCAACAAAATACATTCTTTGCCCGATCAATACGCAGTCGGAAGAGGACCTGGTAGTTCGCGAATCGCAACTTCTTGATCCGCATTACTTCAAAGTGGCTGCCGAGGATAAGAAGCAGAATGTGCGCATCTATGAAGTATCACCGGTTCGAAAGAGAGTGCAGCTCTTCGCGCACGCCTTGAAAACGGAGACCAGAACCGAGGCGCTGAAGCACATAAATAGATCCGATACCCTCCCTTACGACCCGCTCAGTGAGTGCATTCTTTGTGAACCGGAAGAGCCAAGCGCCTTCAGTTTTCAACCAAAGGAAGCGGCACTCAACGATGCGTTGCTTGAGAAAGTGCTGCACGGGCCGACTGTTAATCGCCCCGGTTCTGCAGAAATCGTCTTAGACGACCGCGAGAGCGTGCTAGTGGATGTGGATGCCGCTGTGCCGTCAGTCCTCGTTTTTGCAGACAGTTATTACAGCGGCTGGAAAGCCACAGACAATGGCGCGCCTGCGCATCTTCTTCTTTCAGACGGGCTCATGAAAGCGGTTTTATTGGAGCCCGGCAAACACAAGGTGGCTTTTCGGTATGTACCGAACTCTTACTTTGTCGGGCTGACGATCAGTTTTGCCACTCTTATCATCCTTTTGGCTTTGATTTCTATACCCTGCGTGTTGGAAACCCTCAAATCCACTAATCTCGTGCGTCGACGTGAGATAATTCAGAGCTGATGCAAAAGCTGACCATAGCACCGCTTGCAGACAGAATGCGCCCGCGCTCTCTTGATGAGGTAGTGGGGCAGGAAAAGCTGCTTTCCGAAGAAGGGATTCTGCGCCAGATGGTGGAATCCGGGCGTTTGTCGTCCTTCATTTTGTGGGGACCGCCCGGAGTCGGCAAAACGACCCTGGCCCGCATGGTTGCCTCTACTACGGACAGCAAATTCGTCGCCTTTTCAGCAGTCGTCGCCGGCATCAAGGAGATAAAGGCCTTGATGGCGGAAGCCGAAGCGTTCATGAATATAGAAGCGCGGCAGACAGTGCTATTTGTCGATGAGATCCATCGTTTCAACAAAGCGCAGCAAGACGCTTTCTTGCCCTATGTTGAAAGCGGCGTCATCGTTCTTGTCGGCGCTACGACAGAAAATCCCTCTTTCGAAATCAATTCGGCGCTTTTGTCTCGATTGAAAGTTTTCATTTTGAATGAACTTTCAAACGAAGAGCTGGTCACGATCATGAAACGTGCCCTTGAGGATGAAGAGCGCGGTTTGGCAAAAGAAGGCGTCAGTATTGCCGATGAAAAACTTGCTTTGATTGGAACATACGCCTCTGGTGATGCGCGCACAACTTTGAACACGCTGGTGTTGGTGGTAATGTGGGCCAAACGCCGAAAAGCTGATGAAGTCAGCGACTCCGATTTGAAGAGCGCGATTCAGCAGAGCATGCTGCGTTATGACAAAAACGGCGAAAATCACTTCAACCTGATATCTGCTCTGCACAAGTCGATGCGCAATTCGGATGTCGATGCCAGCTTGTACTGGCTGGCACGCAT
>JBGAVL010000322.1:0-7013 GCA_044228145.1 Obscuribacteraceae bacterium (SeqCode)
CCTTGACCTTTTCAAAGGAGCAATGCCACCGCTAGCGGTGACAGCTGCTTTTGGGCTGGCGGGTTATCCTCAAGTCTGGTGCGCTATGTTTTATTGCATCGGCTCAGGCATCATTTTCAGTCATATCATGAACCGCAAGCTGGGCGGACAGACGGGCGACACTTACGGAGCCACGGTCGAAATCTCCGAATTATGCTGCCTTCTGGCGCTGTCAGTGTTTTTCTAAAACGGAACGACACGCAGAGGAACAGTTTCATTTCCAGGACGTCAATTTTTCTGGAAACCCTCTTACTGAAACTACTACTCAACCGCTTTGCGCTTGAGGCCTTTTTTATGCGCTTATTTTCACTTATCCTCTGGTTGAGCTCATTGTTCTGCGCGTTTCCATCCTTTGCGCAGGACCACGTTGGGGCGGCTCCCGTTTCCGATGATTCCCCAAGGGAATACAACGAGCGCTGGGCTGAAGTCGGAAGCAAGTGCATAACTACACTTATTACCAGGGCCAAACTCAAGCGAAATCAAATTTGGAACAAACGCTTTCCCAATTTGAAAACTCTTTGTATTGAATTTGAACGGTACTGGTATCTGACCAATCTCTATGCTGATGGAGTCGGGATATCCCGAAACATGCAAGATACAAATTGGATAAAGAGCGCACTGGCCTCGGATACTATCAAAATTCCATGTTCCGCACTAGAGAGCGATCTAATAGTAATTCAACAGCTTCGAAAAGACTTCAATGAATTCAGCGGTAGCAGTTCGACAAAGCTGGTCGACAGCGCGACTCTGAGATTTAATCCCGGCCAACTCTACACCCTGGATGGAGATAAAACGCCGCCGGTTGCCGAAACTGTTTTGCATGGTCAGTTTTACTTCCCCACCATGGGTGACTATTGGCCGTCTCGCAAGCGATTTTGGGGAGACCCTGGCATACCAGGCAGCAGAGAATGAACCAATCATTGTTTTTGATTTCCGAGAGCGATAACATAATCGTTAGAGAAAGCTGCCGAGAATGATCAACATGCCGCTCAACCCTTCGACGATAAAATATGGCGCCGTCGTTCTCCTAAGCAGTCTTATGATGGCTCTCGCGTTGCCTTGTCAGGCAACGCCCAGTGCAGCGGAAGCCATTGCCCTTTACAATAAAGGAAGGTATGCAGAGGCAGCCAACGCTTTCGCTTTTGTTTGCCAAACTCCGGGAACACATCCCAACACTTATTACTACTACGCGCTGACCTTGCACCGATTGGGAGACAAAGAAAAGGCCAGACGCATTTATCTGCGACTTACTCAGGTGTTTCCCAGCTCTCAGGCAGCGGGAATGGCAAGGAAGGCGCTGGCTGCATTCCCGACAACCGGCAGAACTTCCGGCGACAGCGGTGGTAGCGCCAGCAGTGGCACTGCCAGTTACGCCGATACGGAGAACCTTCCAGAATCTACAAGAGTTTATTTCAAGCCGGATTCGTCTTCGCAAATGATTGTCGATGCTTATGTAAACAATCGCCCCATCAAGATGCTCTTCGACACGGGTGCAGACGGCTGTGCATTCGGGAAAAACCACTTGCGGGAAATTGGCATGGCGATCCCTACAGGCAACCCCAGCTACCAATCGACAGGCGTGGGAGATCAAGGAAAAATCGACACCTGGGAAGCAAGAGCAACTATTAGAGTTGGAAACATCGAACGCAAAAACGTCGAGATCGGGGTGCAGGAATATTTGACTGGAGAGCCATTGCTGGGGCAAAACTTTTATAACGACTTTACTTACACAATCGATAAAGGCAGCAGTTCAATTCTCTTTACACGCAAGCGCAGAGCTGTAGCCTCTGCCCATTCCGCGACTTCTTCCGCGCCCGGTAGTGGACTCGACAGCAATTCAATTCCATTTGAAAAAGTGGGCAACTCATTAATGGTTGCCGCCACTGTAAACGGCAAACCTATTAAAGCTATTTTTGATACTGGAGCAACGAATACTGTATTTGCTTATGGCGACATGAAAACCCTGGGTATCGATATTCCAGCTGACGCCGAAGTAACGCATGGAATCGGCATTGCCGGACCTACCAGAGGCGTCGCGTTCGACATAAACAGGATGACTTTAGGTCCGATCGACAGACCGGATTTCCGCATAACCGTGCTGGAAGGCTTTGCCGCAGGACACCCCTTGATTGGCCGATCGTTTTTAGGCGAATGGCAATACACCATCGACAACGACGCCAAAATCATTCACTTCCTGCGCCGATAGAAACAGACTAAAAGCCGGTCGGCAAACCCTGCGATTGTTGCTGCTGCTGTTGTTGCGCGCCTTGTTGTTGGGCGCGATAGGCGTCCACTTTCTGCTGATATTCGGCTTGACTGGCTTTGTATTTCTGCATGATTTGCATTTTGCGCCCGCGAAACTCCGCCAGTTTCATAATGTCAGCCTGTGCCTGGCGACGCGCTCCGTCGTAAACATCGCGGAAGTCATTGACGCTTCGGCTTTCGTCAATCGCCTTTTTAAGAAGGAGACGATTGAGATCTTTGAAATCCAGCGGTTCGATACTGCGCAGCAAAAGACAAAGTTCATGCGCCTCTTTCTCATCATCGATCAGCTCTTTTACAGCCCTTCGACTAAGATCGTCCATGCCCAAGATTTTTGCTTCGCGTGCAAATTTAAGCGCTTCCTCAACTGAGTCAGCCTTTTGATAGGCCTTTTCCATAGCCAGGTGAGAGATGTCGTTCAATGCCACTTCCTGCGACTTGTGAGCCAGGTCGAGGAGTTCGTCGACTGTATTGGAGGTACCGACAAGGTTATTCACTGCCTGACGAGTTACTTCAAAGCATTCGTATTGTCGGGCCTTAATGGCCAGGTGCAGAAAGTCTTCTCGCGTCTGGCAAAACGTGAGTGCCTTGGCTATGCAAGCCCGGCGCGCTTCCAGCATCGGATGCCCATAGGGCTCTGTATAAGCGGCGATAGCCATGCACTTCGGAATATCGGTAGCCGTACTCAAGGCATTCATAATCATCGGGGTGGCTTTGCCGGGATTGCTCTTCATATACCTGGAAGCGCGCTCCAGCTCTATCTGAGCTCCGTCCGTAAGCGGTGAGCCCGGCCATGGTTTATGCCCCGCCAGGGCGGACTGACTGAGGAAAATCCCGCCCATTGTCGCCAGGGCAAGGGTTTGCCATCTAACCCGCGATGAAAAACTACGTTTCACAGTCAAATTTCCTCGATTGAATATCGGCCCCTCTCAGCCCATTCTAGCGGAAGCCGCGCCAGCATACTGTTCCACAAAACCCTAAAGATCTAGCTTGAGGGTGCTCAGCTCATTGACAGACAGTGACAATTTAGACTCTTTGCGGTTCTTTCCTTCAACGAAAACGAGTTTGGAAATAGCCGAACCATCCAATTTTATGAAGCTGCCCTTCCGAACCGAAGAATCAACTGAGCAAGTGACTTCCTGAGCCTCATTGGTCACATTTAAAAGACGGACCATTACGGCTTTGCCGGTTTGATCCATGTGCATCGACCGCACTCGAACGGCACTGTTATTCAAGGTAAGAAATGGTGCCGTGGCTTCCGCCTTTTCGCCGCCTGATAGGATGAGCCAGGTGGTGCCTTCATACTGGTCGGCCAGAGCATAGGCTTCAGACAGATGATCGTGGTCGGATGCTTGCGACTCCCTAAAGACACCAAGAGGAGCCCATCCATAATTGACGATGTTATCGCCCAGTGAATTAGCGCCAGGCGTCGCCAGCGAAGGACCGGCTCCGCCGCCGCGCGTGCGCAGGCGGGGGCGGGAGAGCTTGGACACCGCACGCAATACAGTCATCGAAACGCTATTATCCTGGGTGCCGTATTCCGGCAGACCTTGATTGAAAAACGCTTGCTTTTCGGCAAGGAAAAAACGCTGGCAGGGAAATCTATCGAGGGCAGCTTCATGACCGGCGGCCACAGGCAGCACATCAGAGAGGTTTGTGTGCTTGCGTTTGACCACACTGAAGTGATTCTCGGAAAGTGTCTTTTCCACCTTTTTGGACGTCGAAAAAACCACTTCCAGCCTGTGATCTTCCGAGCGATTGTTCCACTTAGTCTCGAAAAACACTATCGGAATACCCTTCTTGAGGAGAATTTCGGTTGTCACTTCGTGTTTCACAAGTTCAACCGAGCGTACATATTTAACTGCTCGCTCAGGCACGCCCGGTTTTTCAAATGGAATAGCATCCTCGCTTTCCATTTCGATAACACGCAAAGGAATTTCCAACTCGTAAGTGACCGAAAGCGAGCCTACCAGAGGCCCTCTCTGTCTTTGCGAAACAGTTAGAACTTTAGAAACCACAGGCACATCTGCGACTATCGGGTCATGATTGTAAGTATCTCCAGCATCGGCAACATCTCTAAATGAATGTCCGAGTTCATAACGAATCGGATTTCCCTGTGAAGGACTTGCCTCTACGACCAGGTTGCCTGCGTCAATAACTTCCAGGCGCAAAAGCCCATTCTCGACGGCGCGAGGCTCCAGGGTTACAGGAGAGGACGGGGTCTTTCCTCCTTTTCCATTGCCACCAGTACCGATGGCTTTCCAGTCGGCTGTTCTCATTGAGAATGGTGGCAATTTGTCAATCCAAACCCAGCCGTCATAAAGCTTGATTCTCTTCTCCACGGGCTCTTCGCCCACTGCCGTGAAGACCTGCGACTCTTCGCGCATGGAGACTATCTGCAAAGTTTCCGACAGAGCCAGCAAATGTTTTTCGAGCATCAAGGGGCCGGGGTCTTTTGCCGCAGCTAATCCGGCTACGGCAAGCGCCGGCGAAGAGCGAATCTGCATGCTGGCGGAGGCGGCTTCGGCTTTCTCCGAAACATGAGCAATAACTTCTTCTGCCCACTGAAAGCGCACCGGAGCAGATACTTCGTCCTGACTCAAATTATAAGCGACCAATCGCGATGGATTCAGCGAAGGGTCTGTCACCATATTCAGTGCACGTGAAAAGCGAGCGATTTGTCCTTTCACGACACCTGCATACACAGCTTGCGCCGCCTTCTTTTCGACAGCATCGAGAGCCTGGTGAAAACGGTTTGTGCGAACCACCATCTCCTCATGCACTTGATCGACGCTGCAACCGCAAATACTGTCATGAGGATGATTGGAGATCAAAAGTTTCCACGCATGCTCAAGTTCCCAATTCGGGTAGGCGGACGCACCACGCAGTGAAATAAGCGTCAAAAGCGGCTCTATGATGCTGGCCAGGCGATGCTCCTGCATGCGATTGGCGCGCTTTAGATAAAGGCGTGAAGAAAGAACACCTTGCAGCATGTAGGCTCTTTCGAATTGTGATGCTGAAGCATTGTCTCTCAATTCGCCTTTCACTTTCGGCAAGTCTTGGTCAGGCTTTTCCACTTCTCGGGCAAAATCGGCAAGCGGCAGAGTGAGAAACTTCACTTTCACTGCGCGTTTGGAAAATTCCGCTTCGGCATCCTTTATCGCTTTTGAGAATTGAGCCGGAGGCAAGAGATGATCGCCACCTACAGGGACCAGTTTTGGCCCTTGCAGATTGACCCAGAAATCCAGTCTGTCCGCCAGTTTTGCTGCATCGACCTGCCCGTAGAACATAGTCTGGTAATAACCGAAGCAGAGGTGATATGCATTAACCTGACTGCCGTCCGGGCTGGACCATTCGAAGACGGTATTATTCAGCCCACCTGGAACTCCACGCCAGACAAAAGCGTTTTTGATGCCAAATCCATTTAAAATGCGCGGCAGATCCTGAGAGTGACCGAAGGTATCGGGACAATAACCAACATGAACAGGTGGCCCGAATTGCGCGCAAGCGCTCATGCCGATTTTAAGATTGCGGATCAAGCTTTCGCCGCCGACCAGCATTTGATCGGCCAAAACCATCCAGGGTCCGGCACCCAGCCTGCCGGTCTCCATCTGCTTTGAGAGGCGCGCTTTTATAGTCGGGTCGATTTCGGCCGCATCTTCCAGCGCCAGCGATTGACCGTCCAAAAGAAAGTTGGGAATCGCGCCTGACTCAATAAGGTCGAGCACGCTTCTCACCACTGTGACCAGCTGTGTTCTGAAAGTCTCGTAAGGCAGATACCACTCTCTGTCCCAGTGAGTATGCAAATAGAAGTTGAGCTCTTTGTCTTTTTGAGCCATGCGGCCGGTTCTCAATCTTTTACCAGAGGGGCGAGCACTTTCACGCTGCGAGCCAGCGCGTCACCTAGGTCTTCCGCTTCTTCACCTATAAATTCGTCATCCAGGTGAATGGAGACGGTGCCGGAAAAATCGTACAGTTTAAGCAATTCAATCAACTGACTCCAGTCTACCTGTCCTTTGCCCGGCATGCGATAACGCCACCAGAGCGGGCCGTACATGCCACTGTCATTGAGCAAAGTGCGATTTATCTCAATGTCATGCGCTTCCACATGATCGATGGCCGAGACCAGGCCGGAGAGAATCTTCAAATAGTCTATGCCCAGCCAGACGCAATCGGCAGGCGAAAAACTGAGACTCAAGTCAGGACATTGAGAAAGAATGTCGCGCCAGTCTTGCGGCTCCATGGCTCGCCAGGTTTTCAAAGAATGCCCGCGAAACTCTTGCGGCGTGGAGAGTCTGAGGGTTAGGCGCAATTTTTTCCTGGCGGCAATTTTTTGCGCTTCGGAAAGCAGCTCTACCACCGAGTCGCGCCAGGACCCGTTCGATCCAACATTGACCGAAACAGAAATGCGATGGCACCCGGCTGCTTCCGCTACTAGAGCCAGTTTTGCCAGCATCTGCAAAAATTTCTTGACGGCTTTCTTGTCTTCGGGATCGACTGCATAATCCAGATTAAGGCAGCTGATTTCCACCCCACTCTCACGGCAAGCCTTCTTGACCTCCGCCAGATATGCCTTCTCCGTTTTGTCCAGAGAGGGTGCTTTCTGCGTGACGTCAAAGGGCTGGAATGAATACTCGACAGCCGTCAGCCCGCGCTGCGAGGCAAGCTCGACGGCGCCGTCCAAACCGCAACCAAATCTGGTGGCATCAAAA
>JBGAVL010000323.1:0-6971 GCA_044228145.1 Obscuribacteraceae bacterium (SeqCode)
GGCTGATTGGCGTCGGCATATTAATGATGTTCCAGCATGTCACTGTCGGCTCCGGAATGATGGGTCTGCTCGGTTTTGGAACAGGCGGTTTTGGACTTTTGTTGATTCCGCTCATGTTCGGTATCGGCTGGATGTTTTATGATTCCAAAAGCCGCGCTGGTTGGGCGATTACGGCTGGCTCGTGCGGGCTCATTTTCTTTGCGATTCTGTCTTCTCTGCGCATGAATTTCGGCAACATCCCCCTGCTCAGCATGGTTTTGATGCTGTTGCCTTTCGCCATTGGAGGCGCGCTACTGCTCAAGGGAATGGGCGGTCCGAATGGCGTTGAAGAGGCTGTCAAAGGCGAAATCAAGCAAATCAAGAAAGAAAAGGATAGTTAAGCAATTTCGGGTTTTTGCGCATTAATCCACCCTGGCTAGTAGACTAGTATTGCGTTTCCGAAATAACGCACCAGTGTAGGGGCTGGGCCATGCCCAGCCCGGGCGATGCATGGCATCGCCCCTACAGTACTTTAATTCGGAATCTTTGTACTTCAACGTTTGGCAATGGCAAACCCGGACTGGATAAATGACTCAAGCTCTTGAAACCGAAAGAAAACTGGTTCTTCTCGAAAAACGCCCGAATGGGCTTTCGATCATCACATTCGACTCTGGTCAGAAGGAAAACTTTCTTTCCACTACAGTGTTGAGACAACTAGAAGCAACTCTGAACGAAATCGAAAGAGACCCCAACGTTAGGGCTATAGGCATAGTCTCGGCCAGGGATAACAACTTCGTATCAGGCGCGGATTTGCACGAAGTTCTCAAAATGAGTTACGACGAAGTCTACCAATTGGCGCGACGAAGCCAGGATTTGCTTACACGCATTGCCAATCTTCCTATACCGACAGTTTGCGGCATCCATGGCACTTGCCTGGGCGGCGGTCTGGAACTGGCGCTCAGCGCGGCTAGACGCATTGCTACTTCGGCTCCGGAAACTGTGATTGGTTTACCGGAGATAAAACTTGGACTGCTCCCCGGACTGGGTGGAACTCAGCGCCTGCCGCGCCTGATCGATCTGAAAGCCGCCTGCGAGTTCATTCTCTTTGCCCAGTCCGTCGATGCGAAGAAGGCGCACGAGCTGGGCATCATCGACGAAATTGTCGACAAAGACAATTTGATGTCCCGTCTAGAAAGCTATTGCCTGGAATTGTCCGCCGATCCTGACTGGAAATCACGACCGCACGGCGCGGTTATGGACGCACCAGAAAAGCAAGAAAAATATTTCAAGATGATGGAGCGCACTTTGCGCATCAAGACAAAGGGCAATTATCCCGCTCCCGTAAAAGCGCTGGAATCAATTCGTACAGGGCTTTCCCAGGGAATGGATAAAGGGTATGAATTCGAAGCCCGCGCTTTTGCCGATCTAATTTTCAGCGATTCGGCTCGCAATTTGATATTTCTTTTCTTCACCAGCGAGTTTTACAAAATGTCCGCTGCGGCCAAAGCAGCAAAACAAGACACTAATTTGATCAAATCGGTGGGCATCATTGGCGGTGGCATCATGGGCACAAACATCGCCAGCTGGGCCGCCATTAGAGGGTTTGACGTCACAGTAAAAGCAGCAAGCGATGCCCGTCAGGAATTGATGCTTGAGACGGTCGAAAACAACGTCAGTCGCTCGGCAAGGGCGGCCGAAAACGAAGGGACGACGCAGACGACTTCAGCCATTAAATCTGCCAAAAGCTTTGCAGACCTGGCGGAGGTTGACCTTCTTATCGAAGCCTGTGCTGAAGATTTTGATACCAAGGTAGATATTCTCTCGAAGGTTTTGCCCCATTTGAAACCGTCGGCTATTGTGGCGACAAATACTTCCTCGCTTTCAGTCAATGCTCTTGTCGAAAAGGTCGGTATAAAACATGAGTGCTTCGGCATTCATTTCTTCCATCCAGTAGACAGAATGCCGCTCGTCGAAGTAATCCCTGCAAAAAATGCCGGCAAAGAAAGTCAGTCCAAAGTGCTGGCGTTTCTCTCCACGCTCGACAAATTGCCTTTGCCCATCAAAGACAGCACATGCTTTCTGGTCAATCGCATTCTATGCTGCTACATAAATGAAGCGGCGCGATTGGTCGATCAAGGTGTCGCCGTCAATTGGATTGAAGACGCCGCCATTGATTTCGGAATGCCGCTTGGTCCCTGGGGTGTCACCGATGAAGTAGGCATGGATGTAGCTCTCCTTGTCGCTGATTCTCTGCAAGCTAATATCGGCGAGCGGTTCACAAAACCAGCGGTGCTGAAAGGCGTAAAAGACATAGGCATCATCGGCAAACGGCATGGCAAAGGCATCTACAACTGGGATGAGTCTGGAAAGAACATCGGACTAGATCCCGATCTGACCAATATTCTCAAACTAAACGTGAGCGCAGAGAAAGCACCACCTGAAGAATGCAAGAAGTTGGCGGAGCACATCATCCTGCCGATGATCGACGAAGCCGCACGCTGCCTCGATGAGAAGGTAGTGCGCCGCCCGCGTGAAATCGATGTGGCAACCGTCATGGGCATGGGCTTCCCTCCATTTCGCGGCGGCTTACTGCGCTATGCGGATTCACTGGGCATCCCATACATCATCGAAAAGCTGGAAGAGATTTACAGCGAGCCTGGACCAAAGCGCGAAGTCAGCTCATATCTCAGACATATGTGTGAAAGCGGCCGCAATTTCTACAGCAGCGGCAAGGACGCGAGCGACAATTAATGGAAAAAGCAAGGCTTTTTGTCGGCACTTTTCTGGATGCTGAACCAACCCTTGTCGTCTCCAAGTTGAAACAGCTGAACGGTGAGCTGTCCGGGCGGTGGCACCTGAAAGCGCGCTTCGTTCCGCAGCAAAAACTGCACCTGACCTGGCTTTTCTTGGGCGATGTCGAGCGCGATTTGATTGAATCGGTCAAGTCTGATTTGAATAACACGATCGAAAAGTGGAAGCAAAATAACCAATCGTTTCAAATCGCCTACGATCAAATAGAAGTCTGGCCTTCTCTCAAATTACCGCGCGTTCTCGTTCTGGAATGCACTAAAGAGTTTTCGCCAGCGGAAACGCTCAATAGCGCGATCGAGGAAGGGCTGGGCAAGTACTGCGAGAGAAGCGATAAGGTGCAGAAATTCAAGCGTTTTCGCCCGCACCTTACACTCTGCCGCTTTTCTCCCGATGCCAATCAAAAGGGAAGCGACAGGGTTAAACGCTCACTGGCGGATTTCGAGACACCGGAGGATCTCTTCCCTCTCACTCACAAGATAGAAACGGTTTCTTTAATCGAAAGCCACTTAAACCCTGGTGCAGACGGCTACGCAAGCATCCAGGATATTCCTTTGTAGGGGTCAGGCGGGGCGATGCACGGCGTCGCCCATCTACTGGAAGTTTTCTTTCAAGTAGGTGCGCATACGCTGGAAGATGCTCTTTTTAGCAGGAGGCTTCGCTTCTCTTTGCTCTGATTGAGCAATCGGAACTTTCTGCGCCAGAGTTCTGGGCGCTGGAGTGACGCTGCGCTGAGCAGAAGTGACGCCGCGCTGGGCTGGTGCTACACGAGGCTGTGCCGGCTTGTCGCAGGGTACGAATTGAGTCAAAGGCTCTTCTTTGATATCGCGGCGGACACTTTGATTTACGTCTTTGTGTCCAACTTGGTTTATCTCTTTGCGCTGGTTTTGATTAATAGAATTGATAGTCTGAGCCGGCGCGAATTTGTGAACAGGTACGACAGGTGCGTGAGGTAAAGCAAAACCGGAAGGACTGCTCAATTTTCCGGCAGGCGCCGAATCAGTAGCCGGACTTGATTTCGGTTTCGCCAGCTCTGGTTTAGGTTCAGTCTTTACGGTTTCTGAACCCTCACCACCCTTGGTGGCACCAGGTCCGTCTACTTCGAAAGTTTCTTTCTGATTCAAATCGGATGCTGCAGCAGGATCGACTTCAATTGGACCCTTCAACTCCAGCCCATTGACCGGCTGCACATTGCGCACCGACTCTTCGCCTGAAAAATCGACTTTCACCTTCTCAGTCTTTTCAATTTTCTTGTCCAGGCGCTCAATCACTTCGACCTTTTGAGCAGGATGCGGCTGTAACATAGTCGAGGCGGAAGGATCAGGCGCATTCCAGGTTTTCACTTCCTGCTCGAGACCTTTCACTTTGTAAGCGATAGCTTGTTTCTGGAATTGATTTTTGTAAGCTAGAAAACCATCCAGATCGAAATTGACAGGGTCGGTATGATCGCCTTGCTGAGCGTATCTGTGCGTGACCACATTGGCGTTGTCGACTTGATAGCGCTGTTGCAGATAGGCAAGCAATTTGCTTACGGCTTCACGCTGGGCGGCAGGATAATTCTGCCTGCCTGTGTGATTCATCTCGATGCCGATACTGTTGTCGTTGTTGATGCCGGGCAAAGTCTTGAAAATGTTTACGTGCACTGTAGCAAGATCAGGATCGACGGCTTGATAGATGGTGCCGTCACGGTCAACTACATATTGAGCGCCGGGATGGCGGCGACCCATCGAGCTCCAGCCTTCGATCACATTGACCGCACTGACAGGAATACCTGTTTCAGTCGAGTGCAAGATAATATATTTGACCGGCTCTCGCCTGTAATAAATGCCACCACGCAATGGGTGATAAGAAACAACTCCGGCTCTCACAAGTGTGCGCGCAGGGTAACTATCTGCGATACCACGGTCCCAGGCCCGGGCGATACGCTCGCTCATGCGCTGGTCCAGAGGACTCTTGTCGAAGGAGGGCGCGTGCATGAGGAACAGGCTGAGCGGATAAGCGTATTTGGGACGGGGCTGACGAACGATACGAATTGTACGACTGTGGCGTCCAGATCTGCTGATGCGGCTGCTGCGTCCACGAGCGACCGTCACCGTTCGCCTCCTGGTGCCGGAATATTGCACGACTGAGCGGGTGCGTGACCGGGAAGCCCTAGCAGAACCACGTGAGCGGGAGGCGCCCCGACTTCTTGCCGCGGATGCAGAATGGCTTCTTGTAGAAACTCTCGATTTGCTAGAACTGCTTGATCTGGAGCGCGCATCGGCGCTTAGATCGCAAACGCATATAGAAGATGCCACCATCAGTGCTGCAAGCACTAATGTGAGAGGTCGAAACCTGGTAAAGACGCGGTTTTTCAGAAACATTTATAACAAGATCCGTGGGCTACCAAGTTCGTATTATAGGGATTGCGTTCGGCGTTAGCAATATTCCAAGTTCTAAGTTTGACGCCTCGATACTGCATTGGTTCCCGTTTTCGACAAACGAGAATCCGTATGACAACACGCATTTCGACACTTTCACCAGGACTGATTAAATTGCGCACGGAGAAGAAGGCAATAGCGCTCCAAAGAAATTATGAGCGGCTCAATCTATCCAGCCGCCACCAATAATATATGCGTCGGACAGATCATAGATTCCCAGCACTTGCCCCGGCGTGATTGCCGGCTGGGCCTCGTCGAACACCACTTGCACTTTCATGTCGGGCAATGGTGTAACCAGGGCCGGTGCCGTGGGACTGTTGTATCTGATTTTAACCTGAGCTCTAAATGGCTCCACCGGTGGTGCCTCGAGCATCCAGTTGGTGAAAGACGCCGTCAACTCCCTTCTTAGAAGAGCCTCTTTCGGTCCGACATAAACAATTCGCATATCGGGATCGATGGAAGTGACATAAAGCGGCTCTTTGTACGATATGTTGACGCCTTTTCTTTGACCGATAGTGAAATTGTGCGTGCCTTTGTGCTCGCCCATCAAGTCGCCTGTAAGGGCATGAAGTATCGGTCCGGGCAATTCCGGAAGAAAACCGGACAGGTATTCTTGAGGGGTCTTATTCATGGGAATAAAACAGAGATCTTGGCTGTCTGGACGATTGGCAGTAGTCAAATCCGCCCTTGAGGCAATGGCACGAATCTCGTCTTTGGTGTAGTCGCCCAGTGGAAGCAATGTGTGCTTGAGCTGGTCGAGAGTCAATCCCCAGAGTACGTAAGATTGATCCTTCTTTGGATCTTTCGCGCGCGCCAATCTGATCTGACCGTCGATTTCGGCTACACGACCGTAATGTCCCGTGGCAATGTATTCGGCGCCCAGAATCTTGCGCCCGTAATTCATCAGCGCGCCCCACTTAATGACTGTATTGCAAAGGCTACACGGCAAAGGAGTCCGAGCGCGCGCATATGATTGATGGAAATCATCAATGATTTGTGTTTTGAAAAGCTCTCTTAAATCAACTGCGTGGTGATCGACTCCCAGTTGCTCGCAAACTCTGGCCGCATCGATCATGCCCGTGTCGCAGCAGCGGCTGCCGGATTTGATCAGCCAGCCCGTAACGCCGACAACGTCGTATCCTTGCTCCTTTAAGAGCAGTGCAGTGGCCGAACTATCAACGCCACCGCTCATCAAGACGGCAACACGCGTCTTTCCGGCCGGAACCGGTGTCGCCTCACGAGCGCGCGCGACAGCACAGACCGCCTCCAGCATTTCCTCTGTGTGTTGAGGAGCCTCCGGCTGAGCTGCATTCTTGACGTCGTTTTCGGTCACGCTCATGGTTTTTCACCCAGGCAAATAGCTGTTTTCACAGCCGCAATAATCAAATCGCGGGTCAAATCGCGGCGCAAGAAAATTCGGCAAATTCTGCCTGAGTCCCTGCCACGGAACTTGATTGTACAACAGACCCCGAAGATTGTCTTGACAGCCCTATCTTGTGTCGCCCGTCAGGCGTTTTAGCCTTTCACGCGCCTGCTTGGCGTTCTTTCCCGCCGGAGCCAGAGCGAGATAGCGCTTGTATTCACGCACGGCATCGCGGCTCTTTTCGGTTTTTTCCAGGAGAATAGCAAAATTGTAATGAATCACAGGCATCGTATCGGCAGCCTGCATGAGCGAATTCGCATCGCAGCCTTCAAGAGAAGGACAGCCCCACGAGTTGTTCAACACATGCGCGGCTTGGGTCGGGTCGCCATCAGTCAGTGGGT
>JBGAVL010000324.1:0-6920 GCA_044228145.1 Obscuribacteraceae bacterium (SeqCode)
AAAGGCCGAAAGATTTGGAAGAGATCGTCGAGAGATGTTTGGAAAAAGATCCCAACTATCGATTTGAGTCTGTCGCAAAATTGCTCGAGCGATTGGAAGTGTTTCCGCGCAGAGTACAAATGCAGATAGCGGCTGTGCTGGCGGCGAGGAAGAAGAAAAAGATACTCTTGATAGTTGTTGCCATAATGGTGCTGGCGGCTCTATGCGTCTTGGGATACTTTATGTTCAGCGCTCACAGGTGAGAGAGTTGATGTGCTACTAAACCGATCTATTCTTCTACCAGTCCAAGTTCTGGAAATGATTCCACCTCATTTGCGCGAATCTCGCATCCAGGCAACTTCTTCTTCAGCCTCTCCAATTGTTCGTTGCTCAGTCCCGTGCATTGTGTCAACAATAACTTCTTGAGCCAATTCATTTCGGAGAGTCTTTCCAGGGCTTTCTCATTGAGCACATTAGCTCTCAAGCAGAGGCTTGTGAGCTTAGGACCTCGCAATTTCTCGACCAGTTCGTCGACTTGTCCGTGGTGTTCAAAAGATAGGTGCACTATGGGCCGGCGATTTACCAGCTGAGCTACTCCGTTGGCACTTATTGACGTGGCAATCAGTGTTAGAGACTCCAGTTTGCTGCATTTCATCAGAGTGGGTACGACCGAATCGTCGATACTTTTGCAATTAATGAAAGTCACACTCTTAAGTTTGGGAAAAATTGCAGGTAGATGCTTTAATCCAGCGCTAGTTGCAGTCGCGTGTTTTAGTAAAAGCGACTCAACTGAGCTGGGACCTGTGAGAGCTTTCAGCACCTCATCGGACACACCTCGATCTTTGAGTAAGAGATTTTTGAGGCCCGAGATTCGAGATATGGATTTGACCATGCTCACATCTATGTCGCTGTCTATCAGTTCCAGCCATTCGAGCTGATGGCCTTTTAGTTCGTCAATTCCTTTAGCTGAGACCGCAGCTTGATTCAATGTTATGTTCTTAATCCGTCGCTGCTTGTTCGTAAGCCTTCTCATTGCGTCGTCATTTGCCGGACCATTAGCGACCCACCACCCTTCTCTGTACTGAAATTCTGCCGTCAACTCTTCAGGCAAACGTACAATTTCGTGCTTTCTACCAGCGTTTTCGCCGGCACTTTTGACTTGGGTCTGAGAACTTTGCGGCACCTGCATTAGCATAACAATCGCAATGACGAGAGTGACAACCGTAACGGCTGTCAGACCTACAATGATTCCAGCTGGTGTTCTTTTATATTCGATAGACACCGATTCGCCTCTCGAGTTGATACAGTTTACATGAATAGGCGCAGATAGAGTGCGCTCAGATTGATAAACTGCTTGAAGTGACAGCGTGCTTTTCTTCTCAGTTTAAGAGGCAAAGAATGTTTCGACCGGTGTTTGTTGTATTGTTCATGGCGTGTATGTGCCTTGTTGTGTCGTCTCCCGCCTGTCTTGTTTCAGCAAATCCTCTTGATACTTCGGCATCTATTCTGTCTCTCAAAGCGACGCGAACAAATTGTGTTGAGGTTTGCAAACGAGGGAAAAGCTGGCGGTTGAATACCTACTGGTATTCCATAATTCCATTAGGAACAGATCTCGTGATGATCAATGATTCCAACAAAAAGTACGCGCATGTAGGGCATCGCTGGAGAGCAAAGCAGGCAGCTCTTCAAAAGGAAGCCGTTGGGGTAGACCGTGTCCCACCGGCGCGAGGAAATCAAATCACCTCCAGTAGGCAAATGTCGCCATTCTTGAGTGGGGCAAGAGCCCCGGTTGATTGGCATGAGTGGAAGTTTTTAGGCACAGAGCGGCTCGGTGGACTAAAGGTGGCTCATTATCAGAGAGCGGGAACAGCAAACTCATATGCGCCACCTGCTGACACTATGTCCAGCACGTTTCAAGCGGTAATCCCGGGGCAGGCGTTTGTCGGAATTAGTCGAACCGGCAACGGTGCAGCTGCCCCACCTGTCATGCGCAATGTTCGCGGTGTTGAGGATCTCTGGGTTGTCCCGGAGTTCATTTCTCCAGAACTCGCCACCGCCTTCAACATGCTTTTTGGTTGTGAGACGAAATTTGGTTTGCCGGTGCAGAATGTCGAATCTATTAAGGGGATTGCCGGCAGTAAAGCAGTCAGCTGTACAGTCAAATATCTAGAGTTTTTGGGACAAAAAACTCAAAACATGAAGGGCTCAAGCTTTCGCTTGCCACAAGGTTACAAAAAGGTGCCGGACTACTTTCAGGTAATGCTCGATGATGAAGGGTCCGAACAGTTCATTTATCGAGAACCGAAAGACCTGTAATTCTTCCGTATGTCTGCTGAATCAGACGTTCTGATTTGTTGGCGCCGCGCTCTCTAGTGAACCGTATTTGCCTGGGCCGAGGCGGTTGCCACGCCTATCTCAGCCAGCTTGCGCTTAATTTCGGGCATTGCCTCTCGAGCGGCCGCGATACCAGCTTCGATACCACGCTTTCCGTCTCCTTTCTTAAACGAGACCAGGTTGATTCCTGTCGTATCGGGATTAATGAAAATGTCTGCATTCTTGCGATTCGGCAAGTCAAATGTAGAGAGCTGAATTCTAAGAGCTTGCCTGCCCATCGAGCCGAGTCCACGGAATTTGTCTAGTGGTACTTCTTTCAATTGTTCGTCGATGTCCACAGCAATGACAAAGTCGGCACCCATCTCGCGAACATGGCTGACAGGCACGTTGTTAATCAGTCCACCGTCACAAAAAAGTTTGTCGCCGATCTGCACGGGTTGCTTCAATTCGGGCACAGCTGTGCTGGCTTGCATGGCCAGACCAAGATCACCTTCGGCGAGCCGGCAACTCTGACCGGTGACGACATTTGTCACCACTGCAGCATAGGGAATACTGAGTTGCTCGATCTTCTTCGAGCCAGTTATGCCATTGGCGTATTTCCTGAACTTGTCGCCATTGTACAAACCGTCGTAGGGTTTACGTCCGAATAATCTCAATGTTAGAGCGGCAGGCTCCAGCGCCAATCGCAAAATCGGCATCGGCGTAAATTCTTTGGTGAATATCTTCTTTTCGAACACCTCGCCGATTTGATCCAGCGAAATTCCAGCCGCATAAAAACCGCCTACCACAGAGCCAATACTTGTTCCGGCAATCATATCGATGGGAATGTTCTCTTCCTTGAGCACTTTTAACACGCCGACATGCGCAGCCCCGCGAGAGCCACCGCCACCGAGAGCGAGTCCGATAGTTGGTCTGCGTTGCGATTTAGAAGTGGGGCTGGGGCTATTCGTAATTGCAGGAGAGCTTGTCGCGGATTGATCCGCTTCTTGCGAAACTTGCGCAGCCACAGGAGTGGCAGCAAGACTTCCAACTGCCGCGATTGAAACAATAATGCCAAAGAATTTTTTCATACGTAGCCCAGCCCCGGTAGACCCGGGCAGGGTAGCCCAAACGGGATGTTTTTGTATAGAGTATACAATTCATATAAGGCTGACTGAGCACGGGGGGGGCTTGTCAAGCGCGTCCTGCCCGGACCGGCAACCCCAACCGAGTAGCCCTCTCAGAGCGATGGCGCCTTTTCACGAAAGCCTCAGGTATCGCGTTGCTCTTCAAGCTTTGGTTAACTCTTCGGCGAGGATCCATGGACGCGGATCGTTCTTCTTAAATCCATTTGCCTCAAAGCCGGCAGTGGCAAGCTCCTTTTCGAATTGCGCAGGGGCGTCGGCCGCTTCAATCATGATTTTGCTTACTGTTTCAAGTGCCGCCTCCCACGTGTTTCTCATCTCATCTGTCCATTCACCTTCCTTGCTCAGATGCTCGGACAATACGGCTACAAGATTCTCTGCGACGGCAGCGTAGTGCGAGTTCTCCGTCTTGTACTTTAGATGCCGAATGCCCATTGCGTGCAGGTAAGGGGCAAGAATTTCCGGCTTTTCCACTGCACCGACGATTGCCGCAACAGAAGCAATCAATTTTTTGTGTTGCTCCTCTGGCGGAGTTTTGAACAATGGTCTCACAGACGGATACTTATCAAAGAGTCTTGCATAGAACCGCATTCCAAGCGCAGTGGCGCCGCCGTTTTCATGCTTGGCCCGCTCGAACGTACTTCGCAGCAATTCAACATCCAATGGCATAGAGTCCTCCTTGGGCGCTCAATAGCCACTCAGCAAGAGCGGCGAGCGTCACATTTGCTGCGCTAAATGGTCTCAGAAAAATACTTCTGGTTTATCCATCTTTTAGCGGAGTCTTTATTCATCCTTTGGAAGGATGTGTAAGAAACTGTTCGAAGCTTTGAGCTGGAGATACTTATCCTGTTAATTATCTTTTGCGACAAGGCTCGATTCAGGCATGTTGCATTTGAAAATACCTGCCACGGTTCCTGTCATATAGGCGAAGTAAGATCCGGGCTCCAGTCCCATCAATCGATACGCATGCAGTCTGCGGTCTTCCAGCGCAGGCGTGAAACTCGGTGCTGCTGAAGGTGCAAAAAAATTTGTTATTGTTTGAGATTGAATTACATGCCCGACGCGAAACATAATTGGCGCTAGCAGCTCTGCATCTTGCAAGCTCGGAGCAAAGACGCATAAAAGCGATTGTTGCTGGAGAAGATTTCTACGGAACTCTTCGTCGAATTCATGCAGCGATCGCATAGCCGAGAACGTAAACAAGTTGAACTGATTATCTTTTCGCAAAACTTTTTCTAACATCACAGGATCGACTGCCTTTTCAATCATGTCCATGAACAGAGAGCAGCCACTGCGACTTCCTTGACTTTCTTTTGATAGCGCAGAAAGAGTCTCTATCAAGCAGAATAGAAAAGCTGATGAAAGTTTGGTTGCCTTGCTCGAGAAATGATCGCGCGGGACCGTCAATACCAAAATGCGGCGGTTGGTAACCAACTCTCTAAGTGATAGCTTTTGTCCTTGCGTAGAAAGTAGCTTTCTGAGCCGAACATCACTCATCGTGGATTCTACGCGAGCCAGAATTGGCTGGACCATTTGATTCCAGGAATCAGTTCCGATCGTTGGTTCATATAGCTTCCATGTCTCCACGACGCTTGCCAGTTGTGCATCGCCTTGAGCCAGATTGATGAGCCTTATTACTTCTTCTGGTGAACGTAAAGTCGAGGCTAGATCGGTCAATGAAGAGCCGCATCCGAAAAGCAGTTCCAGAGAATCCTCCAGTAGCTGTGTCGATGACTCAGCCAAATTCCCGCCTGTTTTATCTGCCAGAATTGCTAACGCAATCGCCCTCGCTGCCATCTTTGCCTGCATTGGTACGCTTAGCCCGGCTAAGAGATCTTTTGGTGCCAGGCTTACTTCACAGTTGGATTCCGCGAGATCAACAAATTGATAGCGCATGGCATCAGGTTGGCCAGTTGATTGCTCGCGAAGTTGCTGGCTGAGGTCGCCGGAGAAATCTATTATGACAACTGCTGTTTCACCGGAGGCGATTTCTTCAATCAAGAACTTACTCAGTAGTGTTGTTTTGCCTGTGCCGGCCTTGCCGATCAGTAAGACGTGCTTGCGTTGTCGTCTTTCTTCTGGGCTCAGAGTCAGCAACCGTCTGACCGGCACCAACCCTATAGCAGTTTGATTGAAGATGCCCAGTGTTAATGCACCGGGTTTCCATGGAGCTGTCAGCTTGCTCAATTCTTCGTGTTGGGAGGAACGAAATGGTTCGGGTACATAGCTTTCCAGAGAAAGTTTGTGGAGAGTTCCAGCCGGCCCGAAAAATTTCAGGAATACGAAGAATAGCAAGAAGCCTACTGCTATGAAAATGAGGGCCACACCGAGGAATAATTTTGAGTTTGGTGATGTAGAAGCTGTCGTTGCCCACAGGGTTCCCAGCACAACAAATAAAGAGGCTAATGCAAGAGGTGCTCCAGCCTTCAGGATTGATTCTAAGGGAAACCAGTGAGGCAGAAGTTGAAGCTGTCTCTGGGGCACTAGTTGAGCTTTTGATTCACCTTTGAGAAGCTTTGCGCTTGAGAGGCGCTCTAGATCTTCGCGCAGTTCTGTGACGCTGTTGTATCTGTCAGACGGCTGTTTGGCCAGAGTCTTGAGAATGATCAATTCGAGCCGTTTGATCGAAGCAATATCCGATCGCAGTTCGGAAATTCCGTCCGGTGCATCGTTAAGATGCTTGGTGAGCGTCTCGAATGAAGTTGCGCCAACATGAGGCGGCTTTCCTGTCAAGGTCTCGTACATCACGCAACCGAGAGCATAAATGTCGCAGCGAGCATCAACATCTTTACCCATCACTTGCTCGGGACTCATATAAAATGGGCTGCCGAAGATCTCGCCTGTTCTGGTCAAGCGCTGCAAGGTATCTTCGTCATCCGGAAAAATCTTTGCAATGCCGAAATCCATTATGCATGCAGTTTCCATCTCGCTGCCGACCTTCAACATCATGATGTTGCCCGGCTTGATATCGCGATGCACTATGCCGCATTCGTGAGCGGCCGCGAGTCCGTCGCTTATCTGATTGAAGACCCTCAAAAATCTCTCGAGGTCGAAACGTCCTTGCCCTAAAGAGAGCACTTCTGCCAGAGTCAGCCCGTCCAGATAGTCCAGCACCAGATATGGTATTCCTTCGACGGTCACGCCAAAATCGTGTGCCACGTTTATATGGGCGTGAGAAAGGGCGCCGGCCGCTTGAGCTTCTTGCTGAAAACGTCTGATTGTTTTAGGGCTGGAAATCAGATGTTTGTGCAACAATTTGACGGCTACAGCTCGCTTCAGCAGAATATCGCGGGCCCTGTAGACCGCGCCCATTCCGCCGCGCCCGAGCAATTCCAGCAGTTCGTATCGCTTGTCCAGCAACTTGCCTGCCTGGCTGTCTTCTGAAACTGCCAGAAAGGCACCGTCCTTAGGGCAACAGGTCAGCTTGGCATCTTCGTATATTGTTTCGCATGTAGGGCAGATTCTGCTTGTAAAAGTCGCTGT
>JBGAVL010000325.1:0-6813 GCA_044228145.1 Obscuribacteraceae bacterium (SeqCode)
CGCAACCGCGAGAATCAAGCAATCTTGCCTTTGAGAGGGAAAATCCTCAATGTAGAGCGCGTGCAACCCACACGCATATACGAAAACGCCGAAGTTCAGGCGATGATTCAGGCGCTTGGACTGTCAGTCAAAGAAGAAGATGAAGAAACCGGCGGCAAATCGACCGGCTTGCTCAGACCGAATGCGGAGAATCTCGACCTGTCGAAGATTCGCTACCACAAAGTGATCATCATGACCGATGCGGACGTAGACGGCAGCCACATCCGCACCTTGCTTCTCACTTTCTTCTTCCGGTATGCACGCCCTCTGGTCGAAAAAGGATATGTATACATAGCCCAGCCTCCGCTCTTCAAAGTAGAAAAAGGCAAGAACAGAGTCGAGTATTGCTACAACGAACACAAGTTGGAAGCCATTCTTGCCGAAATGGGCGACAAAGCTATCGTTCAACGATTCAAAGGACTGGGCGAAATGATGCCTGAGCAATTGTGGGAGACCACAATGAATCCGGAGACTCGCACCTTGAAACAGGTAACGGTGGACGATGGGTCGGAAGCCGATCACGTATTCGACCTCCTGATGGGCGAATCGGTAGGCCCCCGACGTGAATTCATCGAAAAGAACTCATATCTCGCCAGCCTCGACGTTTAAGCTCGAAGCAAAAGAAGTCAGAGACCAATGGTCAATGTAGCCAATATAGTCACCGTCTCGCGGGTAGGGTTGGCGCTAATTGCCATCTATATGCTCAGCCTTCCCGGCGATGGCATAAGATGGGCGGCTTTCTTTCTGACGGCATTTGTTATCTATGCTGATGCTCTGGATGGATACCTGGCTCGCAAACTTAACCAGGCATCAAAATTCGGCGGCATCCTCGATATTGCCGGCGACCGCGTGGTCGAGATGGCATACTGGATCGCTTTTGCGGCTTTTCAGTGGGTGCCTCTCTGGGTGCCGCTTCTCTTCACAGTGCGTGGCACTTTCGTTGACGCAATACGGTCGCATGCCAGCGAGCAGGGCTTTACCGCCTTTGGTGCAAAGACGATGATGCAGTCCGGCTTGGGCAAATTCCTGGTGGCGTCGAACTTCAGCCGTTTTACTTATGCTGTCGCCAAGGCGCTGGCTTTTTGTTTTTTGATCGCCGCACGCACAGAAATGTTTTCCAAAACCGCACTGCCCCTGGTGGCGGATATTCTCGTCTATGTCACGGCCGCCTTTTGTGTTTTGCGCGGACTGCCTGTGATTCTCGAATCCTCTTTTCTGTTCAAGAGCGACAAACCCGGCGATTCCGACAAGTCAGATCACCCAGACAAGGCCGATAACTCTGACAAGCCTCCTCAATAAGCTGAACTAAAGACCGAAACCGCCGCTTCGACCACTTTGTTCGCGTCCAGTTTTGCCAGGCAATCGTGCTTCGTAAGCGTTTTCTTTTCAGCGCAAGCAGGGCACTTTATCGACTTATCGAAAATCGCTTGATGCTGCGGACCGTAAGGACGCCAGCGATTGGGATCGGTTGGTCCGAAAATTGCAATTGTCTGCGTGCCTGCCGCAGCGCACAAATGGGCCGGGCCGGAGTCCACGCAAATGGCCAGATTCATTTGCGCATAAAGCGCCATACTCTCACGCAATGAGAGTTTGCCGGCGGCATTGACTGCCCGCACACCGGAGCCGGCGATCAATTCTTCATTTAGTTGAACGTCACGTTCGGCACCGGAAAAATAAAATGTTGCGTCGCACTTTTCTTTCACACCTTTGAGAATCTGCAACCATTTTTCAGCCGGATACAATTTGTCCGGGTGTGCTGCTGCTGCGTGAATGAGTATCTTCATGCCGCTTTGTTTTAGCTCGGGCAGCAACTCTTGCACACGTTGAGTTTCATCAGGGGAAACCCAGGCTTCAAGTTTTTTGTCGGTGATCTGAGCGCCTGCAGCTTCCAAAATATCGAAAAGCGATTCCACTTCATGTATATCTTTTCGCCACTTGACCGGGTGAGTAAGCAGAAACTTGCGCCCTTCCGTAGCGTATCCGATGCGCAGTGGTGCACCTGTGAGCAGAGCCAGAACGCCGGATGACAGCGACCGCTTCAACACAAAAACGCAATCATATTTTCTCTTTCGCAACATCCAAGCGTAATGCCAAAAATTTTTCGCCTTTCCTTTGCCACTGTCATATTTATGAAAGCGGGTGGTATCAAAAACAATCAGCTCATTCAGGTAAGGGCAATTCTCAAGCACGCTGCCGCTCTGAGGTCCGACCAAAACATCAATGACAGCCTCTGGGCATGCCTGTCTCAGATTGCGCAGGAAGGGAACCGTAAGAATTGTATCGCCGATAAAACGGTAACGAACGACAAGGATGCGTTTCGCACTTTTCAGCAAATTTGATTTCTGAGAAGCAGACATTTTTCAATCTAATTTGTTTTTCTTCTTGCGAGAGCGCGGCTTGTCATCGTCATCGCCAGACTTCGAGTTTTTCTCTAACCCTGTTTCTTTTTTCGAAACTGTTTCTTTCTTCGTTTCTGTTTCTTTCTCGGTCTCTATTCCTTTCTTCGGATCGATGCCTGTCTCTTTTTCTATGCGCTTCAACTGACTTTCCATTTTGCCTTTCATCAGATCCGAGATGTGAAATGGCAGTGGTCCGAGCCATTCCACGCCGATTTCCACAGCAACAAGATGCTGATTGAGACGGTCGTGTGGCGCAATTTTCACCATATCTTTTTCGGTGGTCACCACCGACGAGGCGTTTGAACTTCGCATCAATTGCTCGAGCATTTTCAATTCGTCCGGATTGTACCAGTGATGATCGGAAAAACTTTTCAATTGAACGACAGTGCAGCCCAGTTGATTGAGAGTAGCAGCAAAGCCTTCCGGGCGTGCCACGCCGCAAAAAGCGACCACGCGCTGGCCTTTTAGTTGCGCCAATGGAGCCTCACCGGTGCTGGTGCGTAAACGTTTGGGAACGAAACGTGCTGCCACAATTTCTGCACGTTCTGCGTATTTTCGAATCTGTGTGCGCAGTTTTTCCAATCTATCCGCATCCGGATTTTGTGGAACTTTTGTAATCACAACTACTTTGGCACGATTGAGTGCAGTCAGTGGTTCTCTCAGTCTGCCTGCGGGAAGTAGTGTGTCATTTTCAGGGTCATCGTTGTAATCGACAAGTACAACATCGAGATCTCGCTCCAGGCGAATGTGTTGAAAACCATCATCCAGAACGATTGCGTCCGCATTGTACTTTTCAATTGCCAGGGCAGCTGTTTCAACCCGACTGCTGCCGACGATTACGATCGCCTCCGGAACGGAAAGCGCTATCAGAAGCGGCTCATCTCCGGCTTCTTCGCACATTGCGAATTCACCCTGTCCGTTGGAAACGACGGTAATTTTTTGTTTTGACTTGCGCGCGTAACCTCTGCTGAGAACGGCAACTTTGTATCCCGCCGCAATCAATCTGCGTGTTACGTCAATAGCCATCGGTGTTTTCCCTGTGCCACCACAAGTGATATTACCGATGCTGACGACAGGAACAGGGAGGCGAACGCGTTTGACATAACCTTTGGAGTAGGCAGCCAGCCTGAAATAGGAGCCGATGCCATAGCCAAGCGAGAGCGGGCTCATCAGCCCGTACAAAAGTTTTTCTTGCGAAGATTGAGGATTGCCCCAGCTCATGCCGTTACTCCTCTTTCGCTCTCAGTACTTTCCGGCGCATTTTGCACCTGTCCATTATGCAAACTGAGAGTTTCTTCCAGAATCACAAGCCCTTTCTTGACTGCTCCCTGGCTGTCCAAAAGCAGCTGATTGCCGCGAATGCCTATCTCCTGCCTGAGATTATCGTCGCTCAACAACCGTTGCAATTCCTGAGCCATCTCGTTGGCGTTTTTCACTACAAACAAGGCATCTCTGTCTTGAAGCAAACGAGCAAAATCACGAGTCTTCTCCAAACGCGGGCCTGCCAGCACCGGCACCTTGTATGTATACGGCTCCAGCACGTTATGTCCTCCGACTGGAGCAATTGTCCCTCCCACGAATGCGACGCTGGCGATTCCATAAAAATTAGCAAGGTGACCGATGCTGTCGATCAAATAAACATCAAAATCGCTCTTAAATCTCTCGGCGCGGGAGTGGCGAAGGACGGTCAAGCCGGCACTCTTAATCAGTTCTGCAGCGCGGTCGAAACGCTGCGGATGGCGCGGTGCTATGACCAGGCGAATGGTTTTGTCCGGCATCTGTTTCAACAGTTGAGTATATGCGCTCAGCACTGCCGCCTCTTCGCCTTCGTGTGTGGAGCCGGCGATGAATACAAGATCTTCTGCGCCAATTTCAAGACTGTTGCGCAATTGGGCAATTTCTTCAGGTGACTTTGCTTTGAGCCCATCGCACTTCAAATTGCCCATGGTCTCTATCGGCACCGTCCCGTCGGTCAAAGAACGATAGCGGTCGGCTTCGTTTTCGGTCTGCGCGCCGATACGCGAAATCATTTTGACGTAGCGCTGGAAAAACGGCTTGATTCTGGTGTAAGACTTGAAAGAACGCGGTGAGATTCTGCCGTTGACTATGACGACCGGAACGCCTCGATCTTTGCATTGGCTGATCAAACCGGGCCAAATCTCTGTTTCCACAATTACGAACAAACAGGGATTGATGGCATCCAACCACGATTTGACCGAGAAAAAAGTATCATACGGAAAATAAATCACTTGCGCGATGTCGCCAACGCGCTCGACTGCAAGCTTCTGCCCGGTGCCTGTGGTTGTGGAAACGACCAGCGGGTGGTTGGGGTATTTCTCGTGAAAAGCTTTTATAAGAGGATAGGCTGCGTTGAACTCGCCAACGGAGACGGAATGGAACCAAATCGGTTTGCCGTAGCTCGCCTTAAGGCGCTCGCGGACAGCCCCCGATATAAAACCAAGCTTTTGCCCGACCCCAAAGCGTGCTTTGCTGCTGAAAATCAGCACCGGCCAGACGAACAGGAGCAGCAAAGTGATTCCAATGTAATAAAGCGCAGTCACCAGAGCAGTGTAACCGCGAGCCCACTGGGCTGCCAGAGATTCAACTTAATAGTGATAATTTTGGCAGAAAGTGCTTTACACCGTGGCGTCAGAGGGTAACAGGGTAAGACTTTTTTAGAGTTATGCTTTGCGGGGGAAACAAGTTTGACCTTGGCGCTGGCTATTGCCGCCGCGTTCTTGGCAGCAATATTGACATTCTTTACCGGGTTTGGGCTGGGCACGGTGCTTCTGGGGGTATTTGTCCTTGCCTTTCCGGTCAACTTTGCAATTGCTGCTACAGCGGTAGTACATCTGAGCAACAATGTTTTCAAGCTCTTTCTGGTCGGTAAACATGCACGAAAGGATGTTTTGATCCGCTTCGGCATTGCAGCACTAATTGCTGCTTGCGCAGGTGCCTACGTTTTGAATGCGATTGACGGCTGGCAAATCGTGCTCTCCTACGATTTCCTGGGCAAAAATCTGAAAACCACACCAGTGCGCTGTGTTATTGGTTTTCTAATGGCTGCCTTTGCACTGATGGATCTATTCTGTTTGTCGGAAAAATGGGTAATTAATCCTCGCTGGATGCCTTTAGGAGGCATTTTGAGCGGATTTTTCGGCGGACTGTCTGGCAATCAAGGTGCTTTCCGAACGATGTTTCTTCTCAAAGCCGGGCTGACCAAGGAAGAGTTAATCGGCACAGGAGCAGCAATTGGCTGTCTTGTAGATTTGGGCAGACTGGCGATTTACTGGAGTCAAATCAATGGTCCGCAACTACAGCTGCATCTGCCGCTTTTGTGCGCCGCCACAGGTTCTGCAATTGCTGGCACGCTTGTCGGCAACAAGCTTTTGAAAAAAGTATCGCTTAAAAAAATTGAAATCGCTGCCTCAGTGCTGCTCCTGGCTATTGCCCTGGGATTAGGCACTGGTTTGTTTTAAAGGCCGGCTCATGCGGCTAACTTGCGTTCATCCACTTAGAGTGCACGCAGGGCAAACAGATTTTCTTTGTATGCTGCGGCATATGCGGGCGCAGGCGGACAGGGGTTTCACACCAATTGCAGATCCCTTGAACATCGTCGTCGAAATCTGAGGGCAGTGAGTAAGGGACGCACATGACGATGTCACCACTGCCTGGGTGGGTTTGTGGATCGAAATACTCGATTGGGTCTGTGGTTTCTTGCTTCACAGGAGACTCTAAAACCTCTGTGCTTGCATAAGTTTCCGAAGAGACAAACCTGCGCAGACTTTCCAATGGTTCTCTCTGGTGGGAGGGCAATCTGCCTTTCGCTTCCAGGTTTTCCAGGAGAGACAATGCAGTTTCGCAGGCCTGCATTTCCTTCTCCTCATCGAGCCACCTACAAAAGTCGATAAGCGCGTCGGCATATCTCCACTGAGCGACATAATCATCCTGATTGGCTTCGAATAGCTCTTGGTCGAAAACGCATCTTTCGCGCGTCGCCTCAAAAGCCGCTTCGTTATTTCCTAAAGCGGTCTCGCACAACATCAGATTTCTCAGTTGCCCTGAAAACCTGTGCTGCATGAATTCGGAATTCGGTTCAAATGGCAATAGACGCCGGCTGAGAGTTACGAGTTCTCTGAGGATAACGACACTCTCTTCGTAAGCCTTCTCCTCAATCAAATCGTAAACGGCTTCGTCCAGGCAATGAGCCAGGAATTTCATGGCGTCATAGGCGCCATCGGACATCTTAACCATCTCACGCGCAATGGCGATTGCTGCCCGATAGGTTCTGCGTGCTGCCGTACGATTGTCGTTTTGGGCGTGCACTTCTGCCAACTGCAACAAGATAGTGCCTGCCAGCTCATCGCAATCGGTG
>JBGAVL010000326.1:0-6812 GCA_044228145.1 Obscuribacteraceae bacterium (SeqCode)
TCAGTATCACCATGCGGGCCAAGCCGGCCACGTATTGAAATATGGCCGGCAGCATTATGCCGAAAGCGGCCAAAATAATCAGGCCGCCCCCTATTTTGACCAGTCTATTATTGCCTTGTCCTTCGCTCAATACTGCTCTTCCACTTTCAAATATTGGGCGAATCGGTCGATTACCTGCGGAGCAATCAGCTTGGCGCCTGCCCACCAGGCAGCGCCAATGAAAACCGGAACGACCAGAACCCGCACCAGGGGCGGCAAGAACCAGTAGAAAAAACTCGACATAACGCAGGCAGCGCCTACGGCAATGGTTATCGAGAAACGTTCGATATAGCGTTCTTGCTCGGCACGCGTCAATTGCTGAAAAGTTCTGCCCAAAAGATTCAGATAATTGCGCCAGATCTTTTGAAGCCCGCCTGTGGAGTCCTTCCAGGCTTGAGTCTCCTGGATGTTGCGCGGCTTATTTCCGCCCATCGGACGGCGCGATGAGGGCCTTTCAGCTGGCGGCCAATTTTCGTCGCCGCCGCCTCCCTCAAAATTTCCTTTGCCGCCTTTGAACTGTTTCACGCTCATCTCCTACTCCTTGCTACTCCTTAATATACTTCCGAATTAGGCAAGTTTTTTAGGGTCTATCACTCTCTTTCCCAAAAGTCAGCTATTTACTCGATTTTGATTTTTTCGGCTGTTTCTTCAATTTAGCCAAATTGGCTTCCACTTCCTTTCTCAAAGGATTGGCGTCATCGGCCGCTTCCAGGAAAGCTGTCGCATAATCGATGGCTTTATCGGAATCTTCACGCTCGGTCTTTGTGAAGAGCGAAAATAGTCCGTAATAGGCGGCCGGATACTGAGGGTCATGGATAAGTGCCTGATTGTAATGGTCTATCGCCACTTCCGGGATCTTCCAGGTGGCGTCGCCCAGCTTGGTCTGACGCGCTGCTTCATTGCGCTGGCTTTGAATCTTGCTTATACCTTGCTCGGCTCGATTGGTCACTTCGTTGATTTCTTTTGCATAGGTATAGGCAGTTTCGGCAGAACGCAGGTCTCCGTCATTGAGGGCCAATTCGCCGATGGTGAGAAGATCGTAGGCATCGTCTCTATGTGTGTTAATCACCTGAGCGAAGATTTCACGTCCGTCTCTGAAGCGCTTTTGCGTCAGCGCTTTCTCGGCCTCGTTCAACTGAATGTCTTCCTGCAGCTTCTTGGCGCCCGGTTTGACCAGTTGTGCTTTTACCGAAACAGACTGCTCGGTGACGATATTCTGCAATTTGTCCATCAGCTCTTGCGTGCCGGGCGGGTACGAGCCTTCTTTGCGGGCTTTTCGATGGTAAACGCGGGCCAGACCGAGCAGAGCACTGGGATCGTCCGGCTTTGAAGAAAGTATGGTGCGATATTCGGTTTCGGCAACATCTAATTTGTCCTGCCGCAAAGCCAATTCCGCCAGTGCATTTCTCAATTGCATGTCGTTGGGAAGAATTTCCAGAGCGTTGTGCATTTCAGCGATGGCGAACTCACCGTCACCTCTCAGCGCGTAGTACTCACCCATGTGCTGGTACGGATCGGGAATATGAGGATCGAGGCGAATTGCCTCTTTCCATGATGCCAGTGCAGCCGGTCCGTCGCCCTGCCTTCTGTAAATGTCGCCTTCTACAAGGCTCCATTCCGCGCTTCTTTCGGATCTCGGCACATTGCGCAATTGCATGAAAGCGTCTTCGTTTTTGCCCTGGGCTAAGAGCACGCGCGCTTTTTCCAGGTAGGCCGGATAATGCTTCTTGTCCATTGAGATGGCTTCGTTGACTATCTCCTCGGCGTCCTTGTCTTTTGGATCCACTCTCAATAGAGCATGCGCCCAGAGCGTCAGATTGGTGACATTCCGGTTCATTTCCGCGCTGATTTTCAAGGGCTCGATTGCGCCTTCGGCATCGTCTTGGGCAAGTTTGACAAGACCGAGTGTGGAGTGGGCAATGACGGTTTCGGGATTGGCTTTGATGGCGCGTTTGCACAATGCTTCCGACGCTTCCAGATAGGCGTCACGCTTGGCCGGCGAGGCCACCTGACGTGAGTGAATGTAGGAAACAAACCCGGCTGCAGCCATCAAATTGACATTGTCTGAGAATTTGTCTTTTGCCTGCCTGAGCAGTTTTTCCGCTTCAATTATCTTGGTGGGGAAATTCTGTTTTGCCAGAGCTACAGCCAGACCGGCATGCGCATCGCCGGTTTCATCGGACTTCGTAAGCGCTTTGTAAGCTTCTTCTGCTGCTTCCAACTTTCCTTGCAACAAAAGCTCATCGGCATCGGCAATCGATTTTCCTTCCGCAAAGCACGGCGGAGCAATGGAAAATGACAGACACAGGGAAACAGCCACGAAACTCGTGGCAACTGAGGTTTTACTGATGGAGGGCTGCCTTTTTTGGATCATTCCTTAGACATTCTTTCGTTCACTAGTCTTTGTCCAAATCTTTGAGCTTCTTGAGCGCTCTTTCAGCTTCTTTGCTGTCACCCAATTTTTGTAATATCTCCGACAGCTTCTTTTGGGGAAGCGGCAGCATCGGTGCAATTGTGGCTGCATCCTTCCAGTTTGAAGCAGCAGCGATCAAGTTGCCGGACGCTTCCTGTTTTTCTGCTTCCTGTTTTAGGTTCTGAATGCGCGAGAGATCGACCTGACGCATAGCATCTTTGGCATCGGGATCTTTGAGATTGAAAGCCATTCGGTAATTGGAAGAGGCATCGTCAAGACTGCCTTTCTTTTCAGCGACGCGGCCCAGAAGGAACCAGGCATGCCCGTCTTTGGGATTCTTATCGACAAGAGCATCCAGTTCCTTTTTAGCGCCGTCACTGTCGCCGGAAGCCATTTTGCCTTCAGCCGCGGAGAAGCGCCGCGGATCAAGAATTGGTTCGGCTGGAGCAGCCGGCGCAGCGGCCGTGGCACCTGGAGCACCACCGGCAGGGGCAATAGCACCAGGTTTTCCGCCGCCTGCGACATTTGCCGGAGCCGCGCCGGGAGCTGTGGGAGCCGGTCCGCCGCCCAAGCGGCTGATGCCTTGCAGCAAGTCCGGATGTATGTGTGGATTGATCGATGCGGCCGCCTGATAGGCCTTGAGGGCAGTAGTTCTGTCTCCCTGCTGCTCTTTTCCGCGCCCATATATGAAAAGCATTTCGGGATCTTGATTGTTCTGGCGCAAAAGATCTTCGGCTTTTTGCAGTGAGGCAGCTAGCACCGCCGGCGGTGTGGCAGGGTTCATCACTACAGCTAGGTGAAACGAGCGGCGTGCCTTGGCCAGAGCCGGCGAGTTGGGGCTCTTCTTCCAGCATTCTTCGAACTCCATTTTTGCATGCTCGAAGTCACCTGCCAATTGATAGGCTCCGGCCAGCATTAGGTGGTTGTCGAAAGAACCGTTGATGGAGACGGCTTCACGTGCTACTTCTTTTAATCCTTGTATGGCGTCCGAATAAGCCGGGTTCAAAGTTACTGCCCGTCGAAATGAAACGGCTGCGTTCTGAAGCCGCTTCAAACCAGCCTGCCGGTCGCCTCTGTCGCGAGCCACTTTGGCATAACGCCAGAGTAGGTCGCCTAACATAGAGTGGCATTTCGCTTGTTCGATCTTGTCTTTCCACGGCTTATTGACTGCAATCTTGAGCTCTTCGAAAGCGGCGACGTCCTGTCCGTCCTTAACCAGGGATCTGGCCAGATCGGCGTGGCTGGTGCCGTCATCTGTCATGCGGCAGACCTTGCGATACTCTACCTGTGCGGTTCTGAAACGTCCTTCGGTTTCGGCCGTCTCGGCAATCTGATGTCGGATATTCGCATCGTCCGGGTTTTTCCCGGATGCCTTCAAGCATTCGTCCAGATTTCTGTCCGCCACCGCGTTGGCCGGATCGGCAAAGAGAGCCTTTCTGTACTGAACCATCGCTTCGTAATACTTCTTTTTGGAAGCGAGCATGTCGCCATAGCGAAGGCATGCTCCTGAAAGGTTGGTTTTGAATTGCTCGTTATAAGGATCTCCTTCCAGTGCAATTTCATGCTCGCGAATGGCGTCGGCCCACAAGCCTTTGCTGCCCAGCTCGACAGCCCGGTTATTGTGCTCGAGCGGGTTTTGCGGATTGGGCGTAGTCAGCATGACCGCACCACCGCCACCGCCACCACCGCCTCCTGCCGAATGAGTGGCGCGGCGACCTTTGGCGTCAGCATCGGGTGCCGCGCATATATAGGAAAGCGGAAGCGATAGAAAGACCGCGGCCACCAGTACTTTTCCGGAATGGCTAAGGCTGCGAGTTTCGCTGGTCTGTCTGAGGAATGAATTTGTTTTCAATGAACGAATATAAAAGGACATGTTTTTAGTTGATGCGAAATCAAAAGTAGATGTTAGTTTGTAGTTACATCCCTTCAGGATGTGTTTTGCCTTACTGGATCTGGTGCCCTCGGTACTTTCGTACTTATCGGACCTGATTATTGGTAAGTGGTTACTAAAGAAGGCTATTGCTTGGAATTTCCAATTGCGCCCCTACCAAGAGCGCATTATTACCCGAATTTCATTTTAGCGATGGTTGTATATTTGGCACCAATTTTTTGAGTTGGCAAGAGGCTTTTCCCTGAAGCGGCAAAAAGTGTTGTCTAGATAACACTTTCCCTGCCCAGAGCAAAGTTTGTTGTTGACAATCGTGCCCTAAACAATTAAAAATTAGTCATTTCGCAGGCATTTTTGCCCACTTTCGCCCCGAATTGCATAAGGGAGATTAATTTGCGTTTATTCTGTTAGACTGAAACCAAGATCACATATATAGCCTCTAAGTACTTTCGTATCTCTTTTTATTTGTTATTGGCGTGTTTTTACTAGGCAGAAGAGGCATGTGTTCGCGGTACCAGGGCCCAGAAGGGCCTATCTCCCTTGGGAGGGATTTTTGGTAATGACGAAGCCTGCGCCACTATTGGCAGCAATTATCGCCTTGGGATTCACAATCCCTGCGGCTTACGCTCAGCTTCCACAAACGAATATGGGCAAATATGTTCACAAGCCCGGCGACAACCAGTACGACAAAGCCGCTCAGTCCGAACGCCATCCACCACCGCCACCGCCTGTGACACGATTCGTTTCCAGCGGAGGAGGTGGCGGGAGTTATTTCTACAGACCCAAACCAAAACCGCGCAAACCAGATCCATCAATAGAACCAATCGCCGCAGACGAGCCAGTGCCGCCTGCGGGATTTCCAGTTTTGCCCGAGCGGCTTGAATTGCCGATAGCGATGGGCAGCTGGGGCGGCGCCGGTGGTGGCGGCGGCTACGGCGGCGGAAATGCCTGGAACGGTCCGCAAGGCGGTGGCGGCGGCGGCGCTGACGACGGACCGCCCAGAATGCTCAAGAAGAGCCAGGGTTACGCCCAATATGAGCCCGGTGCATTCATACCTAAAGAGAAGAAAAAGTCTGGTTATTACAAGTGCAACGAGGTTGCTCCTCCGCACAAACCCGTATCCGACCAGATCATGACGGGTGGAGCCGGCGCCGGCGGCGGCGTTCCTGGCTTGGGCGGCGCACCGAGTCCGGCCGGAGCACTCAAGGCGCTCGGCAGAGAGCCAAAATTGAACGATCGCGAAGACGGCACTGCTGCACCGGAAGCTCCGCAGCCTGTGGTGATCAATCAATCGACAACGCAAGATCTTTCACTTCCTGAGGACGATTTCTCAGGCAGCTCGGCAAAACGTCCGAGCAAAGTAGGGCGAAAAATGAAACAGGTAGGCCGCAGAGTGGTATCGCCAATCAATTCGGCCACTAGAAGATTTACAGGAGTAAGTTTGTTCTAGATTTTTACAGATACTAGAAGGCGCAAGAAGTGGTTCTTGCAGCCCATGGCTCGGGGGAAGGAGTTCTCATCATGGCTAAGTTAGTAAAGACAATCAGTTTGATAGTGGTGGCAAGTGCCTCTGTGGCGGTTTGCGCGTCGCCGTCAATGGCACAGGGTTTTAAAATCGATCAAAAGAAGCTGGATAAAACCACCTTCTACAGCGCACCCAGACAAATGCAAATTCTGGACGAACGCCCGATCATCAAAGATTTCCGCGAAGCACCTGCTGCTCCTCAGCAAATCGAATTGCCGCCTGGACCGCAAGGATACGGCGGTGGCGGCGGTGGTGGCGCCGGTGCCCTGGCCGGCGGCGGTCCGGGAGGCGGACCGAATGGCGGCCCTCTGCAAATGGGCGGACCGGTCATACAACCCAGAACTTCCAACGGCATGATGCCCAATATGGGCAGTTTGCCGAAAACCGGATTTGGACCATCCAATATTCCGGCGCGCGGCATGGGACCTAAAGGCCCTCTGGCCGACGGCACCAATACCAACCGTTTGATGGGCAAAATGATGACCCCACCTAAGGCTCAAGGAGCCTCGGCCGGACCGGCTCGCGGCATGGCGCCTTCGAGAGGACCGACCAACGGAAACTATTCAGGACCGGCAGTATCGTCCTATAGCGGCGGTTACGGAAACGGATCAGGAGCCGGATTCGGCGGCAGTTCTTCACGTACTGATACGTCCGTGAGAGGAAGCCTATTGAAGAGAAATTAGAACTAGCGAGACTACCGAGTTCTCGCACGGAAGTGCACCACCCCCTATGCTACACACACCCACAATTTCAAAATTTGCAGCGCTTGCCCTGGCGCTGGCTCTGACTGGCTGCGCCAGGCAAGAGTCAGCCGGCGATGCGTCGGCAGCCAATATGGGTGGCGGAGTGCAGGGCCATGGGATTCTGGGCGCTCTGAGACCGAAAGCAGACCCGACCATGGTGGAGCGCATCCGTCAGGAAGAAGCGACACGACAAGAGCAGATGGC
>JBGAVL010000327.1:0-6689 GCA_044228145.1 Obscuribacteraceae bacterium (SeqCode)
CCTTTTGAGCTTGCGGAAACTTGCGTAGTTTGAACAATTCAGCAGCAGCGGCATAACCCTCAGGAACAGGCCTTTTGTGAGGATCTAAAGAGGCCGAGTCGGAAGGTGCCGCCAAAGCGTCAGTCACGGCAGAAGTAGTGGCCGCTGGCGCGGAAGGCGACGGGGTAGTACCAGCTGTCGTTTGCCCGGCGGCCGTCGTACCCGCAGCCGGAACCGCTGTCGGAGCTGACGAGTTAGAAGTCTGAGCCGTAGCAGCTGGAACTGCAGCTGACGGGGGAGTCACGCTGGTAGGGCCGGATGCCGAGGGCGGCGCCCCACCTTTGACTTCGGCAGAGTCATTATCAGCCAAGCCGGGACCCCCTGCCAAGAGAAGAAGGCTGCTCAGGGCTACCGATACCAGACTTGCTCGCATTGCGAAAACCTCCCGCCAATTGTGAGTCACTTAGGCTTAGTGCCACAGATAAGAGCCATAATAACTCTTCATTGCACTCTTTAAACGGAATTCACAACCGTTTCAAAATCTCATCAAACGAGAAGTTCGGCATCGGCAAGCAAAAGCTCGCACCGCCGGCGATGGCAATACGAGCTTGTGGGGGTCAAAAAACTTACTCAGGCCGTCAATGGCTGCGTAGAAACATCCGATGCTGTTGCGACGCTAGGACGCGGAGCACTGTGCTCCTTGCGCAATTGGCTTATTTTTGCGATGCGAATCAGCGTATCCATCAAGCGCGGATCGTTGGTTCCATACATATCATGCTGCGCTTTCAAGAGCGTATCGCAGAGCCCTTGCGCTTTCTCGTAATCGTTTTCCATGCAATAGAAATCGATGAGCCGATAGAACGCCTTCATCAATTCGCCGGAAGAACTAGTCGCACTGCGAGTATCACGCATCGCCTTTAGCAAGGTTTTCACAACCTTAGCCGCCTTGCCATGCCTGTTATTCCAGCTGGCATCAACGACAGCATCCACTAGCGGCTCCCAAATCGCTCCGACGCTCTTTCTCATCACCGTCCGAATTTTCTCCACGTGAAACTTGCGACAGCTCCTTACTCACTTGAATCGGACGGCTGACGGCATATTTGACAAAACTATAGTATAGATATGCGATTTTGCAATCTAGGGATTAGGTGAGATTCCACTATGGTTTCCCACAGTGTGATGCCAAAACGCCCATTCTACCTAGTGGCCACTTTTATAGGGCAGGAGCCTCCGCAGCCGAGTGAGCGAGAATTTAGCTTTTGCAAGCCAATTTCGGATCGCGATCCGCCCCCCCCAAAGACATTACCGCGTTATCTTTACAAGTGCCTCTGATCGAAATCCTAGCTGCGGACTTACACAAACAACCCAGCCGCATTTTTCTTTCGCTCAGTAGCAAGTACACTGCCGCCAAACCTGCGCCAAATTCTATACGTGGCTCGCTTCTCGATATTATTCAAAACGCGCAGCGCTTGTTCAGATGAAACACCCATCTCACACTCAGGGTGAGAGATTAGTATTTGCGCAAAATCGTCCAACGAGAAGTTTTGTTCATTCCAATCCCCAAATTGCCAACGCAGTCCCAGCCCAAGTCTATATAGCGGTGGAATTCCTGCAGCCTCTAAGAGAGTGAGGGCGCGTCGAGTCGACATAGTCGAAAACTCAATTTCATATTTTTGACGATTCCACTCAGCAAAAGGCACAAACCACCAGGGCGCTTCAGACAATTCGCTGCGATCGAGCGGTTGCCCGAATTCTTCATATCCCAGCGCCGTCCGCCCATGAGAACCTGGGCCCCCGCCGGCGTACTCCAACTGCAATTCTGGTTTGTAAGGCTCTTCCGGCTCTTCGACGTGCATTGTTCACACCCAGCCAGTTCCATGTTTTTTTCAGACTAACACATCGTCTTATGCCATCATACTCCCAACAAACGTTTGGCGGAAAAGTGTCATGAAACTGAGGTTCCAACTCATTGCGCTTGTTGCATTCGCAGCACTTGCTCTCACATCGCAGGTGCCTCTGCTCGCGGCAGAGCACTCTGATTCGAAACCGCCTGCGAGCTTGAAACTTCCCCAGAAAGTCCTTTGGGCATGGAAGCGCCCGGAAGATCTCAGTCGGATTGATCCGCACAAGTTTGGAGTAGCTTATCTAGCCTGCCATATTTTTCTCGAAGGTGAAAACGTCAAATGGCAATCACGCAATCAACCCTTGAAGCTGCCGCCGCACACAGTGGTGGTGCCAACAGTGCGAATTGATGTTGTGAGGAGCGAGAAACCCGCTCTTTCGCAACAACAAATTGAAAAACTGCTGCGCCTGATTCAGAAAGTTGCAAGTGCACCCAATGCAGCTCAAGTGCAGATCGATTTCGACGCGCTTGAATCAGAACGCAGCTTTTACCGCTCGCTTCTCGAACAACTTAGAAAAACGCTGCCCGCGTCAATGCCAATTTCAATTACGGCGCTGGCGTCATGGTGTCTTTTTGACAACTGGATTAAGGACTTGCCAATTGCCGAGTCGGTGCCCATGATGTTCAGCCTCGGTCCGGAGAGGGACAAGGTATTGCGTTACTTTCGCTCGCATCACGACTTCATCGACGAGCGCGCCAGGCGATCCCTGGGCTTGTCATTAGAAGATACCGGCGTTAACGAACTAATGATTCCTATCACACAGAAGCGTAAAATTCCTGTGCGCGTCTATGTTTTCACCAAAACAGCCTGGACCGAGAAAAAGCTTCAAGCTGTTGATTCGATGCTGAGCAAACTATGAAAAAACCATTTGCGATTGGGCTTTCTTTAGCGTTATTGTTCAACTTCAGTGCGCCTCCTGGCGAGACCTGCGCGTTTGGCGGTGGTCCGTACTTCACATATACGCTGCATCCGGATTTCCCAATGTCGAAGTATGCGTCGGGACAATTGGGGATTTTGAATAACAATTATGCGCGCTCTTACTTGATGGTGGCATATCGGTACCTGACCAATAAGCCACTGTCGAAAGACGAGCAAGACGGTTTTCTTGCACTTTGGAAAGATAGACTCAATGCCACCTCAGTTGATTGCACTGGCAACGCGGAGAGCTGGTTAAAACTGCGCGCCACCGTACCAGGTGTCAGCAAAATTGAGACCATTGACACGGAGCGCCCGGTCAACAAGGACAATCTTTATGAGTCTTACTGCAATGCGCAAACAGACGCATTCATAACAGCAGCGGCCTCGCTCAAAAAAATGATCGAGAAGTACGGTATCGGGTCTGCACAAGTCAAAGACTGGGTGAAAGCACAGGATGAGGTCTTCTCCAATTGCGGTTCGCCAAACTATTCTGAAAAGATTCCTCCCCAGGCAATTCCTGCAGTGTTGCCGGATAATGCAGACCCTAATTTGAAACGCGAACGTGCATATCAGATTGCCGCTGCGCATTTCTATGCGCAGAACTTCGACGCCGCACGAAAAGATTTTGAAGCGATAGCCGCTGATGCAGACTCGAGATGGAAGGAAACCGCAGGTTATCTTGCCGTGCGTTCGATGATCAGGCAGGCAACGCTCGCCAAGGAAATGAATAAACAGCTGCTCGAACAAGCCGGAGTAAAAATTCAGCACTTGCTGGCAAATCCATCTTATTCGACGCTAAAAGGCGATCTTGAATCTCTCGCCAATTTCGTGGCTGTACGAGTAGCGCCGGATGCGCATTTGAACAAGCTATGCAGCGAAAAGTTCGATCAAGAGACTGTCGAAGAAATTACAAAGACCCTAGATAATTATCTCGATCCCGACAATTCGGCCGCGGAAGTTAAGTACACCGAAGTGCCTGCGGTGCTTAAGAAGAACGAGATGATCGATTGGATCTTGACCTTCCAAGCGACCGATGAAGCAAGTACAAAACATGCGATCGATCGCTGGAAGCAAACGCATTCATCTGCGTGGCTTGTCGCTGCAATTAGCGGTATACATTGGGACGACCAAAATGCAAACGCATTGCTGGCAGCAGCTCGTGCGGACAAGTCGAATTTTGCAAAATGGTCTCTCTTTTACAACGTCAGTAGACTGGAGGCAGGACAAAACAAAAACGCAGCAGTCAAAGCCTCTCTCGACAAGGTTCTTTCTGCACCACCGACAGATCTTCCCCAGGGTTCTCTAAATTCACTGAAAGACATTCGCTTGCCCCTCTCCAGCAGTCTAGACGAGTTTTTGCGCTTTGGAATTCAAAAGCCTCTGGCAATTTGCAGTGATGGTGGCATTCCGCAACTTCCCGATGACGAAGCCGATATGGAAGGCAAGGGAAAGACACCACCTGAGTTCACTCCTCAAGCAGGACTGGTTTTAAACAACAAGTTCCCACTGAGCATATTGCGACAAGTGGCGACCAACAAGCAAGTGCCGGCTGATCTGCGAAACAACGTCGCCTGGACGTCGTGGGTACGCGCGATCCTGATTGGCGACGAAGCGGAAGCGAAAGCTCTGGCATTGGTGACACAGCCGTTAAACAAAGCGAAGTCGAAATTCTTCTCTACATATCTTGCAGCAACGACTCCGGAAGATCGCAAATTCGCAGCGACATTGTTGATGCTTCATTTTTCTTCCGCAGATCCAAATGCAACTGCAGGACAATTGCAGGATGATGATTATGGTGACTCCAGCGGATGGTGGTGGGGAAGTACTCCTGTCGCCACATCAGCGCAAAGCAGTGACGATGATGACTCCGTTGTAGTTATGTTCGAGCCGGCATTTTTGACACAGGCGCAAAAGAGCCAGGCCGCGCAGCAAATCGCCAGGCTATCAAAAGTCGAAGCCGCCCCCAATTACTTTGCAAAAATTGTGCTTGCATACGCACAAAAGCACCCGAGCGATCCGCGAGTGCCCGAAGCTCTGCACTATGCCGTCAAATGCACGCGCTATGGCGTGACTGATGACGCAACCACAAAATTATCCAAACAGATGTTCAGTGTTCTCCATTCGAAATACAAAGGAAACACATGGACTAAACAAACACCTTATTGGTATTAACGCGAGAAGAAAGGGAAACTCAAAATGGTTTTTGTCGAACACAATGTGACATTCAAAGGCGATCTACAAAGTGCCTGGGACAAGCTTGTCGACTGGCAGCATATGCCGGATTGGGATATTTTTGTCGACAGCGTGCAATTCGACGGACCATTGAAAGTCGGAAGCGTCGGACAACTAAAATCGCGCGACGGCCACAACTACATTCTGACGGTGACGGATTTCAACCCGCTAAACAACTATAGTGACGAAATTTCCATCATGGGATCGAAGTTTGTTTTTTACCACGAGCTTTCTGAAAAAACGCCCGGCGAGATCACAATGCGTTTTACAATTTCAGCAAATGGATTTATTGCTTTTATATTCAAGTATCCGATCAATAATGCGCTCGCGCAAAAACTGCCGATCTTGATGGAATGTTTTAAGCGGCAATACGAAGAGTCCTTTCAGCGGTCGAGGAGTTAACTCACACATTTGCTGCAGCAAGTTCTTCTAAGCTCATCCAATTTTGCCAGCGCTCTGCCCGCGCGGTTCTCGATTCAAGATCCTGCAATGATGCTTGCATGGCACTATCACTACCCTTGGATTGCGCAGAGATCAGCACTTTCGCAAGCTTGGCACCTTTGCCGGTTCCATTAATCCCAGCGAGTGCATTGCGCAAATCTTCGTCCATCGCAAATCCATGCTCGCCCTGAATTTCTGTAAGTAATTCCAAAAATGGAATCTGGTGAGTTGACGAGATTGTCGCCTTTTCGATGATCGCACCCACTGAGTGCCAGGCAAACCACGCGTGCAACGGTGAAGTACGAGACACGTCTCGCAAGCCACGAGTCCAGCGAACAGCAGTAATTACACCAGTAGGAAGAATCTGTGCCATAGCTTCTCCGTATCCGGCAGCGCTGATCCTGCGCTCTGCTACGGCTGCAATCAAGGCATCTACAGCCAATCTCGAAAGATCATTATTCTTCGAAGACATCGCAAAACACAAGAAATATCGGTCATTTTCTGCCAGTCTAATATCAGGATCGAATATTAGCTCGAAATCTCCGTGCCAATAGCTGCCCACACTTTCAATGTTTAAAAGCATGCGTTTGGCATACAGTGCAAGCAGTGATTCTCGGTTGTGCAGCCAGTTGTAGGTTTCAACGCCGGAAAACCAACTGACTGCGTTGTCATGCAACAAGACCGTCGGAAAAAAGGCATATCGATTTCTGTTCATCAGCGAAGACGCAAAATGCGCGGCAGTCTGTATAAAGGACTTCTGGTCTGAAGAGCTGACGGGAAAATCCGGATCCGCGCTCTTGACCGGCAAGAAATTCGGAAGCCCGCCGCGAGTCATTGCGTAGCGTTCTCTGCCGAAAGCCTCAACCTCACTGATGTTCAATCCATATATTGCCGGGTCAGTCCCATCTGGTCCAAATTTTGGCAATACCTTGCGAAGTTCTTCATTAGTCCCTTTCGGATCCCTGGCGCGAAATGCGGCAACCCAATATTCAGGAGTGACAACACGCCCCATGCTGGCGCTACCGAGCGCGTACCGAAGCGCTTCGCCAATTTCACCCTTGATGCTGCCGGCAGCCTCCAGCGCAGCAGCTCTGTTGTCCGGAGCAAGTCGCAGCAGCGCTTGAATAAAATCTACTTTGTCAGGCTCCAGCTTAATCCAGAAGTACTCATTGACACGCTTCACGAGGACAAGGGGATCGATCCAACCTCCAGCAT
>JBGAVL010000328.1:0-6365 GCA_044228145.1 Obscuribacteraceae bacterium (SeqCode)
GTCGCCACTGCTGATGGTGTAATATATAGGAATTCTGAACCAGCGGTAATACACTCGATCGCGCTGGAAGACTTTGTAAACGACTCGTATCCGGACGAGCTGATTGTGGCTCAGGGAGATTTTGAAAAATACGCTCCTTCACTTCACATTGTCAGACCAGGCGACACCGATGCTTATGCAACCTGTTTCACAAGCGGTTACTGGAAGAGTTATAGGTCGAGCGGCACTTTCATTGAGCTGGATAATAGTAGAATCCGCCGATTCTCTCCTGATGAAATCGTCGCACTGATGGGCTTTTCAGCGACTTTTGCTTTTCCCGAACAACTCACGTTGCAAGCAAAGCTGCAACTGGCGGGCAATACAGTGGACGTGCGTTCAATTGAATACATGCTGGAGAGTCTTTCAAATTTGGATTAAACCAACCAGAATGCCCACCGCACCTTTCTCTTCAATAACCCGTTCGGGGGATTGGGTAAAAAAACCATTTAGATAGAGAATAGGAAGGGTACAAAAAGGTTAGAGACTGCTGGCTGCGGTCCTGTTGTGAATGTTTGAGGTTGTAAACCTCCCATGATTGCTTTAGCGGGGAACCCTTAATGTCGGACGACGAAAAGAACATTATGATCGGCGATTTGCTGGTCAGGAGTGGGCTGATATCTTCTGCGGATCTGACTGAGGCGATGCAAGTTTCCCGGCGATTGGGAATGCCGATGGGCCGAGTCCTCACCATGGACGGCAGAATTTCTCCAGATATCTTCCAACTGGCACTGGAAGCACAATCTATTATCCGTGATGGTCTAGTTCCACCCGATGTAGGTGTTGAGGCGTTGAGCATTGCCGCTCGCGACCGGCAACCGATAGCAGAAGCGCTCAAGCGCATGGATCGGCATCCGCAAGCCAGCAGCGGTTCTACAAACCGATTGGGTGAATTGCTCGTAGATGCCTACATCATCACCAACGATCAACTCAGTCAGGCTCTGAAAATAAGTGTCGAGACCGGACTTCCATTGGGTGGCACTTTAGTCACACAAGGGATCATCCATGCCTCGCTCTTGCCGACTGTCCTTAGAGCTCAGGAGCAAATTCGTGACGGCGTCTTGCCGCGCGATGCGGCGATTGAAGAATTGAAAGCGGCAATGAAGATCTGGTCCAAGGCCGAAGCTGCCATGAAGCGTTCGGATTATGCAGTTGAACAGCCACTTAAACCGTCATCAGTGATGAGCACATTGAGGGACACTCTGGAAGGTGTAGCACAGCCGCAGCAACAGCAACAGCAACAGCCGCAATATCAAACACCGGCGCCTATGCCCATGCCGGCTCCTGCTCAGGCTCAACCCTCGTCGCTTCATGCTCAGTTGCAGCAGCAACAGCAGCAGTTTTATCAACAGCAACAGCAACAACATCCACAACCGCATCCAAACCAGCTTCAACAAACGCAGCCGATGCAGATGCCGCAGCCGATGCAGATGCCGCAGCAGATGCAACAGCCTATGCCGCAACAGATGCAACAGCCTTTGCCGCAACAGATGCCGCAACAGATGCAGCAGCCGATGCCGGCTCCTATCTATGGCTACAATACTCCATACGGTCATGCGCCCTATGGTGGGCCTGCACCTGACGATCCCTGGGGCAGCTGGCATGGAACAGTACCGCGCCATCACGGTCTGGGCGTTCCTCTTCCGGGTTTGCCGCAACCACCGGCGATGCCTCCAGAAGGCTATGCGCCGCCGCCGGGCTATCCATCTCAACCTGGCTATCCACCTCAACCTGGCTATCCACCTCAGCAAGGTCAGCAATTGCCGCCCCCCCAGCAACACTGGAATGCGCCGCCGGCCAACATGCCCGTCCCTGCTGCACAGCATGTTCAACAGCAGCCTTCCAATCTGCACGCTCAACTTCAACAACAACAACAGAATATTCCGCAGCCTCAGTATCAGCAGACGCAAGTTCCACCAGCCGCACAATATGCAGCGCCTGCAGCACCGCCCGCCCCTGCTGTTTCCCCTCCGCAATCGCAACCCAGCCAGCCGCATTTAGAGAATTCAGTACAGCATTCGTCGCCGGTCGCGTTGAACGACAGTGCGCAGCATGCCAGACCTGATGCGGCAAAGCCGTTGCAGCCTGCGCCTCACGATGACTCCTCGAAGGACTCCGGTGGGCAGCTGAAAAATGCTGCTGCTCAACTGGCATCTCGTCTCGGTTGGGCCGCTCCCAAAGGCAGCGATGTTGAAGCTCACGCAGAACTTCCTTCTCCGAAAAAATTGTCCTGGAAGCAACCCCAGTCGGCAGCCCATGAGCCTCAAACCGAAATTGTGCAGGAGTCGACGCCGCCTGAGCAGCAAGCAATTGCGGTTCCTGAAACAGTGGCAGTGTCAAATCCAGAGCCGGCAGTTGCGCCATTGCCTGAACCGGTTGCCCCGCCAGTTCCTGAGCCGTTTGTTCCGCCAATGCCGCAAACAGCTGCTCCGCCAGAACCGGAACCCGCTGCGATACCCGTTTCAGCTCCTGCACCCGCTCCAACCGCTAGCACTCCCGAGCCAGTTCAAAGCGAGTCCAAACAAATTGGAGACTACAAACCGGACTGGAATTCTCAATCATCTAAATCACCGGCAGACATTCCTTCAACTGCTGCCCCTTCTACCGAGCTCACCAATCCATTTGCTCCTCCTGGAGCTTCGCCATTTGCAGCACCGAAAGGAGTCACTCCACCTGCGCCTGTGGCTAAGGAGCAAGAGCCCATTGTCGAGCAACAGCCTGTGACTGTCGCGCCCGTCGCGCAGCCTGCGGCGAAATTGGAAATCGCGCCGGAGCTGCCGGTTGAGAAAGCTGAAGAGAAGCCGCAAGACGGCGAACCAGACTTCAAGCTGGAAATAGATCTCAAACTGCCTGCTGCAATTAACACACAGCCGGTCAAGCCGGCGGAGATACAGGCAAAAGAGCCTGTTGCTCCACCTGTCGAGACGGCGCGTCCGGGGCAAGTGGCCGGATTCGGCAAAGGTACAAAGATTTCTCTCAAATCAGACTATGCGCCAAACGACACAGGACGTTTGTTCTCCATAACACAGGCAGAAGCTCTGACTTTGTTGGCAGAGGACGGTCCATTTGATGTCGGAGATGACAAGAAAGATTCGGCACCTTCGAAAGGAAAGAAGGGAAAAGGCAAAGCGTCGCAGTCGCAGACCAAACTGGCCAAACAAACCAAAGGCAAGAAAGGCCAGGCAGGGAAATCTCAGAGCGGCATGCAGAGTATCAATGAATCAGAGCCTATGTCGGCCTGGTTGCCGCAAAAACATCAGACGCATCCGGCGGCTACGTTCGGCAAGAGGGGCAATGGTTCTAATGTGCCGGACTTCATTGAAGACCTGGTCCCAGCTGCTCAAGCCGGTGTCGATGCATCTGCGCAGTATGGAGAATTGAATCAATCAACACCTGGGCATGCCAGCAAGCCCACAAATACACAATCGAAGATGGCCTCGATTAAGCAACGGGCAGTCTCAGTATCACTTTCCAACCTTTTGCCAGTACCATTGGAAATTGCTGAGGCTCAAGCGGAGCTTGCGTATATGGTCGAGCACCACGGTGCGCCGGCGACACCGCCTGTGTCATTCACACCGCTACCGGCAGCGCCTCCGCAGCCGGAGACGCCAGCCACCATTGTTGAGCTTTTGACACTATCGGGATTTTTCAACAAGAAAGATATAGCCACGGCCCTCGATAAGGCATTGGAAGATTCCTCTCTGGCGCCCGATCTTTTGATGGCACTTGGTCTTGTCGCCGATGACACACTGGATGTTGCGGTACGCTGCCAGACACTGGTTCGCAATCGTTATTTGAGCACCGAACAAGCAATTTATGTGTTGGGTGCTGTGCGCAGCGGACGCCTTAGTTTTGAGGACGCCCTTTTAGAAATCGGTAAATAGATTCAAATTCCGAAAATCAACCTCAGTGATCGATTTCATCGGCGAACGATATTCCGTTGCCGCCTGCTTTCATGCGTACCATAACTGCATTGGCAGCGCAGCCGAAAACATCCTCAACTGATGGACCCTGTCCAAAGCCGCTTTCGACAAGCGGTCTTCCGGCAAAACATGAGACGCCGATGCTGACGCTGACGAGATAGCTGCGTCCTTTAATGACCACCTCATAATTCTCGAGACGTGTACGAATGCGCTCCGCCGCGACTTCCGCGCCTGATCTCGGTGTTTCCGGCAAAATGATGCCGAAGGCGTCTTCGCGACAGCGCCCGATCAGATCGATATCGCGAATCGATGTAAGCATTACGGCAGCAGACGCAGCAACAATGTTGTCGCGCACTTCCATGCCGCGAGATTTTAAGATGTCATCCAAACCGTCCACTGCGACAATCAAGAGCGACAGCGATCTGTCGTAGCGATTGGCTCTCTTCAATTCATAGTTGAGGCGCTTATAGAAGGTTCTAAAGTTGTAGGTTGGGGCGACCAGATCCATGAGCACGCGCCGCTCCAGCTCGTCGGCAGACATGGCGCTGTCTTCAACCTCGCTGTCGCCGTAAAGCTTTGTCTGCTCCCTGGGCAGCTCGAAGATCGGAATTTCACCTGTGGTCCAGGGGAATTGATTGTTTTTGCTGCGCAACTCGGCAATACGGCGGTAAAATTCCGCCTCCTTTGCTTTCTTTTCTTCGGACACAGTCTTTCCCCAACGTAACCGCCGATTTTATACCCGCACCCAGTCTAAGCGAACCCGGTTATATAATGGTGGGCTAAGAATTACCGAACATCGCCAGAGGTTCTCATGACGCAACCGTCAACGGCCGCTATTCCTGCTTCGACAGTTCGCGTGGGAAAAACGGATGCAGTAATACGAACTGTGGAGCAGGGCGATTTTTCACTGGCCGTAGAGACATGGAAAACTGCTTTTGGCTTTACTGATGAGGAAAGATGGAAGAGATTTGCTTTCGAAGTCAGCGATTATGCCGTGGGAGCTTTCATTGACGACTATCCCCAGGCGCTGGCTACTGTGATCATGTTTGACGCTAATTTCAACGGGCGCCTGATCAAATGTGGTGGCATAGCCGGCGTGGCGTGCAGTCCGCCGATGCGCAGGAAAGGTCTGGTCAGGGCTGTGCTTAAGGAAGTTTTGAGCCGATTGAACGATCAAAAGGTGGAAATTTCCGCATTGTGGCCGTTTTCCTATCCTTTTTACGAAAAGATGGGATACTCCCTCACCGATTTGCAATACGAGGTGACGCAAAAGGTAGACGCGATCCCGCCTGTCGGCGACAGCGCCAGATTCAAGCCTGTTAAGCTGGACGACTACGAAAAGTTGATGCCTGTTCACCAGCGCTGGACAAAAACTTTCAACTTGAGCCTGGAGCGCAATTCCTATCGCTGGCAAAGACAATTGACTCGTCCAGAGCGTCAATTCGTCCTCTATCTTCATGAAGACGGCTATATGATCTGGAATTTGCAAGATCCGGAAAAACGCACCCTGGAAGTTGTGGAATGGGCTTATTTGACAGAGCAGGCATTTCACGACGGACTGGCCTTGATCAAAAATTGCGGGCAACTCGCTTTCGACAGCGCAAAATGGGTAATGCCCGCGCTCGATCCGTTGCTGAGATTGGGGGTTTCTTACCCGCCTGCCCAAGTGAACGTGAGGCATGGCATGATGTCTCGCGTGGTCAACAGCGAGGCTTTTTTCAAAAACTGCGGATTAGATGCCCACAAAGTCGAAATTTGCGATCCGATGGAGATCAGCGGATGTGCAAAAGACGAAGCTGGCCTCCGCCCCGGTCCTGGAGAAGTGCTGCAAATCGCTGCCGGTTTTATGAAACCGTGTGGCGAAATTGCCGAGTCTCTTTACCAAAAGGCAGCTAATGTTGCTACCTTTTCAATCGAGCAATATTGAGGACTTGCCACTACCCATAGTGGCAAGTCCTTCAACAAATGTTGATTTTGTATCTGACTGGCTGTAGCCTCCTCAGTTGCTAAGCACGTTTACGGGCACGGCCCGTTTTTGACGAAAGTCGTTTTTCCACCTGTACCAAAATGACCGACACTGGAATATCCAGAGCCAGGGCCAGACGGCTCAGGTTTTTCACCGAAATATTGCGTGCTCCACGCTCGACGTCACTTATGTACGAGCGGTGAAAGCGGCTTGTTTCGGCGAGGTCGCTTTGAGACATGTGCAAGCGCGCTCTGCGCTCCTGCAGCACTACTCCAAGTTCTGAGATCAATCTTTCATGTAAATTCAAGTCTTTTGCCATATCATGCTCGACGACACTGCAATGCGCAGTTTCGCCACCCCCTTGCTAACACCATACTCCCATTTTAGTGATTCAAGAAATCACCCTAAGGGGTGACTGCAGAGCCTTGAGCAATGCCTTT
>JBGAVL010000328.1:6375-6631 GCA_044228145.1 Obscuribacteraceae bacterium (SeqCode)
AGCACATGCAGTAAGGGTTCTAGCAAAAACATTTTTTTCAAAGGCTTGCACTTTTTAGTCTAATTTGGGTGTCAGTCTGATTCGGATTGAATCTTTCAGTGCAGAGCAAGATCGCAGGAAGATGCGCACGAACAATAGAGTTGGATGACAGGTTTCCGGCACGTTCAAATACGGGCGTGTCAGGCGCGTGTCTAATAAAAGTCGCATTACAACAGTAACCAACTGCGGCAGATAAACCCGCCTGTCTTCTAAGCCC
>JBGAVL010000329.1:0-6620 GCA_044228145.1 Obscuribacteraceae bacterium (SeqCode)
CTTTTTGCGTCGATTTCTTCCAGAGTCTTTTTCGCGTTTGATGCGACAAACATGTTGTCGTCTTCTGCCAAAATCTTCAAAAGATGCATTGGTATCGTTGAAACAGTTGCCATAGCCAGTCGCACATCTTCGCTTTCATCTTTCGCGAGCATCTCGAGAATATCTTCGGGAGCGTTCGGATTTTCACCGACGCTGATTCTCACATCGGGATCCTCGTCTTTCGCCAGCTTTTTGAAAATATCTTCCGGCAGTCTCGGATTTGCGGCCAGGCGACTGCGCACCTTTTCGCTCGGGTCCTCGGCCAGCTTTTTAAATGCTGAAGGCGATGTGTGAGGATTTCCGGCAAGAACAAGCCGTACATGAATTTCGTCATTCGAGCGCGCCGATTCTTCTTTGTTTTCCAAAGCCTCAAATCCTCCCGTATACGCGGATTGCGGAATATATCCATTGTGTCACAGAGAGGAATTCTTGCCCAGTTGATCGTACCGCGTGGTAGAAAGGTAGTACCTATATATGCGGCGATGCTTGACAATGTTTCTCAAGAGCTGTGAAGGCGCGCGATACTTGACCTGGACTCAGAATTTTTAAATGGAAAGTCCTTCTACGCAAAATGTCACCATGGACAAGAAATACTGCCCGGAATGTTACCGGGTGTTTGAAGGCGCCATTGTCAATTGTCCACATGATTCGACTACACTTCGTGGTCCCGGAAACGATCCGCTAATCGGCAACGTTTTTGCGGAGCGATATTTGATTGAGTCAGTGCTCGGGCTTGGCGGTATGAGCATTGTCTACAAGGCGCAGCATAGTTTGATGAATCGCACTGTCGCGATCAAAATGCTGCATCGCAATTTGAAAGACGACACTCTCGCTCTTGAGAGATTTCGACTTGAAGCTCAGGCCGCCAGTTCTCTCAGTCATCAGAATGTAATTACTGTTTACGACTTCGGAATTTCGCCAAACGGCGAGCCGTTTTTTGTGATGGATTGCATCGAGGGCGAAAGTCTTGAGACACTGATCGATCGTAAGGGGCGTGTTCCATTTTTGCGCGCAATTGCAATTTTCAAACAAGTATGTGACGGACTGGAAGCGGCACACAAGAAAGGCATTATTCACCGCGATCTGAAGCCTGCCAACGTCATTCTCATGAAGCGCGAGGATGGCACCGAAATGGTGAAATTGGTCGACTTCGGCATTGCAAAACTGCTTCCGCAGGGCGGGAAGCAACAGCAACAATTGACCAAGACCGGTGAAGTCTTCGGCAGCCCAATTTATATGAGTCCGGAACAGTGCCTCGGACGCGAACTCGATACTCGCTCTGATATTTATGCGCTGGGTTGTTTGATGTATGAGGCGGTGGCTGGTACGCCGCCATTCCTTGGCGATAGTTTTCTCGAAACGATGAACATGCACGTGGACAGGCATCCGAAATTGATCAGTGAAAAGGCACCTGGCTCTGATGTTCCTGCAGAATTGGAAGCGGCGATATTGTGCTGTCTTTCGAAAGATCCGGATATCAGGTTTCAGACCGTGAGCGAGCTTCGCGATGTTTTGTCGAGCATCTCGTCTGCATTTGGCGGCAAAGATCATGCCTCCAATTTGACCGGTGCCCCTGCGCCAGCTCGGCCACCACAACAGCACAAAGGAAAAAAGAGAACACCCATAGCACTCATTCTTGTTTCTGCTGTGGCATGCGTTCTGCTTGTTGGTGTGGCATTTGCTGCATTTTGGGGAGGGGCCTCCGACGATCGAGGTGCACCGCTGGATAAACTTGTATGGTCGCTCTATTTGTTCTGCGCGGAAGAAGATGTGAAGAGTGGAAAGTACGAGAGCGCAGAAAAAAACTTCGCCAAAGCCGAGGAAAGAGCGAGAGTTTTCGGCGACTTGAAACAGCGCTTGCAGACCACTCTTCGCTCGAAATCCGTTCTTTATCAAAAGTGGGAAGGCCACGCGGAAGATCTCGAAAAACTCAACACAGAAGTTTCAGCCATTGATACAGAGCGTGCGAAATTTGAATATGAAGAATTGATGAAACTGCTTGCCACTTTCGAAACAAAGGATAATTCTCCTGTGTCACAAAGCAGCAAAATGTTGAGAGCTGAAGCGGAAATTCCCCAGTTTGTATCGGTGTCTGCCAAACTCTACAGTAAGGGGTTGTGGCTGGAGCAAGAGAAGTTGCTCAAGAAAGCACTTGAAATAGAAAAGAAAATGTTGGGCGAAGATTCTGTCGTGGTAGCGAAGTTGGAGACCCGGTTGGCCGAGTGCTATGCAGCGCAGCGTAAGTTTCCGCAGATTCGTACACTACTGACTCATGCCTTGGATGTATTTGAGAGGCACAATAATGATGATCCGAATTCCGCCGTGGGAGCTCTAAATAAATTGGGTCAATTTGATCTTGATAGAGGTGATTTTCAGCAAGCTGAGCCAGAGCTTGAAGACGCATTGAAGAGAGCGCGTCAATTGAAGAAGAAAGACGACGTATTGCTATTGTGTTTGCGCAGTTATGCTGATCTTTTGCAGCTGACAAATCGCGTTCCGGCGGGCGATGCGCTGGATAGAGAAGCCGATATTCTCGAAAAGAAGATTCCGATTGATGCACCGCAGAAGTAGTGGGCGGTGAACGACTGGGGAAATGAGAGGATAATTCGGTGGCTTCTAAAATGGCACAACGTAAATTTGGTCACCTCGGTAATGTTGCCGTAGTAGGGCAAGGTACCTGGAATATTGAGACTGCAAATCGAAAGGAAGCGATCAATGCCTTACGGCAGGGGCTCGACCTTGGCATGACTCACATTGACACCGCCGAAATGTATGGGGCGGGCAAAGCAGAAGAAATCGTCAGCGAGGCAATTGCCGCAAGGCGCGATCAAGTCTTTCTCGTCTCGAAAGTTTTGCCGAGCAACGCTTCAAGAAAAGGAACCATCGTCGCCTGTGAAAAATCCCTGGCGCGTTTGAAAACAGATCGTCTTGATTGCTACCTTCTGCATTGGCGCGGACACTATAAATTGAGTGACACCATCGATGCATTCGAAGAATTGAAACGCGATGGAAAAATCCTTTCCTGAGGCGTCAGCAATTTCGACGAAGACGATCTCGATGAAGCGCTGGAAATTGCCGGCGAAGGAAAAATTGCTTGCAATCAAGTTCTCTATCACCTTAAAGAAAGAGCGATCGAACATGCCGTAATTCCATGGTGTGAGAAACACAATGTGGCGGTTGTAGGATACAGTCCGTTTGGAAGTACGGGCGGTTTTCCTACGGTAGGCTCGCCTGGCGGAAAAGTTTTGAAAGAGATCGCGGATGCTCACTCTGCGACAGTTCACCAAATTGCACTCTCTTTCCTGACTCGGCGCGACTCGCTGTTTTCCATCCCCAAGGCTGCTAACCCCAAGCACGCCGCAGATAACTCAGTCGCCGGTAATTTGAAACTTTCGAAGGAAGACATTGATAAAATTGAATCTGCTTTTCCGCTCGGGCGCCGACCAGGTTCGCTGCCGATGATTTGAGCTTGATAGAAACTTCTAAAACGGTTACTCAGAGGAAACACAATTGGCGGTATTTGAATCAGTCATAGATGCAATTGGAAATACGCCGATAGTAAAATTGAAACGGTTTGCCGCGCCCCTGAAACACAATCTGTGGGGCAAGCTCGAGTTTCTCAATCCCGGCGGATCTGTAAAAGATCGAATTGCCAAAAATATGATCGAACAGGCGGAGCGTGAAGGAAAACTGAAGCCTGGTGGATGGATTGTTGAGGCGACTGCAGGTAACACCGGTATTGGTCTGGCAATGGTGGCCGCACTCAAAGGTTATAGGCTCATCTGCATCGTCTCGCAGAAAGTCAGCAAGGACAAAGTGAGATTGTTGGAACGTCTGGGGGCAGAAGTGGTAATTTCGCCCACCGGGAAAAAGCCTGGTGATCCCGACCATTTCATTAGCATTGCCAAAAGACTTACTGAAGAACGCGGCGCATGGTTTGTCGATCAATTCTACAATCCAGACAACGTGCAAGTTCACTATGAAGTAACAGGACCGGAAATTTGGAATCAGACCGATGGCAAAGTGGATGCGATTGTAGCGGGTGCAGGAACCGGTGGCACCTTATCTGGTGCCGGAAAGTATTTGAAAGAGAAGAAGCCATCGGTGCAGGTAATTCTTGCGGATCCGGTGGGAAGCATCCTGGCGGATCTCTATGATGGACACACTACAACGGTTGCGCCCTATGTGGTTGAAGGAATTGGTCAGGATTTTTTGCCAGGCAATTTCCATCAGAGTGTAATCGATGCGGCATTTCGTGTCACAGACGAAGAGTCTGTTCAAGCTGCATACGATTTGATGAAATTGGAAGGAATATTTGCCGGCAGTTCTTCCGGCTGCATCGCAGCTGCGGCGGCGGCCTATTGCAAACAGCTCGGCGGCAAAGGCAAGAACGTGCTTGCGATTCTTCCTGACGGTGGCAGAGGTTACATGAGCACCATATACGATGACACCTGGATGAGCGAGAAATTTCCCGGCAAAAATCTCGGCTAGTAACAAGCCTGTATGCCAATTAGCTTGTATACGAATTAGCTTTTGTACCAATTATCCTCCGTACGGCTGATTTTCGCTTTTGCACTTATATAAGGATGAAGCCCTGCTCCGACAATGTCTGATATATAAAAGCGGTGCAATGTGAATATTCGATCGTTGCGCTTTCGGTCTGGCCAATTGATCCGGCGCTTGTTAACGCAATTTCGATCGTGTTTGTTATGTCCAGAGCGCATCTCGATGTTGCCGGGTGGGTGATCGTTAAATGTCCTCTGGGGTAGTTGAAGCTATGCGGTAATCGGATAAACTAAATGCATAACCGGTGAGTGCATCACTTAAGTGTTGAGCACTTTGAGCCGAGGGGCTTTGTGGAAACTTCAGGTCGGCGTCGACCAGAAACCGTAGCAAGAAGCCCGCACCACGTGAAGGACTGACTGAAGCGTGATGAAATACTGAGCTCACCGCAATGAGCAGTCAGGCAGTAGCATGAATACCAGCGCAGAGCAATCTGGCTGGTATTTTTGTTTAGAGCCACCAGCGCAGAGCTATCTGGCTGGTGTTTTTATTTGCGCAATAATGGAACAAGTGTCCCTGAAGACTTGCCAGGGCAATTGAACCAAAGCCATGTCGCCACTACTTGAGATTTCGCTAGCAATCGTATTCCTTCTCTGGGTGCTACCGGTGACGCAGGTGCTTTCGACCGGCGTTCGAGCTCTGTCGCGCTCGATTCGAACATTTGCCGGAGTTGGGATGCATAAACCAGTGCATCCTGAGGTATCCGAAGAAGGCCGCCGGTTGTTGCAATTGGAAGAGCAGCAGCAAGATGAACCACAGAAGCGGTTGGATGAGTTGATACGCAAGCGCGCACTCCTTACGCACGAGATTGACAAAAAACCGCAACTTGAGGAAAAGATCAGATTACTGACTAAAGAGTTTCAAGCGCTACAAGATGAACAAGCAAAAGAAGAAGACCCCACAGTTGTAGGTAGATTGAAGGATTTGGGGATGCGAGAGCAATTGGCTCGCTATCAGAGGGAACTCCATGAACTTGAATCCAATCTTCCTTCTCTTCATGCGGAGCTTGAGGAGATTGAGAGTGAATATAAGGAGGCATTCAAGGGAAGGAAAGTGCCCAGACCAATACTTGCTAACGCAAACAAGAATGTGAGCATGGTCAATTCAGGTCAGGTCTATACAGGTCCTGAGACGAAACTTGATGTAAGAAGTCAACGAATCGAGTTGGCTTTGCAGAGACGCGAAGTACGCATACCAGGCAAGCCTATTCATTTCATATCACTAGCGGACTACGACCAACTCGTCGAATTCATTGAGAGTCCCAAAATCTACACCTTGGATGTTTTCGACATCAAGCAACTGAAGCAGACACTCGAGAATGCAATCTTTTGGATAACTGAGGCAATTCCGGAAAGGAGAGCCAGCGAAGCATTGTTGTCTACTGAATTGGCTTCATCGGAAAGGGACCTGGAATCCTGGAAAAGGAAGGCAGCAGAAGCTGAGCAGGAAGGGAATCCAGATCTTGCGAAACAAGCGCAGGTTATGCAATCCGAATGCGAGGCATTGTCTCTTAAATACGATGTGATGCTCACGCAGTATAGAAATCAAACCGCGGAGCTGAGGGCATTTAAATCAAAGTTCGCACACTTGATAGAAGCTCTTGTGGTGAGAGTATCAGTCCTTGAGTTGGATCCTTTGGACTTCGATCCGAATAAATAGCAAGTGTGTATGCGTTTTGCTCTGGTTGGATATTTGATCGCTGTGGTGTCGGCTGAGTCAATTGATCCAGCGCTTGTTAATGCAAATTCGTTCGTGTTCGTTATGTCCAGAGCGCATCTCGATGTTGCCGGGTGGGCGATCGTTAAATGTCCTCTGGGGTAGTTGAAGCTATGCGGTAATCGGATAAACTAAATGCATAACCGGTGAGTGCATCACTTAGGTGTTGAGCACTTTGAGCCGAGGGGCTTTGTGGAAACAGTAGGTCGGCGTCGACCAGAAACCGTAGCAAGAAGCCCGCACCACGTGAAGGACTGACTGAAGCGTGATGAAATACTGAGCTCACCGCAATGAGCAGTCAG
>JBGAVL010000032.1:0-29285 GCA_044228145.1 Obscuribacteraceae bacterium (SeqCode)
GGAAAGATTCTGAAAGGAAGGAAATGGAGGAGAAATCGCACGATTTCTCCTCCTGACGCTCTGCGCAGAAATCGCGCTAGTGCCAGTTATTTGGTTTTTGGTTCATCGCTTTTTGCCTGGGAATTGTTTTTGTTGGTTTGCGAGGCATCGCTGGAAGCCTTTGTAGAACTTTTAGCCGATGCATTTGCAGTTGTGTTTTTGTCGTTATTTTCTTTGTTCGCTCTTTCGACTGAAAGTGCCTTGTTATTTGTTGATTTCGTTTCAGCAGGTTTTGCTTCGACTTTAGTATCCTTTGACGTTTGAGTGTCAGCGGTGGAGCTGTCGGCGGCGAACGCTGGAAGTGCAATTGTTGAGAGAAGTATGAGTATCATTAGATATGAGAAATTCATTTTTGGCTCCAGATTTCGATTGACCGAGTCACTCTAGCAATCACTTCTTTCCGCTTTCTTTCCTCGATTGCCCGGTTTTATCTACAGGAAGCGTAGCTTCCGGACTGGAATTTGCAACGCCGTTGAGACTGTGTCTGGCGAATTATCCGTGAAATAAATTACAGCTAAACATGCGTAATCTTCATTTGCTTGGTGTTGTCGTTAGCTTTCGGAGCACATGGAAAAGTAACAGTGACTGTCGTTCCTTTTCCGGATGGGCAGTCAGTGATTTCAACTGTTGCTTTGTGTGCTGTTGCGATTTCTTTGACGATGGGTAAGCCAAGCCCGCTTCCCGTAGCGGCCGTACCTAGTACGCGGTAAAAGCGCTCGAAGACCTTTTCTCTTTCTTCAGCAGGTATGCCGGGTCCATTGTCTTGAACCATTAAACGAACTGCATCTCCGTTGCTGACGCGAACAGTGATATTGCCTCCTTGCTGTGTATAGATAACGGCGTTTTCGATCAAGTTTGAAGTTAACTCCGCAAGATCGGAAAGTTCGCCACAGACCATTGCGGGCCTCTCGGAGCTTACGAAATTCAATTCCATTCCTTTTGGCAATGCCTCAGAGACGAATTCCGCAGTCATCTCGGATGCAATGAAATTTAAATCCACTGTTTGATGATTTACGGTTCCCATCTGCGGTTCCGCTTTTGCCAGCGTGAGCAGTTTATTGGCCAAATGAGTTAAGCGATCTACCCCGGATTCAATCTTGTCCAGCATCTCAATCATGCGTGGGTCAGCAGGCAGCCGTTTTGCGGCATATATGTAAGTCTTAAGCCCGGCAAGCGGAGTGCGAAACTGATGTGCCGCATTAGCAACAAAGCGTTGCTGCTGTTCTATGTCTTCTCGTAATTTATCCAGCAGGGTATTAATCGCGTTGACCAGTGGCTTGATTTCAACCGGAGTTTGATTTGATTCCACTGGAGTCAGGTCAAATTGAGATCGAGCGGAAAGCGCCTTTTCTAATCTTGAAAGCGGTATGAGTCCTCGTCTTATTCCAGAGGAAACACACATTGCGCCCAGGAGAATCATGAAGATCTGCGGAATGATGATGCTCAACAATATCTGTTGGGTCATCTCGTGAAGCGCGTTCAAAGTCTGCGCGACCTGAACCATAACCACTTGCTCTTCATGTCCAGGCAGGTTTGCTTTCACCCTGACGATGCGAACGTCTTGTCCGTCTAGTTTGGCATATCTAAAAGAGGGCACCGGCGAGTCGAACTTGCGAAGAGGTTTAGGCAGAACAGCATCGCCGGAGATGCGTGTGCCATCAGGTTTTAAGACTTGATAATAGATTTTGTCTCTAAAATTGTGCCGCAAAATCGCCTGGGCTGCAGGAGGCATGTCTACCCATATCTTCACCGGATCTGATCGAAGGCGAGCGATTACCGAGTCGGCCGAATTCAATAACTCACGATCAAAAGTATTGTTTGCAAAATGCTCGGCAAGGAAATAGGCTCCGCATGCCGTTAAAATCCATATTCCACCCAGTGGCAGAAGCAGCCAGCACAGCAGTTGACTTCTCAATGATGGATCACGGGCAGATTTCAAGACGACAACCTAGCCCCCGCGATGTTTTTATAGTGATATTTGCTTCTTCCAATTTCTTTCGCAGTCGGTGGATTACAATGCCGACCGCATTCTCTGTGACTTCTTGATCCCATGAAGAAATCAAACTCATGATTCTCTGTTTATCGACTGAAGTTCCCAATTTCTGCAATAAAATTTCTAGAACAGCCAACTCTCTGGCCGTCAGATCAACCATTCTTCCTTCAATTGTTGCTACTCGATCAACTGTGTTGAAACTGAGGGAGCCGAAACTAATTTCCATTTTGTTGGACCAGTTGTCCTTGCGTATCAGCGCTCTAATACGCGCCTCCAACTCCGGCAATTCAAAAGGTTTGGTCAAGTAATCATTGGCGCCAAGATCTAAGCCTTTTACTCTATCTTGCACAGCATCTCGGGCCGTCAGAATTAAAATAGGTATCGTTTCGCCTTTCGAGCGTATGCGCTTTAATATCTCCAAGCCGTCCAGATTTGGCAATCCTAAATCCAGAACCAAAAGATCATACGGTGTCGTGCTCACAGCAATAGGAACATTGGCGCCATCAGACTCAATGTCGACAGCGTAGCCGTTGTCTCTTAGAACCATCGAAAGTCCGTCGGACAAGAATGTGTCGTCTTCTGCAAGCAGTATCTTCATGCGTATTCGCCTCTGCTACTTATCGTAACGCGTTTCTGGCTGGGCGAATCGAATGAAATTTTCGCGAAATTTTCGAAGACTACACTGATTTTAGAGTCGACCACAACGAAAAGGCTTACCGCGTGAGCTTTTACCGACTTTGCTGTATGCGAGGTAACTTAATGAACATTCTCTCCTATAGAGGTCCATCAACACCAGGCGGCGTTTCTGCTACTCTCTCACGCGTGATAGAGCACACTCATGGCGGCCAGCAGTGGTGGTTTCTCCATGGATCTCAATTGAGAAAGAAAGCAAGTAAAATTAATTCGACAGAGGAAGTCTGTCAGATACCTTTCAAAATCGTTGAAGGGCATTATCGGTACTGCAACGAATTTCTCTGGCCCGTTTTGCACGAACTTTCTCAATACGCAACGTTTGATGAATCAGACAGACAAATGTATGAGCAGCTCAATGTGAGTTTTGCCTGGAACGTGCTGCACACCGATAAAACCGGTCCGCACAGCAAGGCTTTCGTGAATGACTACCAGTTGGCCCTGTGTCCTAAGTTTTTAACTCAGTATTCGCACAGATCCGTTGACATCTTTTGGCATATCCCATGGCCGAAAAAGATTGAAGTGCGCTTCATTCCCTATTTAGCCGAAATAGCCATAGGCCTTCTGGCTGCGGAGAAAATCGGATTTCACATCGATCAATATTCATCTAACTTTCTCAAGTTCATAGACGAACATTTGCATGACTACAAGGTTGATTACCAATCCAGTCAGGTAATACGTCCGGATGGCGCCGTTGTGCATGTTGTTTCCCATCCGCTCGGGATTGATAGTGATTACTGGCTGAGTAAACTGAGAGAGGAAAGCTCTAGCTGTCGGGATCTAAACATCAAAGGGCTGGCGAAAAAATCTTTTGTGTTGTCAGTCGATCGAGCAGATTACACAAAGGGCGTCTTTCATCGGTTGCAGGGGATCGAACACTTCTTTTCTAACAATGCAGACCAGATTGAGAAAATCACTTTTGTTCAAGTCTGTCAAAAAACGAGGGCGGGATTACCGGCTTACGAAGAATACTGGCAGCAATGCAAATTCCTCAGCGAGTCTATTAACAAGCGATGGGGATCGAAAGACTGGCAGCCAATCGTTTGGATTGATACCCCGGTTTCGGCAAATGTTCTGGCCTGGCTCTATAAGCGCGCCAGTGTGATGCTGGTGACTCCGCTATATGATGGGCTAAATCTTACCGCTAAAGAGTTTGCTCTTTGCTCAACAGATGGCGTCTTAATTTTGTCTTCTCGAGCGGGCGCATGGAGTGAACTTAGCGAAAGTGTTCTGACTCTAGTAAATCTTCACCCCGAAACAATTTCAGAGCAAATTGTATATTCACTGTCGATGTCGAAAAAGGCAAGAAAGGAGCGCATAGATAATTTGAGGCATAGTGTTCTTTCGAATACTCTGGCTAACTGGTGGCAAAAGTTTGGCGGCGAAATCAAAGTTGCTGAGAAAGTGGTCCCTATGTCTGTGAGAATTCATCACACCACTCGCAGGGATGTGTGGATGGTGAAATAGATCGCGTTTTTCTTTGTTAGAACAACTCATCTGTTCTGGTTTTTCGTTGGGCGGCTACTATGCAGGCTATTTCTTTTGAAGTAAGAAGTTTTCTAAGAGACAACATCCAGTCTGTATGGCAGTTGGATCTCTTAATTGCTTTAATGAACATAAAACAGCCGGTCGACGCAAGCACGTTGGCCAGGCATCTTTATTCCAGTCCGGCCTCTATTGAATCAGCCCTTCAAAGGTTTGTGATAGCCGGCATTGCAAAGGAATATCCTGGCAAGACCTGCACTTATGCATACGCTCCGGCACCAGAGGAAAAGCGCAGAACAATCGAAGAGACCGCAAAAACCTATGCCATAAGAAGGGTTGACGTAATCAATATGATCTTTTCCAATCCTTCCAGGCATGGTATCCGGTGACCTTTGCATTGTATTGGACTCAAACTGACGACAGTCGCTAAGAACAATGCATACCAGGAACATTCTCATATCAGGAGCAGGTATAGGCGGGACCACGCTTGCATACTGGCTCAAGCAGTACGGATTCAATCCAACTCTAGTCGAGCGAGCCCCTTCGCTTCGAAGAGGCGGCTATATTATTGACTTTTGGGGACTTGGGTTTGATGTTGCTGAGAAAATGAATATTTTGCCGGCATTGCGTGAACGCGGATACATCGCAGATGAAGTTCGACTGCTTAATGCCGGTGGTCAAAGGGTAGGAGGTTTCGATGCGGAAGTATTTCGCTCAAATTTAGGCGATCGCTATATCAGCATCCGCAGAAGCGACCTGGCGGATGTGATATTCGAAAAAACAAATCAAGAAGTCGAAATACTATTCTCGGACACAATTACTTCCATGAGCGAAGACACTGAGGGAATTGAAGTTTCGTTTCAGAACGGTCCCTCCCGCCGTTTCGACCTTGTTGTCGGTGCCGACGGCTTACATTCGGCGGTTCGCAAGCTGACCTTCGGCGGAGAAGAGCTGTTCGAAAAAGGACTTGGTTATTGTGCAGCCGCATTCAGCATCGAAGGCTATCGTCCAAGGAATGCCGGGATCTATGTCTGTTATTCAATTCCAGGCAAACACCTGGCAAGATTTGCCTTGAGAAATGACAGAACAGTGTTTTTTCTAATTTTTGCAGCGAAGCAAATTCGCAAACCGAACGGACAAGGTGATCCCAAAGTTATCGTCGAAAAAGTTTTCGGTCATACGTGCTGGGAATCCGAGGCCGTCATGGAAGCGATGCATGCGTCAAATGATCTGTACTTTGATTCAGTCAGTCAGATTCGCATGCCCTCATGGTCTAAAGGGCGAGTTGCCCTGACAGGAGATGCGGCATACTGTCCGTCGCTTCTTTCTGGGCAAGGTGCGTCGCTTGCCATGTTGGGCAGCTACGTACTCGCCAGTGAGCTTAAAATGGCGGACGGTGACTATTCTACTGCTTTTCGAATTTATGAGCAGTTGCTCAAGCAATTCATGTTGAACAAACAGAAAGGCGCCGAGCGGATTGGGTCCTGGTTTGCTCCTCGAAGCACAGCCGGTGTTTTTGTTCGTAACCAGATTACGAAGTGCTTTTCAATTCCTGTATTTGCTAACTCATTCATCAATTCGTCCATTGCAGACAATATTGAACTGCCTGATTACAGCCGGATCCGAACGCCTTAACCGGAGAAGAGATTTTGATTGAGGTCTTCAATCTGCTCCATCAGTCCAGTGCCCAATCCTATGAATGATGGCGAAGATCCGAGAATGCAAAATCTTCAATTCTGTCATAATGAATGGATGCATCGGAATTTGAAGGGAAATGGCGCCACTTCTCAAACACGTTGAAGAAACTGAATTAGTTTCATTGCAAACTCGCCTGGAAGAAATGAGTAAGGTGAGCGCCGATTTTCTTCTTCTCTTGTCAGCTTCAAGTTTGATTGCCACTATTGGACTTTTTCAAAATAGCCCTGCCGTTATCATTGGCGCCATGATAATCGCGCCACTAATGCGTCCTTTGGTAGGGCTCTCGTTGGCTACTTTGACCGCCGACACAAAATTGCTTGCCCGCAGCCTGATCACTCTGACTATTGGGACCACGACAGCCATATCACTGTCAATGCTAATCGCTATGATATTTCATTCACTGGAGTTGACTCCTGAAATATTGGCACGAACGCATCCTACTCTGCTGGATCTGGCCGTCGCTATCTTTGCCGGCGCTATTGGAGCCTATTGCCAGACCAAGGAGAAATTGGCTGAATCACTGGCCGGTGTCGCTATTGCTGTCGCCCTGGTACCGCCTTTAGGCGTGGTCGGAATCGGACTGGCGTTTGGGAATTTTTACGTTTGGGCAGGAGCTCTTTTGTTGTATGCGACTAACCTGGTCGGGATTGCTGTCGCTGGCTCTTTAGTGTTTCTGTTTCTTGGTTTTACTCCCTTAAAACAGGCCAAAAGAGGATTGCTGATCTCAGCGGCGCTCAGCATGGTGTTGATCGTCCCTTTGGGCTACAGTATGAGCGAGTTAGTGCTGGAAAATCTGATCAGCTCAAAAGTAAAAAAACTGCTGAAGGAGAAGACATTCACCTTTCGAGGACTCCAGCTCCAGGACGTTCAAGTGAAACGCTTGAGACAGCCGACCGTGGTTACAGCCACTGTTACCGCTCCGGAACAGCCGATAAACAGCCGTCAGGTAGCTCTAGTGCAGGCATTCCTAAGCCGTGAGATTGGAAAGGAAATCGAGTTTAGATTAAGAGTGATCCCGACCAATGAAATAACGGCCGTTGATGTTGCGCCTGCGCCTTCAGTTGAGCAAGTTGATGTTCGGCCCGCCACGCAACCGAGTGTCGAGTTGTATACAGCTCCGCAGACGATTAATTTAGCTGATTGAACATTCGATTCTATTGGCTCGTTTCAAGAATGACAACCAGGCAGATTGAGAGCCAAAACAAGAGTAGACCGGAAAACACCGAGGGGAATAGAGCAATGGGCTCCGGTGTTGTAGAGTCCGCAGTCTTCGAAAAAATAGCGTATAGATAAGCTGTCAGCGCCAGTCCGCTTGCGGCTCCGGCCGTGAGAATGACAACACGGATGACTAAGCGGCTTCGCGGTTTTGCCCCGTCAGATTGCCTTTTCATTGTGAGCGGCAGTGTCATTGCCATCTCTTGCGTCGAGCTTTCCTAAATGCATTGTTCGTACTGCCTCTCTTTTGCGCGGGTATGTTCCATCAATTTGATGTAGACGGACTCATACTGCTGTGTCATTCGCTCCTTGCCGAAGAACTGCCGTGCACGCTCCCTGCATGCATTTGCCGTGATTGATTCAATTGCACAGAATCTCTCTACAAGCTCCTCGCAAGTCTTAGCAATAATTCCGGTTTCTTCATCTTTTACTACTTCTGGCACTGCTCCCCTGTCCAGACCAAGAACTGGTGTGCCAGATGCCAGAGATTCGGCCATGACAAGACCGAACGGCTCCTCGAAGTTGATGGGATACAAAGTCGCAATCGCACCGCTGTAAAGATCGACCTTTTCTCGTTCAGTTACTTCTCCAAGGAACTCTACATTGGAGTTTGCCAACTTCGGTTTTACTTGATTTGAAAAATACGCTTCATCAGCTGCGTCTATCTTTCCTGCTATTTTGATAGGCAAACCTAGCCGCTCTGCGATGTCTATCGCGACCGACGTGCCCTTGGCGGCAGAAATTCTGCCGACAAATAGTAAGTAAGATCGCGTTCTTTTGTGCTCGCTGAAATATCTGTCCGTGTCGATGCCATTGTAAACAGTGGCAACGTAATTGAGCTTGTTCGGATAGTTCAAACGTCGATATGAGTCACTGATTGATACATATGGAAGCCCAGAGAATGCAAGGTATACATCTGCACAATAGTCAGAAATCGGGTTATGGTTGGTGGTAACAACCGGGCAGTTCAAAGCTTCCAGAAAAGGTAGAGCTGGGTATCCCATATGGTTGTGAACTACATCAAATTCGCAACTCATCTCTTTCAGCGTCAGAAGCGATCTTAAATCGTAAGCAGGCCACCGATACCGATGATCGGCACAGGACTTCCTGAGCCCTTCTTCAGCAACGGAGACAAGTCGAGCTCGAGTTGCGGAGTCTCCTGTGCCAAAGAGAGTAACCTCGTGTCCACGCTCTACTAGCTCTTCCGTAAGAAGGCTAACTACGAGTTCGGTCCCACCATATCCTGTCGGAGGTACGCTCTCGATCAATGGTGCCAGCTGAGCAATTCTCATGGTTCAATCCTCGCAACGCCAATTGACCTGCAACCAGTTTGCTCACTTTGCCCGGGCCCCTAATTTGCACACAACGAATATGTATGGCACTCGAGTCTCTCTCTGGAGCAGCGGGGCCGAGAGTGACGCCAGCCAATAGGCTATCTTAGATCTAACCTACGAAGTTTTCGCGAACATTTCATTTTCCCTGATAAATAAGTCTGATCAGTCCTCTTTGCTTGATTCTTTCAAGAGTTTATTTAACTCCAATTCGGAGAGGCGACGCGCTTTGATTTTTGCATCAGCGAGATCGCTCGATGGACTTACTACTACTTCATCGCCTGCTCTTACTGCACCTACTACCTCAACTAACTTTCCCATTGGTTGTCCGCGCGCTATTTGCGTAAGCTCGGCTTGATCTCCCCTTGCTACTGCCACAAAAGTCTTGTCTTCGCGGCTGAGGATAGCAGAGGCAGGTACGAAAAGGGTTTGATAGGGTCTTTCCATATGCCAGATCACTTCGGCGTACATGCCGGGCTCCAGTTGCTTATCTTCATTCGGAACGTCGAGCTCAACAAGCATGGATCTGGTTTTTCGATCTAGCTCGTGGCTTATTCTGGAAACAGTACCTGTGAAAGTCTTTCCCACGAATGCAGAAGTAGTGAACTGCATTCGAGAGCCGTTCGAGAGTCCCGCTATCGCGTTTTCAGGTACGGGAACGATAAGGCGTAAGGGGGAAATCTGTTCAATCTTCAACATGGGAGGATTGGAAGATGAGGAGCTGACCAAACTTCCTTCGTGAGCATTTCTTTCTGTGATGACGCCGTTAAAGGGCGCTCTTACTGTCAAGTATCCCTTCATTTCGCGCATCGAGTTAAGTGCTTGTTTGGAGGCTCTCACTTTGTCTTTCTCGGCAATCAAAGCCGCTTGAGTTGCATTTACCATTTGTTCGGCCGCCCGTACTTTTGCCTGGTCTCCCTGTACCTTTTTCTCAGCCGTCTCTATATCTGCAGGGGCAATCGCACCTGCAGTTTTGGCTGCAACAAGGATTCTCTTGTAATTTGCTTCGCTGGCGCCGCGTCTTACTTCCGCTTCTTCTCTTTGTGCAATCAAACTTGCTATCTTTGACTGTGTCTCCAAAAGAGATGATTGCGCCGCTTCGAACTTCGCTTCCGATTCTCGACAATTAGCTTCCAATTCAGGCGCAACAACTTCGACAAGGACTTGACCTTTCTTGACGAGCGAACCCCGGTCTACAAGCATGGTTTTGACAAAGCCTTGCACCTTCGGATAAATGTCTACGTCGCGGAAAGCTGCCAATTCCGATGGAATTCTTACTGTTCTTTTCAAATGTTGAGCCGTTACAAGAACGGTATCAACATTCAGGGATTCTTGTTGAGCTGTTTTCTTTAGCGCAGTATTTTGCACGGCTTCTTCGCTTTGCGAACACCCGAATGCCGTGAAAGAGACGAGAGATATGCTTACAAAACCGATTGCTAAACGGAACCGGTGAGACATCAGTGCACCCCTTTATTTTGCATCAAAATCTTATCCGAAAGCATGCTTGGAAGAACCCTGGAAGCACCGTGCTGAGAGGTTGCAAAAATCAAGGGCAGTACAATAAGCACGGCAACCAGAGAAAACGCCAAGCCACCGATAACGGCTATTCCCAGAGGAGCGGTTCTTTCTCCACCTTCTGCCAGTCCAAGAGCCATAGGCAACATTCCGGAAATCATAGCGATACTGGTCATTAAGACTGGTCGAAGTCTGCTGACGGCGCCTCTTATTGCTGCCGGTCCGGAAGTGACACCAGTCATACGTCGCGACTCAGAAAATGACACAATGAGAATTGCATTTGCTATGCCAATTCCTACAGCCATAATCGCTCCCATGAATGACTGGACGTTCAAAGTCACGCCGGTGAGTTTAATGCTCAAAACGACGCCGGCTAAAATTGCCGGCACCACTGATACCACAACAAATGCCAAACGCATTCGTTGAAAGTAACCGACAAGCATGAGCAAGATAGCCACAACTGCAAGAATCAGACCATTACCCAGACCACTAAACGTTTTCTGTAGAATCGGCACCTGACCGCGAATATCGACGTTCATGCCTCTTGGTGGCTTGCCCGCTCTCTCGATAGCCTTTTGCACTTCTCTGGCCGCAGCGCCAAGGTCATCTCCGGCAATATTGGCTGAAATGCTGATTATCCTGCGCAAATTGTAGCGGTCGTATTCGCCGACCATTGTTCCGTAGTTAACCTGCGCGACATCGGATATTTGCGGGCTCGACGCTTCTGCTGTTTTCAGAGGAATTGTTTCGACATCCTTGATCGAACTGATATTGGCTGAGGGGTACTGAACCTGTATCTGATACGAATGACCGTGGTGAGGATCTCTCCACCAGATTTGTTTGACGAATCTGCTTGAATATACTGCGGGCACGAGTGCTTTGCTGACGTCAGATGCGGTCATTCCCAGCTGCCCGGCTCTAACTCTGTCGACTGCAACATCGATAGTCGGATATTCCAGGGGCTGAACGATCATGGCATCGCGGATGGCAGAAACTTTTTTCAATTCCGTTATTATCTTATTTGCGTATTTTGCGTCCGTTTTTAGATTTGCACCTGTAATATCAATTTGAATAGGGGTGGGGGCGCCCAGATTCATGATCTTGTTAACAATGTCGCCGGATTCAAATGAGAGCGAAACTTCTGGCAGTGTTTTTAGAAGCTCTTTTCTGAGTCTTTCTCTAAGATCGTTTAAATTGATGTGAGCACCATGTTTGAGTGAAACGAGCAAAACGGCTTCCTGGGGGCCGCTCGTCCAGATGTAGATATTGCTCACTGCAAAGTTTGGCGGCTGTGTGCCGACATAAGAGATGCTAATGTCCATGTTGTTTTCGCCGACTTCCTTGGCGATCAGAGCGAGTGCCTTTTGTGTGTATTTTTCAGTGATCTCCATACGTGTTCCGGCCGGAGCGGCAAGCCTCAACTGAAAACTCGAAGGATTTCCCATGGGGAATATTTCAGTCTTCAGTGTTGGCCCCAAAATGGCGAGGGTTCCTGCGGTTATGAGCGTATAACCGGCAAGAATCGGCCACCTCCATCTAAAGATCTTAGTCAACGTCAATGCGTAGTTTTTGCGCAATTTGGCAAGGAATCCAATGTTCTTGTTCTTGCCGTGATGCTCGGATTTTTCGTGGCTTTTCAACATCCACCCGCACAGTACAGGGACAAGCGTATTGGATAAAACATACGATGCGAGCATCGCAAAACCCACGGACAGTGACAGCGGAACAAACAGTGCCTTGGTTGTACCTTCCATGAAAAACGAAGGAAGGAATACTGAAATGACAGACATGACTGCGAGCAATTGCGGAGTGATTACTTCGATGCATGCTTCTGCGATTCCAGCAAAAAGCGGCGCTCCCCTGTCCAGATGAGTATGGATATTCTCAATTGCAACCGTAGCCTCATCAACCAAAACGCCGACAGCCAGAGATAAACCGCCCAGAGTCATGATATTGATTGTTTGTCCCGTGCAACTCAATCCGACAACAGCTGCAGCAAGTGCAATAGGAATGGTGGCAACAACGATAATGGCACTCTTGATGTCGCGCAGAAACAGTAAAACCATTAAGCCCGTTAAAGCTGCGCCAATCGCGCTTTCAAACAGCAATCCGGAGACCGCCTCTGTGACATAAATCGATTGATCGAAATTGAATGTAACTTCAATATCTTCCGGCACCACGGCTCTCATCTTGGGCAGCGCAGCTTTTACAAGTTGAACTACTTCCACAGTGGATGCTTCGGCCAACTTTGTTATAGACAAAAATACCGTTCTTCTACCATTCACAAGCGCCCAGCCTGTCGGTATGTCCATGTCGTCTTCGATTGTGGCTACATCTCCCAGAAGAACGGTGGCGCCCGCACCTAGCTTGAGTGGGATTTTCTCCAGCTCGTGTATGTCAAGAACAGTAGAGTTCAAATTAGCGATTCTTTGAGTTCTACCGGTTAGAACCAGTCCGGATGGTGTGATCAAATTTCCATTTGTGACAGAGTTAACAACCTCGTCAGGACTCAGATGCAATGCTCTCAATTTCTGCGGATCGACGGTCAATACAATTGTGCGGACATTGCCGCCAAACGGGTGTGTTGTGTTGGCGCCAGGAATAGTTGAAATGAGCGGTCTTATTCGTTCGTCGCCCAATGCCGCGATCTTAGCTACAGACTCGGTCTTACTGGAAAGAACGACATAACCGACTGGCACGTTGCCGGCGTCAAAACGCAAAATAAAAGGAGTCACTGTTCCCGGAGGCATCTTCGAGCGGGAGCGCTCAACCTGTGCAACCACATTGGCGAGCGCCTCAGCCATGTTGGTATCGGGCTTAAATACGACTTTCAGCACTGCAACGTTTTGGATTGCCTTTGATTCAATATGGTCAACGCCCGAAATGTATAGAAAGTGATTTTCGTAGTGCGCAACAACAAAAGCTTCAAGCTGTGCCGGATCCATGCCGCCGTACGGTTGAACTACATATACGACAGGAAGATTGAGATTTGGAAAAATATCTACTTTTATCATCTTGATTGACAGAACGGCTGAAAGAAGGAGAGTAACGACGACAACCACCATCGTTACGGGTCTTCCCATCGCCAGTTTGATCAGCCACATTATTTGATTTCTCTCCTGGTGGCATTGTCGGCAGCTTTTAGGAAAGGCTGGAGATCTCCGTGAACATTGGCCACAGAGAGCAAGGCCCGCCAAACCCCTACGTTTGCGACTGCTTCCTTGACTCTGGAGTCCGCCAATATCTGATTCGCTTCGGCCACCTGGGCGACAGTGCCGAGTCCTGCTTCGTACCGTGCTTGCGCCTGATTTGCAGCCAAGGTAGCCGCTTGCACCTGTACGGGCATATTGGCAGCCAGTGCAACAGCAGCTCTAACGGTTGCTCTTGCTTGTACATCATCACGCCTTAAGCCCTGGATAACTAAGTCATAAGCGTGCTGTGCAGCACTGACCCTCTCCAGGACAACTTTCTTTTCAGCCTTGATGCGAATAATATCCAGGAAAGGAAAATCGATCATCAAACCAAAGTTATAGTTTGGAACCGTCGGAAAGAAGCCGCTCACATCCGGTGCCTGTACATCTCCTCGATTGGTATTGAATGTAGTGCCTCTTAAATTGAATCCACCCAACCAGCGAAACTTCGGGTAATATTCTTTTTCCAAGATTTTCTTGCTGGCAAGGCGAGTTGAGATTACGGCTTTTCCTTGTAGAGCAAGCGGATGATTGTCAAAAACAGGCGTAGCTCTTTGTGTTTCCATTGGCTCGGTGACATTCACTATTCCTCCAGGTTCGATATCGAGCATGTCGCCGCCGCGACCGACGGAATATGCAAGTGCGGCTCGAGCCAACTCGTCGTTCAACCGCGCACGAATCAAGTCATTTTTAGCATTAGCCAGTTGCGCGTCTGCCAGCGAGGCATCCGCTCCAGACTGCAGACCGGCATTTAGCTGGGCATGTACTACATTGCTGAATTCGGAGAAGCGATCGACATTGGCTTCGGCAACGCTGACTTGCTCGTGCATGACCAGAGCATCGAGATATGCAAAAGCGGCTTGCACAGAGACATCAAGCAAAGTAAGTCCATAAGTAGCATTGGAAAGCGCATACTCGGCCTTTGCTTTACCAATCATGGCTTTGTGCAAGCCGAAATCAATTGGTGCCCAGTCCAGGATAAATCCTGCACCGCTAAAGGCATTACCTTTCATGGTTATTCTCTCTGGCCCCGGACCAGGCGTAGCTGGAAGCACTGCGGTTCCAAACAGCGTCTGAGTCACACGGTTGTGAGTGGCTGCAACGTCTTGATAGGAAAGGAGTGAGTCAGGGTTGTACTCTCGTATCTTCTGGAGAGTTATCGACCGCTTTGATGCTCGTACTTCCGCCTGTTCCTGTAGTATGCGTGGAAAATGTGTTTCGGCTAACCTGACTGCGCCGACAAGTGTCAGCTTTTCGTTTCCTGCGGCTGGAATAGACGGTCGAAGTTGCAATCTGTCGTCGGGAGCAGCCTGCACCTTTTGCAAGTTTAGAAGGCTGACAATAACTAGAGTCGAGATCTATAGGAAATTTGTGTGCAATTTTTGTGCAATGGCTGATTTTGTCAGGGGTAGTGCAACACTAAATGTGCTTCCCTTGCTGGCTGCGCTCGTGACGGACACATGGCCAGACAGTTTATCAACTATTGCCTTGACAATTGACAAGCCGAGCCCGCTGCCGCCGGAGGCCCTCGTTCTCGATTTATCGACACGATAGAAGCGCTCGAAGATGTGTTCGATGCTCTCGGCCGGAATGCCGATGCCAGTGTCTTCTACAGTCAGAATTGCCTGGGAGCCATTGATCTGGCAGCTAACTTTGACCTTTCCGCCTCTTTCTGTGTACTTAAGCGCATTGTCCAAAAGATTTCTCAATATCCTGTTAATGGACTCATCATCGGCTGTTACGTTTGCTGGTCCACTGCCCTCGTAATTCAGTAAAACCTCTTTCTCTGAAAACTGTTGCCCGTATTCAGCGACTGTTTTCTTAGTCAGCTCGGCCAGGTCGAGTATATGCTGCTTGCCTCCAGCTTTTGCATCCAGCTCCGCTAACAACATCAAGTCCTGTACGATATGCCCCATTCGTTCGGCGGCAGAAACGATCACTTGCAGGTCTTCACTAAACATGTCTTGTTTTTGCAATTTGCGATCTAGAGATTGAGCTCGTGCCTGCACGACGCTGGTCGGAGTATTGAGTTCATGTCCCGCGTCAGCGACGAAACGCCTTAAGGTGGAGACCAATTCTTCGATTGGTGCCACTGCCATGCCGGCAACAATAAAACTGCATACGCCAAAAGCAATCAATACAAAAGGAGCCATCACTGCCATCGTGAGGAGAAACTCGCGTGTAGCACTGTTTCTCTTATCGACAGGCAACTGCAGCTGCAAAAAGCCAACTATCTTGCCTTCTCTCATGAGCTTACTCTGTCGCATTCGGACGGTCAGTCCATGCTCTGTGACTTCGTCCTTTGCACGGAATAGTTTTGGAATTCCTACAGGACCATAGTGCTCTAGCATGTTTCCTGATGGGTCAAACAGTTGCATGCTCATTAAGGAGCGAGCCGGTTCTGTTTCCACTACCCGCAGCCAGTCTCGAAATGTGGGCTTGCTCTCTTCCAAATCAATGGCATGGCCGATTTGAGAAGCTACTACTTTCAGCTCTTCGTCCATGGAATGCGAGAGACTGCTGTAAAAGTAGTAGCCTCCTACTAACGCAAGAAGCACGTAAATTGCCGACGACAAGCCGACAGACCATAGGGTGATGTACCAGCGATAACTCTTGAACATCTTTAGTGTGTCTCGATTTTATAACCCATTCCGTGAACCGTGGTGACTATCGATGGCTGAGATGGATGGTCGATTTTCTTTCTCAAAGCTTTTACGTGCGAACGAACTGTTTCCGGTGCTATCTCGGAGTCCATACCCCAAACGTGGCTGATTAAGTCTTCAATGCTGAGTACTTGCCCCTGGTGGCGCATAAGAACCTCAAGCAGGATGAATTCCTTGGGCAGAAGTTTTACTGCTTCCCCTCCTTTGGTCACAGTCTTGGAATTAATATCCAGCTTCAAATCTGCGGTCTCCAAGACCATGACAGGACTGGTAAGCGGTCGGCGCAAAAGCGCTCTTATTCTGGCCGACAATTCCCTGAGATTGCACGGCTTGGTCAAATAGTCATCCGCGCCGCAATCCAAGCCTTCTTCCTTAGCTGCCATCGTGCTTCTGGCCGTGAGGATCAGAATGGGAGTTTTGCCGCCTGCCTTTCTGTACTCTTTACACACGGCTATGCCATTCATCCCCGGCAGCATTACGTCCAAGACAATCGCTTCAAAGGGCTGAGAAAGCATGATTGAGAGCGCCTCTGAGCCATCTGCCACCACCTTAACTACGTAATAGTCGTCCTCTAGCCATTCCTTAATGGCACCTGACAAACCCACTTCATCCTCGACGATGAGAATTCGTGACATGGTTTCACCTTGTTCTTGGCAATAAGCTGTTTGCAAGTTTAGCTGCCATCGTTGCACAGTTGGTTCGCTTTGAAAACCGCTCTAATTTCTTGGTTTCGAATCCCCACGGATGCTGCACGTATTTTGCACACATGGACTCTGTACTTCTGTTACCTTCTCGTTTAACTGGAGAACACCGGGAGGCTCTAGCAAGGAGCTTTGTTTTACTGTGACGCTTTGATTTAATGGCCAAACCAAAGTTTAAGCTTACTTTGTTTGTAAAAACAGATGACTCCGGAAAAGCATTATCGATGCTCTATCGAGCCCTGGAATACCATGAATACACCGACTACGAGCTCGATATAGTGGACGTTTTGAAGGAGCCTATAAAGGCAGAATCGTTCGGTATTCGACAGACTCCGACTTTAATTCATCATACTGATGACGGCGATCTTATCATCAGCAAAGATCTGGACGACGCAAAGAAGATTCGAGAATTATTCGGATTTAAATTGAGTTGAAAAACGCGAATGGGAATAGTTCGAACCGGCAGTCAAATAGCATCTGGGCAAATGAAAAATGACTCGTACTGGCTTCGAGCTCGTCTGAAGTTCTTTGCCATCTCCATATGTTGGGGAGTTTTGATGGCTTCTGAGGTTGGACTTGCATCGGCAGGAACAGGTCAGGAAGGCGTTGGGAAATTAACTCAACAGGTTATCGAAGCGCAAAATGTCTTGAAGTTACACCAGTATGCAGACGCTGAGCAGTTGTTCAAAAGGGCACTGGCAAGCACACCGCCCACCGACTCCAAGACTGTAATTGATTTGCTCAATTACATTGGCGCCGCACTGCATGCACAAAAGAAAGAGAAAGAAGCAATCAACTATTTCTCCAAAGCATTGGCTACGCTGCCAAAAAAAATGGCTGCCGGCGATCTTCGCAAAGCGAAAATACTGTCCAATCTCTCATTGGCTTATTCCGCACAAGGTGACTCTACAAAGGCAATGGAATGCAGTGAGGAGGCACTTTCTATTTTTTATATGGAGAAGGCGGCACCGCTGGATTTGGCTGTTTTGCTTAACTCTTACGGTCGCTTGAAGATGGATGCCGGAGATCTGGAAAAAGCGGAGAGCCTGTTTGCTGAGTCTGTATCGGTCAGAGAAAAAATAAAGGGAAAAAACAGCGTTGAACTAGTCTCTGCGCTAGTCAATCTTTCTGGAGTCTATTTGGAAACAAGGAAAATGGCTCAGGCTGAGGAAACTTGCCGTCGCGCAATTGTTATCTGCCAGCAACAAGATGGTGATGATAGTGAAATGCTTTACCCACTTCTCTGCAATCTAGGAGGAGTGCACGTCGAACAACACCGATACAAAGAAGCAATAAGTACTTACAAGCGAGCAAGAGAAATTGCTGAAAAGTACTTTGGCACGACCAGTGAAGAGTCGCTCGCAACTCATTTTGCTCTATCGGAGTTCTATGAAAAGGATGGTCAAGACAGGCTTTCCGAGCAATCACTCACACGTGCGCTGGAAATTTGCAGGATACTCTACGGACATAAGGATAAAAAAACAATTGAAACAACGCTTGCGTTGGCACATTTGTTTCAGCTGCACGGATACAGCGCGGAAGCTGAACGACTGCGATTGCTTTGTCGTTTGACGCAGAGCAAATAGATATAGGCTCCCACGATTTGCAGGGCTGATAGTGAAGGCAAAAATGGAATTGTCAGGCCGATCTCTTCAACTGCTCAAAATCTTCTTGAAAGAAACCTTTAGTTCTGGGTGGGATGTTGAGTTGCTTTACTTTCTTCGAAAAAATGAGAACCAGTTTTGGACCTCCGTCCAGCTGGTTGAATACTTTCAAATTGAGCAAAGTCAAATGGAAAGGAGTCTGCTGATACTTCGCGACAGAGGTTTGATTGTAGAGAATTCAGATCAGCAAAACTATCGCTATTTGCCTGAAACATCCGAGCAAAGCGCTCTGGTCGAGCTTTTAGTAATGGTGTTCGAGAAGAAGAAACTACAACTGTTTCGTATGATTTATGAATAGAGAGAGACTAGATTGAGGTCTTGTTTGGCTCACCGTCCTGAAAACTCTTTCGTTACCTGACTGTAGCGCTTGCCGACAGAACCGCACACGATGTCGCACAACTCATAGATTGTGCTGTCTGCAATGCTGTAGTAAACAAACAAGCCTTGCCTTCGCTTTTGAACAATTCCTTGTTCTGCTAAAACAGACAAATGCTTGCTGACGTTTGCCTGACTCATGCCGCTCAGCTCGCAAATCTCTTGAACTGAATGCTCTTTCTTAAAAAGGAATTGCAGTATCTGTAACCGGGATGCGTCAGAGAGCGCACGGAAGCGCGCGGCAACAATTTCCAGCGCCTGTCGTGATAAAAGTTTGTTCTTGTCTTTCATAATGGGAAACCAAGCGTTCACTAGCTCCAGTCTACAACCCTAAGATTGATTCTTCAATCATCCTTGGGATTGATTCGTTATATAACCAAATAGCGATATAGTTAAGATTGATACCAAGTGAGGGCATTCTATGTCAGACCCGTCTAATTCCACTGTTTGCAAGCAAATGGCGCCTGCTGAGCTGGCAGCCAATGCTAAAGAGGTGGTGCTGCTCGACGTTCGCAGCCCCATTGAATTCGAGACGGAGCATATAGCCGACTCCATAAATGTCCCGTTGAGCGAACTTGATGCGCGCTGCGAAGAAGTGCCGCGCCAGGGACAGCTCGTCGTTATATGTAGATCGGGAAAAAGAGCGGAGCGAGGAGCCTATACCCTTCTGGGCAAGGGTTTTCAACCGAAAGTTCTTGAGGGTGGGCTGGTTGCCTGGCGCAAAGCCGGACTGCCAGTCAAGGAAGGCAAGAAGATGCTTCCGATAGAACGCCAGATTCAACTCATTGTCGGCATTGGCGTTTTGGCAGGCGTGATCTTGGGCGTGTTCATCAATCCCTGGTTTCTGATTATTCCTGGATTTTTTGGAGCCGGCTTGACATTTGCGGGACTTTCCGGAACTTGCGCATTGGGAATCATGTTGGGCAAGGCGCCGTGGAACAAAATAGAGATCTCTTCCGCTCCAGTAAAGAGTCTCAAAAAAGATTGCTGCTCTTAGTGCAAGGAGAGTAATTCGATGCTTGGCGGCGCTCTATCTGGCATTGCGACCGGCACCCTCCTTGGACTCCTTGGCGGTGGTGGAAGTATCATCGCTGTGCCGATCATGATTTATCTGCTTGGGATGCAACCCAAGGCGGCTATAGGGACAAGTCTCATAATCGTGGGCCTTGCCAGCCTGCTTGCGGCATGGAGCTATTTTCGCAATCACTCAGTTGTTTTTTCGACGGCGCTGATATTTGGAGCCTCCGGCGCTGCAGGCAGTTTTGCCGGTGCTCGCCTGGCGCAGCAGATTTCTGACGTGGTGCAGCTGACTATGTTCGCGGTCGTGATGGCGCTTGTGGCGCTGCTCATGCTTAGACACAGGCAGCCTCAAATCGAGATGGTCGACGACGTAAAATCTAAATCGCTGCCGGTAATGCTATTGGTTGGTCTCGGCGCAGGACTGTTGACTGGTCTTTTAGGTGTCGGTGGCGGGTTCATGATTGTGCCTGCACTGACAATTGTGTTGCACGTGCCTATCGAGAAAGCGATTGGCACCTCGTTATTAGTGATCGGCACTAATAGCGCAATCGGGGCGATTTCTTATGGATCGAGCTTGAATCTTACTCTGGCAATCTTGCCGTTTGCCCTGGGCACACTGGTAGCGGCGCCGATTGCTGGACGGCTGGCGCATTATGTTCCGCAAGAAAAACTGAAGGTTAGCTTTGCGATTACGCTGCTCGCTTTGTCAGCCTGGATGTTATCAAATCAGTTTTTCAATTAAATACTTGATGGTTGGAGGTTGCTTATGTTTTTCAAACAGTTTTATCTTGGTTGCCTGGCTCATGGCTCCTACCTGCTCGGCTCTGAAGGCGAAGCCGCAGTTATAGACCCACAGCGGGACGTGGATCAGTACATTGAAGAAGCTGGTGCGCGCGGTCTGACGATTAAGTACATCATAGAAACACACCTCCATGCAGACTTTGTCAGCGGACACAGAGAGCTCGCCGAAAGAACAGGTGCTCAGATTGTCTTTGGCAAAGTGGCTGTCGCAAGCTTCCCTCACGTGGGCGTCACCGATGGTGACACCATTAAGGTTGGCGGGCTTGAATTGAAGTTTTACGAAACCCCAGGTCACACTCCTGAGAGCATTTGTATCCTTGTGAAAGATACTGGTGATACAAGCACGCCGCAAAGACTCTTCACAGGCGACACTCTTTTCATAGGTGATGTAGGGCGTCCGGATCTTGTTGCAGTGAAGGGCCACACAGCACAGGAAATGGCTGGCTTGATGTACGAGAGCCTCCACAGTAAGTTGTTAAAACTGGACGATGCTATTGAAGTCTATCCTGCCCATGGTGCCGGTTCTCTTTGCGGCAAGCATCTCTCTGACGAGAAATCATCGACAATAGGAAAGGAGAAGAAATTCAACTATGCTTTAAAACCTATGTCGAAAGAGTCTTTTATAGCGATGATGACCGCAGACTTGCCTGAGGTGCCGGCCTATTTCCCGAAAGATGTGGAGATCAATCGTCAGGGTGCTGCGCCACTGGGCAGCATCGCGCGACCTCAGCCGCTGGACGGCGCTGTGGTTGCAAAAGAGATGCAACGCGGCGCAATAGTGCTCGATGTTCGCAGTGCTGTAGAATACGCCGGCGCACACATTAAGGGCTCGCTGAACATAGGGTTGGGCGGGCAGTTTGCCTCATGGGCCGGTACTCTAATAAAGATCGGCACTCCCATTATTCTTCTGACCAACGATATCGCAAAGGTCGATGAGGCTGTGATGAGACTGGCTCGCGTTGGTTTTGAGACGGTCGTTGGTTATGTGGAAAACGGCATATCCGGTTGGAGTGATTCTGGATTTGAAGCGGTTCCATCTCTCGTTATGACGGTCGATGAACTTAAGCGCACCCTCGATAAGGGCGAAGAAATTAGGGTTATTGATGTTCGGCGCCCGGGGGAATTCGAAAACGGTCATGTGCCAAACGCGATTAATATTCCTCTGGCTTATCTGCCTGAGCGTATAGTTGACTTGCCTGCGGGCACGAAGTTAGCTCTCATCTGCGCCAGCGGCTATCGCTCGATAATAGCGATGGGAGTCGTTGAGAGAAGCGGATTGATGCCTTCTATCAACATTGTTGGTGGGACCAGCGCGTGGAAAGCTCAAGGATATGAAGTTGTCATCGAGCACAAAGCAGTCAGCGAGCAAACAACAGTCGCGCGGTGAAAGACTTTCAAGCACAAGTGACACTGCCACCGGTGCCGGCAAGATAATAAGATTGGCAGATAAGAGAGAGATTACATGAACGAATCAACTAAAGTCTTAAAGGTAAAAGGAGGGCAAAGCCCTATGGATAGTGTGATCTGGTTTGTCAGCATTGTTATATGCTACTTCGCGCTGCAACTTTGGATATTGCCGAAGCTCGGCATATCTACTTGAATGTCGCGGAGCTGCTCGGTCGAGCAGAAAAAAACAACTCCTCTTCAGCAAGAGATAAAAGAACTAATTAAGCATGGCGAAGCAGGCAAAAGCGATTAGATCTATCTGTTTGACGCTGTTGTGCGCTCTGATAGCACTGAGTTTCGGCGGCGCTGTGTGGTCCGAAGAGTGTCCGAAGACGGTAGCGCCAAGCTCGTCACCTATCGGTGCGCGATGTACGGAAGATCCTGCCTGCGTTATTGTCGGCGAAACGCACATGCTCGAATGGAAGAGTCCGGCTCCGGCCAAGATCGTTGTCGTGTGCATCCACGGACTGGGCCTGTGCGCGAAAGCATACAAGCCGCTAGCCAAAGAACTTTCTGCCGCCGGCATTGATGGGTTTGGAGTGAATGTGCGCGGCTTTGGTCCGGACAGAGACAAGCCGGAGCGTGCCAAATTGAATTGCGTGGATACGGTAGCCGATGTGAGCGAACTGCTTGCCAGCATCCACAGAGAACGGCCTGATTACAAAGTCTTTCTCATTGGTGAATCAATGGGCGGCGCTCTGTCGATAAGAATTGCCGCGGAGAATCCAGCGCTAGTCGATGGTGTTGTCTGCTCTGCGCCTGCATGGAAATTACTAAAGATGCGCCAAACGGCGGTGAAGGGTGTCTTTGAACTGTTTTTGTTTCATGGAAGTCATCCCGGTCCTGCTGGACGAGCCGTCATGCACCAGGCAACAGCTGACCCTGATCTCGCGAAGCACTGGCTTACAGATCCATCTCACAAGCTAAAACTAACGCTCAATGAAGCAACTTCTTTCTTGAGTTTTATCTCTAAGACGGACTCCTATGCCAAACAACTGACAAAGCCCGTTTTGGTTGTACAAGGACTCGACGATCATCTGGTATCACCTAAAGCCGTTGCCAAACTTGTCAGAGACATCCCTTCGGACAACAAGACATTTCTCATTGATGGGAAAGGTGAGCATCTTGTTCTTGAAGAGGGCAAATTCTCGCCACCACTCTTTGACAAACTGATCGACTGGATTAAGACTGAGTCTACGAATCAATCGAAATCCCTAGCTATTGAAGTTGTAAATGATCAAGAACTTTCGATTCAAAAAAGACGGAGGTTGACCAAAATGAAGCATATTTGTCAACCGGCAAGATAGACAGGAAGTTGCATATCAAAGAATTTTTCCATGCGCGATACATTGCAAAATGTGTTGCGGAGCTACTTTTAATTGCTAACATAGCTAAACGAGTTCTCTACCAGTTAACTAAATGCACGAAACTTTCCATATAGACATCTTTCTGGTCCTGCTTATGGTGACGGCTGCCGTTGCCATGGCCGTAAAGTGGGTGAAGCTTCCCTATTCGATCTCTCTTGTCATCGTCGGGCTCCTGATAGGAGTATTTCATCTCCTTCCGCCGGTAGAAATGACACCAGAACTTATTTTGCTTGTCTTTCTGCCGGCACTGCTGTTTGAAGCATCCTGGAATATTGATCTCAAAGAACTAAAGGAGAACTGGCTGGCGATCTTGCTTTTGTCTGTTCCCGGCTTGGTTATTTCTATGGCTGTTATTGCTGTTTTTATGCATTATGCCATTGCCATGCCCTGGGCACCTTCATTTTTGTTTGGCGCCATGATTTCTGCAACCGATCCCATTTCAGTACTTGCGCTTTTCAGAAAGCTCGGAATGAATAAGCGTCTGACAATGATTCTTGAGGGCGAAAGTCTGTTCAATGACGGCACTGCCGTGGTGCTCTTTAAGCTCATTTTAGGTGCCATAGTCGCCAGTACGCAATTTTCGTTTGTGGAAACAGCCGGAAATTTTACAATGGTCGTTTTGGGCGGCGCCGTGATTGGTTGTGCCTTAGGTTATGCAGCATCAAGAGTTACTGCCTTTTTCGACGATCACCTGCTGGAAATCACGCTGACCACCATTCTTGCTTATGGCGCGTTTCTTGTTGCCGAACAACTTCGCGTCTCGCCGGTAATCAGTGTAGTTGCCGCCGGCATCGTGATGGGGAATTACGGAAGCAGGTCTTCGATGTCGGCTACTACGCGATTGGCTGTGAATTCTTTCTGGGAATATGCTGCCTTCTTAGTAAACTCTCTGGTTTTTCTGCTGATTGGACTGCAAGTAAAGTTTGATCTTTTGCAAAAGTATTTGATTCCAATCGCAGTCGCGATACTTGCGATCCTGGTCGCCAGAGCTTTTGTTGTCTATGGATTAACACCATTTTTTTCCAGCGCCACTGCGCCCATTCCATGGAAGTGCCGTCATCTTTTGTGGTGGGGTGCTTTGCGCGGTTCATTGTGCATGGCTTTAGCACTCAGTCTTCCTATTGGATTGGAATTCAGAGAACAGATATTAATCACGACATTTGGCGTTGTTTTATTCACATTGTTAATTCCGGGCTTGTCAATTGAGCCAATAGTGAAGCTTTTGAAAATGAATCCTGTCGATAGCAGTTTGCTTCGCTACAAAGAATTGAAAAGTGTTCAGATGACTAATTCCAAGGCGCTGGACTTTTTGGATGGACTGCTAAGGCAGGGTGCTGTTACGCAGCATGCTTACGATCTCCTGCAAGCGGAAATTGTGGTATCGCAGGAGACGACACGGACTTCGATGGACGAGCTTCACGTCGCTGATTCCTCGATACAGCAGCTTGAATTCACCGAAGTAAAGCGACAGCTTTTGGAAATAAAGAAAGACTACCTGATGATGCTGGCAAGGGAAGGGTTGCTCGATCAGGACAGTTTGGATAAATTGAAATTGGAAATAGACGAAGAAATTCATAGATTGACGATGCCTGAATAATTGGCAAGAGCATCGGTAATGTCCGCAGAGTGTAACAACTAGCCAAAGCGTTTGAGCCTCTGGCGCCCGCCCAGAAGGGCAAAGCATTGCAGCGCATTCTGTAAAACTTAACCTAAGGTGGTTTTGAAAGCATTTTGCAAGATAGCGCTGGCAAAATCTTCTTTTTTTTTGAGTTCGGGCGCTTTTAGTTGCGTGTTAAGCGTCATAATCGTGTGTGAGGGCTTTGGTGACTTTAGAAAAGCGACCTTCAAAACGGTGTCTTAAATGACGCGAGTGTTGTTAGCTGAAGACGATGAATATCTCTTCAATGCCTTGAAAATGGCCCTTACTCGAAAGGGCTACACCGTAATGGGCGTAAAAACTGGAACGGAAGCGCAAGCCGTGCTTCAGACTGACAGCTTTGACTTGTTGTTGCTTGATTTGGGGCTGCCCGGAATCGATGGAACGAAAGTACTGGGTGATTTTCGAAAACGGGGCGGAACAACGCCTGTGATTGTCATCACGGCAAGAGATACATTGGAGGACAAAATCGGCGGGCTTGATCTTGGTGCTAATGACTATCTTGTCAAACCGTTCGATGTTCTTGAACTGGAAGCAAGGATGCGAGCCGCGTTGCGCAAGGTTCAATGGGGCAACAAAGTAGAAATTGAAGTTGGTGGACTCAAGTTAGATACCAATAGCGGGCTTGTCACTATTGGTAGTGTAGATTTGGAATTAACTCCCAAAGAAGCGTCAGTGCTGAAATCTCTGATGTCTAGCGCCGGCCGAGTAGTAAGCAAGAATCAGCTGATGGAGCAAGTACCATCCTGGATGGACGACCGCAGTGAGAATGCTGTGGAGATTGTTGTGCACCGATTGAGAAAAAAGATAGAAGCATCAAATGTAGTCATTAACACAGTTAGAGGCTTCGGATATGTCCTAGAGCTTTCTGGTCAATGAAAAGAATTTCTATCCGCAAACAGCTGCTCGTTCTCTTTGTTCCTATTGTGTTTGGTCTCTGGTTAGGCAGCGCCGCTTTGAGCTTTTGGTTCGTGTCAATAATCACGGAAGACTCATTTGACAAGGATTTGATCAATTCAGCCGACTCGGTGGTCGGAAGACTTCGTATCAAGAACGACAGTGTGGTCGTCGACCTCCCACCTGCGGCACAGGCAATTCTCAAACATGACGAAGCGGACAAACTTTACTACCGTGTTCTCTCAGCAGGCGGGCAGCATATTTCGGGAGATACTGAGTTGCCGTCCCCTTCTAGCGACCTCACAGTCGACGTTCCAAAAGTTGTACCGGCGAGAATCGCAGGAAAGGACGTTCGAATAGCCGAGGTCAAAGCAACTGTTGATATTCCCGGGCAATATGTGATCGTGCAGTTGGCGGAAACTACCAATGTCCGGAAGTTTTTCCAGAACAAATTGCTTCTCAGTATTGCGGCACCGCAACTAGTGGTGATTGTGCTGACTTTGGCCGCTGTGTTCTATGGCATCGGCAGAATTCTCACGCCGCTCAGAATCTTGCAAGGACAATTGGCAAGCCGCTCTGAAGCAGATTTCAGCGCACTGCCCGATACCAGCATACCTGATGAAGTATATCCTCTCGTAAGTGCTATAAATCACTTATTCGAAAAAACGGAAGAAAAAATCAAAGCGCAGCATCGCTTCATTGCCAATGCTGCTCACCAGCTGCGGACGCCACTTGCAGGATTGAAAACCTATACCAGTATCGGCATTGAAGTAACTGAAATCGACGAGTTGAGCGGGATTGTAAAAGAACTCGACTGTGGCGTAGATAGGGCGAGCAGAATGGTGGGTCAGCTTTTGGCTTTGGCGCGCGCTGATGGACAGGTGCCATCTTTCAAGATAGATACAAAAGGCCTCATTGATCTCAATTTCCTGGTATCTGATGCCGTGACGGATCTTGTCGAACAGGCTGTTCTGAAGGGCATCTTGCTGACTTATGAACCAGCGGAGTCGCCTGCGCATGTGAAAGGCGAAGCTGCAAGCATTACTCACCTAGTCACCAATATCATTGAAAATGCCATTTTCTATACACCTCCGCAAGGCAATGTCAGTGTGCGAGTGAAGTCGGGCGAAAAGGTCAGTTTTGAAGTGAGCGACACAGGACCTGGAATTCCCTTAAGTGAAAGGCAGAATGTATTCGAGCGCTTTTATCGAATTGTCGGCACGCCTGGAAACGGCAGCGGTCTGGGATTGTCCATCGTCCAAGAGGTGGCCGCCGCTCATGGAGCGAGTGTTACAGTCAAGGACGCGCATGGAAATCAGGGCACATCAATTGTTGTGGACTTTCCAGGTCAAGTGTAGTTTTTGCAAGCCAATTGCAAGACAGACCGAATAAAACAGACGCAGGGAGAATCCCCGGCTGAGACAAAGTCGTTTTCCTTCTTGAGAGCTAAATGTCATTGCCAACCTGAACAACAAAGGGGATCTCCCTTCTTCTACACGTGAAAATTACATTTTCGAAAGGATATTTATGAAGCTTCCAATTTCGTTGATTGCTGCTTTGACAATCTTGCTCGGGGCAAACGTGGCGTTTGCGCAAGAAGGAGATAGCCGCACTGAGCCCGCTACGACATCTGGACAGAAAACAGAAGAAAAGACCGCAGAGACTGAAACAACAGAAAAGAAAAAGGAAGACGGCTCGACAACAAAGAAATCAAAGAAAAAGCGCACAAGCAAACAAAAGAAAGAGACTAAGGATACAAAATAATCGAGGCCAAACATGCAAAAGAAAAATCCGTTGCTCGCGTTGCTTTTTGTTTGCAGCATGTTGTTCTACGGCTGCAGTAAAGAAGCAACTGGTGGCTCAACAGATGCACCAGCGACTGAAGAAAAGACAACGACCGAACAAACAAAGACAGATTCGGACGCCAGCGCCGATTCGTCAGCAGATGAGCAAACAGAAGAGCCCAAAACCCAAAAAGAGGAAGTGAAATCTTCCAAGAAAACAAAGAAGAAGCACTAATCAATCGACAATATTGGTCAATTTGTTTGAAAATTGCGCGCCTGTCTCGAAATTGACGGGCGCGCAAGCCTTTTGCAAGAGGAGTGCGAAAGAATGGAATCAGTAAATGTGGTCGGGAGAACAGGCAATGGACAATGGAATAGCTTTTATCAGGTTTGAATTTCTGATTATTGTCCTGGTGTCATCGGCTTGTCTATTCGCTGTGATTTACAATGCCAAAAAAAGAGTAGCCGATAAATAAACTGGCCAATGGACTGTTTATCGAGTTCGGTTTCTTGATTGTTTCGACGTATTAGCTATCTTGGATGCACCGCTTTCTTGCGTCCGCATCCCTTTTTTCACAGTGGAAGCAATTACCGCTGACACAAAGGCAAACAGGCAAGCCAAGCAGCTTATATCGGTCTGGATCTGGCAGCTTGCCTGTAAAATGAGGCTTGTCTATCAGGTCGGCTTATGAACGTCTGGCTTCAATTTGGGATTTGCGCGGCGGTTATTCTTTACTCGGGCAGTCGCCTGAGCATTTATGGAGACGCGATCGCGGAAAAGACAGGACTGGGTAGAAATTGGATTGGTCTTGTATTGCTTGCCACTGTCACATCCTTGCCCGAGCTAATTACCAGCATTAGTTCCGTCACCTTCAATGATTTGCCTGATATGGCCGTCTCTGGAACGGTCGGCAGCTGCATGTTCAACATGATGGTGATTGCGCTATTGGACGTGCTTTCGAAAAATCGCCCTGTCTCAAATGTAGTTCATGACGGGCACATGCTTTCGTGCGGCTTTGGAATTATTCTTCTCGGACTTGTGGCAATTGACATTGGCTTCGGGAAGTATTTTCCAATTTTGACTGCCTTGAATTCGATAGATCCGACCAGCATTCTTTTCATTGCCGTCTATTTCCTGGCGATGCGACTGATATATGACTACGAAAAGGTGCGTCTCAACGAAGTTGCAGGTGAACTTGGGGAAGCGTCGCAACACGGAAAGGTGAGTTTGCGCAAATGCGGTTTGCTTTTCCTCCTGAATTCAATTGTTATTGTAGTGGCGGCCTGCTTTTTGCCAGGACTGGGTGAAGCAATAGCCAAACAAACCGGTTGGGGCGAAAGTTTCATAGGCTCATCGTTTATCGCGATCACCACTTCTTTGCCGGAAATTACAGTCTCATTCACTGCTGCACGGTTAGGGTCATTCGATATGGCTGTAGCGAATCTTCTGGGAAGCAATTTATTCAATGTTGCAATTCTTGCCGTAACAGACTTTTGTTATGTCAAAGCACCGCTTTTGCGCTCGGTTTCGGATGTCAATGCATCAACTGCAATTTGTGCCATGATTGCCCTTGCTGTTGTCGTTGTAGGGCTTACTTTCCGGTCCGAAAAAAAGTTTTGGTTCTTGGCCGGAGATGCAATTGCAATATGCGTCGTCTACGTCATTGCTAATACGATTCTCTTCCTTTCGCACTAGAATAGTGAATCGAAAGCGAATAGAAAGGTTGGCGCGGGCTTGGAAACAGTTTCGAAT
>JBGAVL010000330.1:0-6615 GCA_044228145.1 Obscuribacteraceae bacterium (SeqCode)
CCAAACAAACCATATTCGGTATTATCGCCCGGGAAATGCGCAAGTATTCAGTCACTCTTTTGATCGTTGATCAAAGACCTTCCGGCATCGATCCCGAGATATTGAGCCAGATAGGCACACGGGTGACGGCATTGCTCAATGACGACAAGGATATCGATGCAGTATTCACCGGCGTATCCGGCAGTCAAACTCTGCGCACAGTGCTCTCACAGCTCGATCCCAAGCAGCAAGCTCTGGTGCTCGGTTATGCGGTGCCGATGCCGGTCGTGGTTCGCACCCGTGCCTTCGATCAGGAGTTTTACCAAGCCGTGGCGCCTTTGAGCGAGCAAATTGCCACCGCCAGTCCTAAGGTTTTGAAAGAAAAGGCAAAGCAGGTTCGCGATGAACTGTTCGGTTCCTAATCGGTCAAACCTGCCTTTCACTCCCGCCAATTGAGAATTGCTAGAATCTGCTTGCTAAATTAATCCGGTTTAGTTTACTCTTAATCAAGGCTTACTATTTGCAATTGCAGGATCGGTCTTACTACCGGCATGTCGAATGCGCCACAATCGGATCAGTTTGAAGACTCACAAGACAATTACGTAGAAAATAGAGATCCTACGGAACTGGCTATGTGTTTGATCTTGGCGGCCGCTTATCTGGGTTTGGCAAAATTTTGCTGGCAGAAGCTTGTTGATGCCGGTGCCTGGAAAATGCTCTTCAATATCGAAGGCTTCTTCATCACCATCGCTCTGGTCTCTATATTTGTCGGGCTCAGACCTTATCTAAGCCCTTCCAGCCTTCAACTAAGCCGCCACGGAATTAAGTACCGAGGCACTTATTGGCCGCAACGTAAAACGGTCAACTGGGACCAGGTCGTCCAGTTGTATATAAGTCCGGAATTGGTGATTGTCATTTACAAGTTGTCGCAAGACGGCAAGCGTGTCTGGCCCATGCTGATCGCATCTCTCTACCTGGCAGAGCGCGAAAAAATACCGAACTCTTTCGTCAAATACTGCCCCATCGAACCAATCATCATGTCCGGGCCGCATCTGGTCTCGCGCATAGTCATAGTCGTGGTTTTTTGCATTGCCCTTATCTGGGTTCTGGAATTGCTGGTCAGCCCGACTATTTAGCCACCGTTATGGTTTCGGCTTGGGCATGGCACGCAAGTATTTGACCAAATTGTCCAGTTCAGTATCGTTGACGGCATCGGCAGTTTGAGCCGGCATAACGCCTTTGCCCATGCGAATAAAACGCTTCAATTGCTGATCGGTAGGAAAGTGCTCATCCATTTTGTCGAGGGCCGGACCCATTCCCACCCGTCCGCGAGGATGGCAAGTATTGCAACTGCGGATAAATACTTGCTCACCGGTCAAGTCAGTCGATTGCGACTGGGCGCGCTGCTTCTCGACCTCATTGACAGCCCTGATTCGCTTGACCTCTTCACCCATTGAGCAAGCTGACAAGAGAAAAACAGAGGTGGTCACCAATACCAGCCGTGCTCGAAGGCGCCAAAACGCAGACTGTACAATTGGGTAAGGTCGCTTGACAAAATAAATTAACACCTGTTTAACATCCATGGAAATTAAGATGAGAACCTGTTCTTCATCTCTCGGGTCAGACTACATGCGAAAAAGAACCACACTCTAGCGAACTTTTATACCAAATACAATTTAGCCAATAGGTTAACATCCGGCTTACCTAAGCAGTGTAAAGTAAGTACAGAGGCGCATTATCGCGCACTGGTGACCGACAGATATTTGCAAAATACACAATTAAAACCCTGGCAAATATCCATCAGGATCTCGGCACCTACATTACATATCGGCTTGGTCCTTTGCGTCTTTAGAGTAGAGCGCAAATGACCGAAAATACGAATCCCGAATCCCGGCAACTCCCTAGAAGCGGCACTATAAAGAATGACACCACATATTTCCAGACTAGATCCACCGACCAAACAAGGTCCGCAAGAGTCCGAAGAACGCATCATCATTCGTGGTGGCAAGCCGTTGAACGGAGAAGTGAAAATATCCGGCGCCAAGAATTCCGTGCTCAAAATGATGGCGGCAGCGCTCTTGGCACCTGGCGTTTCCGTTTTGCGCAATGTACCCAATCTCACCGACGTCCATATGATGGCAGACGTCATTCGCACCCTCGGTGCAAAAGTCACAGTCGGCACCGATGAAGTAATCATCGATGCCACCGACGTTACCGACTTCGAGGCACCTTATGAACTGGTCAGCCAGTTGAGAGCATCTTTTGTAGTGCTTGGACCACTGGTTGCTCGTTGCCGGCAAGCAAAAGTTTCGCTTCCTGGCGGCTGCGCCATCGGCGAAAGAAGAATCGATCTGCATGAACGTGGTCTCAAAGCCCTGGGCGCAGAAATCTGGTGCGAGCACGGCTATGTGCACGCGACGGCAGAAAAGCTGGTAGGAACGAGAATCTACCTCGATCGCCCATCCAACGGCGCCACCGAAAACATAATGCTGGCAGCTGTCCTTTCTGAAGGGCAGACCGTCATTGAAAACGCTGCCCAAGATCCAGAAATCGCTAATCTGGCAGACTTCTGCAATGCCATGGGTGCGAAAATCACCGGTGCCGGCTCCTATCAAATCGTCATCGACGGAGTACAACTCTCTGACATGCATGGCGCCGCGATAGACACCATCCCGGATCGCCTCGAAGCCGGCACATTCTTGTTTGCCTGCATGGCCACTACCGGTGAAGTAGTTCTGACCAACTGCAATCCGCATCATCTCTATTCTGTCATCAGCAAGATGCAAGAGATGGGTGCTGAAGTTTCGATCTACGCTCCCGATATCATCAAAGTCAAATCGGGCAAGTTGATCAAGCCTGTCGATACGACAACACTTCCGTATCCTGGTTATCCGACTGACCTGCAAGCGCCGATGATGTCGGTCTTGGCTCTGGCTGAAGGCACCTCGATTATTACCGAAACGATTTACGAAAATCGCTTCATGCAAGTAGGCGAACTCAGACGCATGGGCGCTGATATTTCGCTCACCGGCAGTTCTGCCGTAATCAAAGGCGTGCCTAAATTAACGGGCGCCGAAGTCAAATCGAGCGACCTGAGAGCGGCGGCAGCCCTGGTTATTGCCGGATTGGGCGCCGAGGGCGTCACGGAAGTTACCGGACTGCGTCATATGGACCGAGGCTACGAGCATCTTGAAGATAAGCTTCGTGGACTTGGTGCTGACATTTACCGCAGGTAATACATACTCAAGGCTCAACAGCTAAAGTAATTCTTGTCGCAATTCAAGCTGGAGCGCCGGCATCCTGCCGGCTCCGACAGAAAAGTCGATTACCCCGGAAGCCGCCTGGAAGGCGGCGCTCCCAGGTACGGCACTGGAGTTATTTATGCTGGTCATGAAATTCGGCGGCACGTCGGTCGGCTCAGCCGAGCGCATGCAGGACGTGCTGTCCATCGTTAATAATGCCAAGTCAAAACACAAAGGTGCCGCACCGCTGGTAGTGCTATCTGCCATGTCCGGTGTAACCAATTCTTTGATCAAAGCCGCAGACAAGGCCGTCGCACGCGATCTCAAAGGAGCGCTTGCTGAAGTCCAGGCAATAAGAAAGAAACACGACGAAGCCATCGATCAGGCGCTCACCAAGGATGCCGCCACAGCACAGAAAGTAAAAGACAGTCTCAATTCGCACTTTGAAGAACTGGAAGTCATTCTCAAAGGGGTCAGTTATCTGGGTGAATTATCCAAGCGTTCGGTCGATGCCATCTCCGGCATGGGCGAATTGCTGTCTTCAAAGGTAGTGGCCGCCATTGCCGAGCACGAAGGCACCGACAGCGTCTGGGTTGATGCCAGAGAAGTGATGATCACGGACGGCACTTTCGGTCGCGCCATTCCAATTGACGAAGCAGTTGAAAAACAAGCCAGAGCAAAAATGGCAAAACCCTCCAAAGACGGCAAGGTAGTTATCACGCAAGGATTTATCGGCGCGACAGAAAACGGTGTCACCACCACCTTAGGCCGGGGCGGGTCCGACTATAGTGCCGCCATATTCGGTGCGGCTTTGAACGCGGACGAAATTCAGATCTGGACCGACGTAGACGGAATGATGACCTCAGATCCGAGACTGGTGCCGGAAGCTGAAGTAATCAGCGAAGTAGGATTTCAGGAAGCTGCGGAATTAGCCTATTTCGGCGCCAAGGTTTTGCACCCGCTTACCATCAAGCCGGCTATCGAACAAGGCATTCCGGTGCGCATCCTCAATACCATGCGCCCGGATAATCCCGGCACAATCATCAAAGCAGACAAAGAAATTGGACGCGCAGACGAAGACACTCGCCCGATCTGCGCTATTGCCGCAAAAAAAGGCATCACCGCCCTTTTCATAAGCTCATACAAAATGCTTATGGCTCATGGCTTTTTGAAAAAAGTATTCGATATCTTCGATCGTCATTCCACCTCCATTGATTTGATTGCCACCTCTGAAGTTTCGGTCTCGCTGACAGTGGACAGAACCGATGATCTCGATTCGATTATCAGAGATCTTAAAGACCTGGGCGACGTGCGAATACTCACTGATGTATCAATAGTCTCAGTGGTGGGACGTCAATTCAGAGACAAGAGTGGTATCGCCGGCGAAGTCTTCAGCGCATTGACGAACGTCAACATCATTATGATTTCCGGCGGCGCCTCCGATATAAATTTGAGCTTCGTGGTCAGTAACGAGGACGCTGACACGTCGATAAAGCAACTGCATAAACACTTCTTCTCAGCAAAACGCTGAGCAGTTCGTAAAACCAGTTCATATCTCTCACCTCCTTTCTAGACCGCCCGACACATCGAGCGATAACGGATTGCTTCCAATACATGAATTGATGTGATCTGCTCCTCAAGAGCGAGATCCGCAATCGTGCGGGCAATGCGCAATATGCGATCGTGCGCGCGCGCGGACAATCCCATTTGAGTGACCGCTCTGGCAAGAATGAAGCGACTGTCCTCGTCGATTCGGCAATGGCGTGCCAATTGTTTTTGCGTCAGTTGTCCATTGAAATGAAATGGCTCATCGACGAGTCTTTCTCTTTGCCTGCTCACGGCTTTGAGAACACGATTGCGTATTTCCTCCGAAGATGTTCCATCAGGCTCACCGGAAAGTTCTCCTTCTTTCAAACGAGCGACCTCCACATGCAGGTCGATACGATCGAGCAGCGGACCGGAGATTCGATTCCAATATCTGTCGGCCTGCGACGGAGTGCAGACGCAGTATTTGACAGTGTCTCCGCGATATCCACAAGGACAGGGATTGCATGCGGCAACCAAAAGAAAAGAGGCTGGATAAGTGATTGTTTGTTGAGCACGACTTATGACAATGTTAGCTGTCTCCAGTGGCTGCCGCAGAGTTTCCAGATGATGACGAGGAAACTCTGTCAATTCATCGAGGAATAACACGCCTTTGTGAGATAAGGAGATTTCGCCAGGCTTAGGATTTGCTCCACCTCCTGTCAGTCCGGCGGCCGAGGCAGTATGGTGCGGTGCGCGAAACGGACGGTCGTGAACTAAAGATGAGCGATCGGTGACAAGTCCGGCGACGCTGTACAACTTGGTCAACTCGAGCGCTTCGTCAAAAGAAAGCGGCGGCATGATGCCGGGCAGCCTCTGGGCAAGCATGGATTTTCCCGAACCAGGAGGGCCGATCATCAGCATGTTGTGCCTGCCGGCAGCAGCAATTTCCAGGGCCCTTTTGGCGTGATTCTGCCCTTTCACCTCCACCAGATCGCCAAATTGCTTTCGGCGCCTGCTGCGGTTTTCAAATTTCGCACGGGCGTTAAGCTGATGAGGCATCAGACTTTCCGGCTCGTTCATCAATAAACATGCCTGAAGCAAATGACCTACCGCATATACTTTTATGCCTTCAACAAGCGATGCTTCCTCGGCATTGATTTCCGGCACTACAATTGCTTCTGCGCCTTGTGCTTTTGCGGCTATCACAATCGGCAAAATACCTGTGACAGCTCGCACCGATCCGTCCAGTCCAAGCTCGCCTACAAACCAGAACTTTGAAATATGCTCTCTGTTGATCAGTCCGGTCGACGCCAGAATGCCTATGGCGATCGGCAGATCGTATAAAGGTCCTTCCTTTCTGGTGTCGGCAGGAGCCATATTGACCACCCACTTTTTTGCAGGAGGCATCAAAAAAGAACAAGACTTTATTGCTGCTCTCACCCTTTCCTGTGATTCCTTTACTGAGGCATCAGGCAAACCGACAATTTGAATTTGACCAATGCCGCCCGAGCAATCGACCTCTACTTCGATCCTGTAGGCATCAACACCTTGCAATCCGCCAGAAAATACGCGCGCGAACATACAGACCTCCCTCTCTTGGAAATCGAATTTGCTATGTACTAGGTAATACGTTCGCCCCAGGCAAAAAGTTCAATTCAAAAGCAAGAATTTCTCTCGGGAGATTCTTCGTGCTGTCAACGCGCCGCAGTATCAAGCTCTTTCAGATATTTTTTCGCAGTGGCGTTGTTAGGGCCATCTTCAAGAACTTTTTTCAATTCAGTGACAGCGTCGTCGGCATCGCCTCGTTTCTGATACGCCAGAGCCAGGCCGATGCGAGCATCATGATTTTTCGGGTTGAGTTCCAACG
>JBGAVL010000331.1:0-6599 GCA_044228145.1 Obscuribacteraceae bacterium (SeqCode)
CATGATCGTGAACATCGTGGCTTGCCAGAGACACCTTGCCCAACACGGGACCATTGTTGTTCTTGAATCCGTAGTCAACGATCTTCAGGTTCTTCACAAGTTCCGAGATCGGAATGCTCTTTTCTTCGACAGTAGCGCGGCGATAGACAGGTGTATAAACATCCATTCCGTCTTCGCCTGTGGTTTTTTCAAACCGTTCGGGAATCATTCCTTCGCTCTGTTTCTGCATAACGTCTCTAAGCAACGGAACATAGCGTGGAGCGACTTTCATGTCCCAGCCATTAGACATGACGCCATCCAGAGACAGCTTTCTGCTGTGATAATACTCTCTCTTGTCTGTCGCTCTGTCGCCATCCGGGCCGGCAATGTAATCAACCATTTTCTTGCCGAAGTTGTGGTCGAATGGAGCAGCCGGGAAATTGACCGCCTGAAACATGTCGAAATAGACCTTGTTGACCTGATAGAGCACTTCGTCCAGGCTCAGCCGACGACCGGCCGGATCTCTCCACAGGTATTTCGGAATCATTAGTTCTATCAAATGGGCTTCTTCCGGCTTGAAGTATCCGTGCCGTTCGGTAGCGCGTGCAAGCAGGGTAGTTCCCAATGCCAGCGCCCGGTCTTTCTCGACCGAAGCAGCCGGCCAGTGCTTCTCCACTGATTCGAATGATTGGTTGCGCAATTCCAGCCAGTGGCGATCGGCAAGCGCGTCGTAGGCTTTGGTGCCGAATAGTTCAAAGAAACGTTCCTTGCTGGACAAATAATATTGGGCATGTTCCGGTTTCATCAGATCGGCAATATCGAAGTTTCTCTCTTGCATGCGGGCAGTTGTCGGAGTCGGTCGCGCCACACCTTGACCTTCCGGAGTGTAGAGGTGGACTGCGACTTGATTGTATGCCTGACGCCATCCGCCGCGAGAGAAAGTGCCGAAGGTTTCCGGTCCGCGATACCAGGTAGGTTCGGACGGAGGCGCAGCACTGAATTTTGCCGCCAGCTCTTTGGAATGGAAGATCAAATTGTGTTGTTGATCGTAGACCAGTCCTTGCTCTTTGAACTCAGGAGAATTGACCTTTTGAGACATCCACGCATCAGTGGGTATACCGGTTTCCGTTTTCTCCGATTTGCGGTAGAAATCGAGGGGAGTCGTGAAACCCCAGGTCATCTCCTGCGGTTTGAACTGGCTGGCTAGTGCAAGCATGGCTTGCTCGACTTGTTTTGCCGGAGTGTTGGGCTCGACCGGGACATGTATTTCGAGTTTGCCGTCCTCACGGGTACGCCCGAGTCGGCGCGCAATTACTTGATTTTCAGGCGACAAGTAAAGCTCGTCGATGACTACATATGCAGTCTTCTGACCATTCGGCTGTTGTGTTTCCGGAGGTGTAACGCGCGGATCGACAACGGGCTCGTAATGCCGAATGTCTTTGCCCAGCTTGATTATGTAATAAGGCGGTTGGTATTCGCCGATATGGATATTAGAGCCAAGCGCCGACCAGCGACGCTCACCTTGATGGAATACGCCGGAGCCTGAGGTGTTGATATTCTTGTCCCAGAGGTCTGCTACTGCTTTTCTGAGCGGTGCTTCCACAATCTCATTCAAATGAGCTTGATCTTTGATGGTCTGCCCAGATGGCTTGTCGATGCGTGCTACGTTCTCGACATTTCCAACTGGCGTTTCAAATCTAATTATCTCTGCGGGCGTATTCGGTTTTACAGGCGCGACAGCATCACTATGCACTTCCTTTGCCTGTTCGTTTGCAGTTTCTCTTTTCGCGCTTGCTTCTTTCTCGATAGCATTTGTTTGTTCAGCAACGCGCGGCAAGCCGATCTTCGCGCCGATGGCTGCGCCGAATGCATCGCTTGTGGCGGCGAACAAACCGTGCTTGCCAATCTTGCCGTAATCGAATTTGTGCAATTCCCAGCCGCTGAACTTGCCTTCAATGATTTGTTTTTGCGCTTCTTCGGCCATACCCGAGAATGCACCGAAAGAAAAACCTGTGGCGCTGTTCTGGAAAATTCTGTTGCCGACGAGCCCCGGAGCTGCTTTGGCAATTGCAGATGTCTGCAACAACTTCATGCCGCCTGCGCCCAGAGTAAAGGTGGCAGCACCGATAGCCAGGTTTTGTACGTTGGCTGTCGCCTCAGCAGTCTTCCTGAGCCCGTATCCGATGCCCTGAAACTTACCGTTCTCGTCATGGTATGTGGAGCGCGAAAGTCCAGTTTCGGTTGCAGTTCCAGTAACACCGAATGCGACACCCTGCGCGGGAGCAGCCCAGAATTTTTTGTCGAGACCGGACTGATGCATCTTGGCGCCAATCAAGTCCATGCTGCCTTTCATGGCAATGCCTTTCAAACCGCCCAATATGGCATCTTTGCCCATGTTGTCGGCGCGGTCTCCCCACTTAACTTCTGAAGCTCCATACAGCCCGGCTGCCGAGCCGTAGGTGAGCGCTGCGCGCATGCCGCGACCGGCAGGAACGAAAAGCGGCACGCTCTTCGCTGCTCTCACAACCCAGGTTGCAGTGCTAGTGCTTGTCTCTTCACTGAGGCCGAAATTGAACGTGTCGGAAACCGACTTAACAGCAGACTTAGTAATATGAGTCAGCACATCTTCGTGCAGACGTTTGCTTGTGTCAGCCTGATCCGTCGAGGCAATTGCTGCCTTTCCGTCCAGTAGTTGACTGGTTGGTGGTGGGGAAATTTCGTTCATTGCGCTGAGAGAGAGAAACGCTTCGCCTCAGCCCGTTGTATGCGGCTTCAGCTTAGTGGATTGAGTATATGTTTAAGATCTCAAGAGGCATATGGTAGGAATCCCAAAGATCCTTTAATTCAGCCTTGTGAGGTTAATTCTTATAGTTCGCTATTTTTGTGACACAGATGTTTTCACAAACGATGGAGTCAGGATCGAAAAGCCGATCTTATACGGTAATTCGCTGATTGTTGGCGTCATATCACGGATTCGGCCTTCAGGGCTGAAGGTTAGAGAATTAATTTCGCGATTGCGAATATACTCGCCCACCATCTCAATCGGCGATTTGCCTACCGGAGTTTGTTGAACCATCCTGCCGTCAAAGATTCCGGCCTTCGACCATTTGTCGAAGATAAACTGCCTGGAAGCAATTGAGTATTCACGGGTGGCGTCCAGCGGCACATAGCCGGCATTACCGTTGCGTATGGAGATGTTGCTGATGCGATTTCCAGCTTGTTTGGATAAGTCAAAATCGTACTTGAGACCGGCGACTTGTGAGAAGTATCCATGCCCTTCTGTTTGCGCATTGAGAGGCTTGTCTGAGAAGGCATTGCCTATCATCTGCCCTAATGTCGGAGCCTTCGGCACTTCACCTCGTCTGGCGCTAAATTCGAGCACTCGACGCAATTCTTCGCCAGTCATTTTGTAGACATGCAATTCACCCTTTTCCAGTTCGGCATTGCCGCCGCTCTTGAATATGTCGGCGACTGTCTCGCGCGTGACAGGTTTTACGATTTTACCTGTGACTGGATCGACGTTAGTCTCAAGACCTCTGCGCATCCATCCGGAGTGCGTCACAACCGCGTCTGCTTGGACTTGAGCATCGATCGCGTCTGAAACCAAGTTGCCCAATTGGCTCTCGCCTTTGCGCAAGTTGTCTGCGCTTATATCACCGACAATACGAGCGTTGTAATTCGTGCTTCTGAGGGCATTGAGTTCAGCTGTTTGCGACAGAACAAATCCATCCAATGCCGCATCTCTCGGCGCTCCAGGCATAATTGCATGCATTCGTCCGAATGTGTTGAATCGATGTGCCGAACCATCGGCACGAATGGCAAGATCGAGCTGACCGAGCCAGCGTCCGTTTGAACCGGCTTGAACAATGTCTTTGTAGCCGATGCCCGGCACGTCACCAAGGGCGGTGCCTTCTCTGGTGACTAATCCGAGTGTCGCTACCTTCTCGGGTCCTCTGGGTCCTTGTATCGTGTCGATGGTGAACTTTCGCGCTATCTTCTGATAGTCAGGAAACGCAGACAGGTCCAGGTTTGTCGCGATCAAACTTGCATTGGGATTCTCACCAAGTAAAGTAGACATTGTGCGAGCATAGCCGGGCACGTTGAAACCGCTTCCCAGGTCGTAGGTGTGGTTGCCGGGGACGAACTTGGTGACGCCCATTTTCATAAACGCGGCGTTTTCCGGCATTCCCGCTTTAGTCGAAATGTACTGGACGTTGCATCCTTCCAGGTCGCCAACAGTTACAAACTGAGACGGCATGCCGCGCTTGGTGGCATCAGCCCTCAGCCTATCTGAAACAACCTTGATAGCAGCCAATTGATCGTTTTGGCTGTGGAAATCGTTAAGGTGAAGCGTTCTTATTTGTAATAGATCTTCTCCGGGTTTAAACGCATTTTGTGCGCGCGCGAAAAGTTCGTTCCCACGCAACACGCTTGTTGCGGTTCCCGAGATAACACCGCCGAAAGCGGCACCTACCGCCGTGTCGAGTAAAACCTGTTTGGAAACATTTAGAGCGCCTGCGCTTGGATTAGCCTGGAGTTCTCCGGCATTTTCGACTATGCGATGGGGAAGGCTCCACGCAAAAGTTCCGGCGCTGCCTCCCGCCACACCTCTCACCAGGCTATGTTTGATGCCGGTGAAAACGTTGTCGGCAATCAGTTGCTTGCCTGCTGTTTCGCCCATCTCTTTGGAGATGTTGGAACCGAGAGCCTGACGTGCAATTGCTTGCTTGAACTTGCCGGATGCGAATTGGTCAGCCTTCATGCCGACGATGCCGGCGACAGCATCCACCGCACCCCAGCCGATGTCTTGGATGCCGGCTGTTCTGTCTTTCTCGTCTACGAATGCATGCTCCAGTCCCGATTTGACACCGAGTTTTGTCACCCCTCCGGACAGCAAGGCTACAGGTATGGCCAGAGGTGTGCGCTTGGATGCGGCGAGCACGCTGAATGTCACAGCCCCGGTCACGCTGGCGGAAAGACTGGAGGCGAATTCAGACATGGACTCGGCGCTCAACCAGCCATTGCTGGATACGGCCTTATCAGGGCTTTTTTGAATGTTTTCCGGGGAATCGGTCATGTTGCGCGAGATGAAAAACGACTAGGTTGATTTGAATTATGCATATGCCAGCCGGCGGCACACCATGGTGATCCTCCCAGAGCGCCGTAGTTCTCCCATCTGCGAGCCGGCCGCGTTGTGCTCTAATTGCCACAACCCAACTCTCGGGCAACCTGCATGGAATTTGTCATCACCTTTGAGCGCCACCCTGATGTGCCTCTTTATCGCAGTCTCGCCACTGCAATAAAGACAGCCATATCAGATGGACGTCTGCGCCCTGGCGAAAAAATTCCGTCCGTGCGCGTGCTCTGCGAGCTGGCAAACGTATCTCGCAATACCGCGCATCAGTGCTATCAGACGCTTATTGATGAAGGTTGCATTGAGGCAATCATAGGCAAAGGCGCCTTTGTCCGCAAAGCCATGGAAAATGCGGCGGACAGGGGTAATAAAGCCAGTACTGAAACACTCGAACAAAAACAGAAAGAAACCATTCGTCAAACACCGATGATAGAAAAGGTGATGCGGCTGGAAGTAGACGTTCTTGCACATCAAAAAACGGCACAGGCGCTCAGGCATCAGATGCCATCACTGGCGGATTTGCCATTGCCGGCAATCAAACGCGCCATGGCCAAACACAGCCGTTTTGAAGATCCGAGTTTGCTTGCCTATTCCGGCGATCCCTTCGGACATCCGGACTTGCGTGAAGCAATTGCCAAATATGTTTTGCGCGCGCGTGCAATTAAGTGCAGCCCCGAACAGATTGTGATCACTTCTCGTCCGAGCCAGCAAATGCTGGATCTTTACTGTCGTCTGTTTGTGCAGCAAGGCGATCTCGTCGCCGTCGAACATCCCGGCTATTCGCAACCAAGACAGATTTTCCAACTTCACGACGCGCGCATATTGCCTATACCTGTGGACGAAAATGGACTGCAGGTGCAAGCACTGACTGCTCTGGAAAAGCCGATAAACATGGTGTACGTGACACCTTCACATCAAGATCCGACCGGCGCTATCTTATCCTTGCCCAGACGAAAACAGCTCGTTGCATGGGCAAACCTGACAAATGCAGTCATCTGGGAAGATGATGTCGAAAATGAATACCGCTACGGCAGCGAACCGATACCGACACTTTTTGCGCTTGATTCCGGCAACAATGTCATTTATCAATCGACATTCTGGCGTTCGCTTTGCCCATTGATCCGCATGGGGTTTGTTATTCTACCGGCCAATTTGACCACCGAAATAATGCGCGCGGCAAAATACATGCTCGATCGTGATTTGCCGATTATCGAACAGCTGGTGCTGGCTGACTTGATCAACGAAGGTCACTTCGAACGGCATGTCAGAGAGATGCGTAAGAAATTTACCTCACGCAGGCAAACAGCTGTGCACGGCTTGATGATAAACCTGAGCGGACTTTTGACCATCAACCGAAACACCTCCGGGCTTCACTTACGGGCTTTCTTTGATGCTCAAATTCCCAGAGAACTTGTGCTTGCTTGCGCACGAAATTCTGGACTTTCAATTACCGGGACGCAGGCATATTACCTGGGTGATGCACCGG
>JBGAVL010000332.1:0-6532 GCA_044228145.1 Obscuribacteraceae bacterium (SeqCode)
AATCCGCTTTGTTTGGATTCAGACTCAGGGGATCTCAAAACTAAGCTGCAAGATTCGGGTCTGGGGATCAATGGAACGAAAACATACGCTAAGCAAATTTCCGCTACGGTAGCCCCCCTTCAATTCTGCCCGGCGAATAGCCAACCAGAGAGCACCCAGCGTAAAGACCAAGCCCTGCGGGTTGCTGCGCAAGTCTTGACGCCGGGGCCCTTGCTCTCTGGTATTCGGGCAGAGCGGCAGATGGGGGCGGGGGGATTCTCAAATGGATTTCGCAGCGAAAATTGGAGCAGGTACCCCATAATTCTCTGTTTTGCCTTTGCCCGTTAGGTCCGGAGGCAGGATAAGGGCCGCAGGCGCCGATTTCTCGTATCGGTGCGCCCATGAGCCCTAATAGGGGTGCCCTAAAAAAAAGGCAAGGGCGCCCAATGCAAAACAATCGGGCCCAGCCGCGGCTTAAAGGCATTCCCCTCCAAAATCGTGTCGTGAATCAGCGTCACTAGGAAAGCGTTGCAGGAACCACGTAATTGTAATTCCGCGGCAACCGTTGTTCGATTAGATTGTAGTCGATAAGCGGGCGGAAGTCGTGAAACCAAAACCCAAGCGCGATGTAAGAAAGGAGCGGTTTTGGAGAAAAAACCTTGCCTTGCTGGCGGAAAGCGGTCTAACACAGGCGGAATTTTGCAGGCAACGTGGACTGACTCAGTGCTCGCTGTCCTGGTGGAAGCGAGAAATATTTGACCGTGACAGAAAACGTTCGCTCAATTGTGCACGCGCTAACCCAAGTCCATTCGTGCAAATTTCAAATGGAATAGAATCGCCACAGGCGGTTGAGGCTACAGATGCACCGGTTGCAGAGATCGATCTTGAGCGAAGAACAGTGCGCATATTCAAAGGCGCCGGCGTTGAAACTTTGCGGGCGATTGTTTCCGCGCTTCGGGAAATCTCGCAATGATAAGCGCATTCGGACAGGTAAGAATTTTTCTCTGTACAGAGGACATCAACATGCAAAAGAGCTTCAATTCTCTTCGTGGTGTCATCATCACGTCCATGCATCTTGATCCGCTTTCCGGCTACTTGTTCGTGTTCAAAAATAAGCGCGGCGATCGTATTAAGGCGATCTATTGGGATGGCGACGGCTTTGCAATGTGGTACAAGCTTTTGCAAAAAGGCACATTTCAATTTCCAGATCTGCAGAACTTCTCATCGGCTGGGCTCGAAATTGATCCTTCTACGCTGCGCATGATCCTGGATGGCATCGATCTCGGCAGTATCCGCCGCCAGCAACGCTTCAATCGACAGCCATCGGCCATCGACTCCGCCAATCTGGACAGCGCCAGGAGCATAGTCTTTTAAAGGCGCCTGCTGACTTTTCTTTGCTCTTTTCATGCGCGGCCGGCACAAACCAATCACACCACCAGTAGCGTACCTGGTTGCCTGCATGCTTGACTTCGGTTTAACAATCATGAGAACACATCTAGCGTCGACGACTCCTTGTCATTAACAAATTCCACCCGCCCTTCAGCAGGCGATGTCCACTTGGCCGGCTTCCAGTGCGATTTTGACAAGGTCTGAAACATAATGTGCATTCTGCGACGCTCAAAGCATCGAAAAAGACTTTGCGAAAATGACCAGATCTTAATTGCAGAAGTGGTATCACATACGATGCGTTACTGTATAGTATAGTGGTATGGATAGCAGGTGAAAAATCATGCCGAGAAAGACTCCTAAAGCCGATGCCCCAACACCTGAAAGTCTGCCCGATAACATCGCAGACTGCCATGCCCTGATCAAAGAGCTCTTCGCCAGAATCGCCGAATTGGAAAAACAACTCAGCCGTCGCAACCGGGCCTCGTTCGGGCAAAAATCCGCCAAGGTCGATGCAACGCTTCTCACTGGAACTGGAAAAGCAATCCATACCCAGACCGTCAGCGAGCTGGAGTCCGAAAAACAGCGATTGAATATTGTTGAAGAATCGAAGCACGGTGGTGGTCGCAAAACCTCCTCCACCGCCATTGAAACCAGAAAGGAAGAGCATCGCCTCACAGACGAAGAATTGCTCTGTCCTTGCTGTGGTGAACAAAGGCAGGTTGTCGGTTTTGAAATCTCTCACCAGATTGAATTCATGCGCTCGCTTTTCGAGAACATCGAGCACATCATGTTTAAGTATGCATGCAAGCAGTGCGGAGGAAAGATGGTCACCGCACAAAAGCCCTACCAGCCAATCGACAAGGGAAAAGCCGGTCCTGGACTTCTGGCAAAGATAGCCACCGACAAATTCTGGCTTCACCTTCCTCTCTACAGGCAAGAGCAGGTTTTCGAACAGCTCGAAATTCCAATCAACCGCTCGTCCATGTCTCGTTGGCTGCAAGAGGTCGCACAGTTGCTCGAGCCGATCGTGCAACGAATGAAAATGCGGATACTGGACGGCCGCGTCATTCAGTCCGATGCCACAACGATGCCGGTGATCAAAAAGGGACTCGGTAAGACGCACCGAGCATACATTTGGGTATACCGCGGCGATGCCGGACGGCCATACATCTTCTACGACTATTCCGACACCGAGCACTCTCTTTACCCGGAGCGAATTCTCAAAGGATACAAAGGAATTCTGCAAACAGACGGCACCAATAAATTCAACGGCATCATCGAAGAAGGTGCGACCTCTGCAAATTGCTGGGCGCACGTGCACTGCTACTTCGAGGACGCCTGGAAGGACGAGCCGGCAGCTGCCGCACTCCCGATGGGCGTCATCAAAAGCCTCTTCGACATCGAGCGCGTCGCTGCAACTTTGACTGCAGAAGAGCGCATCGATATTCGTCAACGTCTGGCCAAGCCGAAAATTGAACTTCTCAAAGCCTGGTTGGATGAAGCGAAACATTCTGTGCTTCCGAAGACAAAACTCGGCGAGGCGATCACATACTGTCGGCCGGGATGAAAAAGCGCGCATAATCGGGTGAAGTGTTCACAGTGCGTCACTTCGCCGAACGTATATCGATCGGCTCGATTGTTCTGAGAAGAGCCGTCTGAAAGAGTATTTTGTGCCAAAGCGAAAGAGATCCGAGATGGTACCTCGAATCTCCAGAGCCGTCGATTGGGCGACGACGTTTAGAGTGTCGCCGATCTAGCCCCTCCTGTCCAGTCGCTTGGCTAAATGATTGGGCGATCCTGGCTTTCGTTTGTTTAATTGTGCGCGGTGCAGCGCCCAGGTGCGCCTTTGCCTGTCTTGTGACCGGGGCAATATTTATTGCTCAGTGCAGTGTGCCGCCGAGAGCCGGCGCCAAAGCGTCAGAGAAGCCGGGCGGCGCTATCAGCTGACTTTTCAGGGTGCTGTACGTCACGCTGCGCGCCAGCGCGCATATCGATTGAATATACAGCAAAGAAAAGTGACGCATCAGGGTTCACCTGCGCCATCGGACTCTGTCATTGTTCGTCCGACGATCACTCGACAGATCAACACGACTACAGCGCACAGGAACGCAGGAGCGGAAATCCGCTGCCAAAGCTGCGATATGCCGTGCGGCGCTTTTGCGCGTTTTGAGCCATGGCGGCGCGGTCGTCGAATACCGAAACGACGAGGAGGCAGAAAGCATGCCAATCACAAAGGAAACAGAGATGGAGATCCTTCGCCTATTCCATGCTGAGCACTGGCTACCGCATACGATCGCCAGGCAATTGCATATACATCACTCAACGGTCAAACGAGCGCTTGAGCGCAATGGTATTGAGCCGCAGCGTCTGCATGTGCGAAGGTCCATTGCAGATCCGTACATGGGTGTCATCAGAAGCACGCTAGAGAAGTATCCGAAAATCACTGCGCGCCGAATCTGGGAGATGGTGCGGGCACGCGGATACAAAGGCGGGTACGATCACTTCGCGGACATTGTCGCTCGCTATCGACCGAGGCCAGTAGAGGCTTTCATGCGGCTGCGTACGCTGCCCGGTGAGCAGGCGCAAGTAGATTGGGCGCACTTCGGCAAATTCAAAGTCGGCAATGCTGAGCGCCGTCTTCTTGCCTTCGTTATGGTGTTGTCGTGGTCGCGCCAGATTTTTCTTCGCTTTTATCCAGGTGCATCGACTGCGAATTTTCTGGACGGGCACGTACAAGCATTCAATTTCTTCACGGGCGTGCCCAGAGAAATACTGTTCGACAATTTGAAGAGTGCTGTACTGGAGAGAGCTGGTGATGCAATACGTTTCAATCCTGACTTGCTTGAGGTAGCGGCGCATTATCGCTTTGCGCCGAAGCCGGTGGCGCCGGCGCGCGGAAATGAAAAAGGGAGAGTGGAACGTGCAATTCAGTATGTGCGCACATCGTTTTTTGCGGCACGTGAATGGAAGGATCTCAATGATCTAAACAGACAAGCCATGGAGTGGTGCACTGGTATCGCTGCAGATCGCCGCTGTCCGGAGGACAAAAACAAAACGGTAGGTCAAGCCTTTCTTGAAGAGCGGGAGCAACTCTTGCCACTGCTGGCCAACCCATTCTATGCACGCGAGCATACGCAGGCGAAGGTCGGGAAAACGCCATATGTTCGATTTGATCTAAATGATTATTCGGTATCTCCGCATGTTGTTGGCAAAACGGTTTTGGTGATGGCGGATCTGAACACTGTGACTATCAGCTATCAGGGCAGTATCGTCGCCGAGCATCCACGCTGTTTCGACAAAGGTTGCCAGATTGAAGATGAAGAGCACATTGCGGAGTTAAAAGAAAGCAAGAGAGCAGGAAGGAAGCATCGAGCGTTCGACCGTTTGCATTACGCTGCGCCGTCAGCAAAAGCGCTGATGGAAGCAACGGCGTTGCGAGGAAGCAATCTGGGTTTTGTCACCAAGAATTTATTGCAGCTGTTGGAACTGTACGGTGCTGCGGAATTAGAGACAGCAATCAAGGAAACGCTGGCATGTGGTTCCTCTCACTATTCGACAGTGAGACAAATCCTTGAACAACGGCGCAAAGGAAAGGGGTTGGCACCGCCGATTCATCTTTCATTGCCGTCGCATATCAGTGCAACGAGCACGAATATCAAGCCGCATTCGCTGGCAACCTATGACAATCTGACAGATGCATCAAAAGGAGAATAACAATGGATGACCTCAAACAACGCGCACGCAAACTAGGTATTCGGGCGCTCATTACTCACTGGGATGAATTCGCCGGGCAGCCATGGATCAAGACATTGCTCGACAAGGAAGATGAAGTGCGTCAACAGCGCAGCTTTGAACGCCGTATTCGAGAGGCGCGTATCGGAGAATTCAAGCCGCTGTGCGAATTCGACTGGAAATGGCCGCGGGAAATTGATCGCGAAGCAATAGAGGAACTCATGCAACTTGATTTCATCAAAGAAACAGTCAACGTGGTCTTGAGAGGACCAAACGGCGTCGGCAAATCGATGATCGCAAAAAATCTTGCATATCAGGCGCTAATGGCAGGCTACAGCACGCGTTTTACTCCCGCCAGCCAAATGCTCAGCGAACTTGCCGAAAAGGAAAGTGCCAGTTCTCGTCAGCGCTGTCTGAAAAAGTACACCGGTGTGGACTTGCTTGTCATCGACGAAGTCGGCTATATGAGTTATGCAAACAACTTTGCAGATCTTCTCTACGAAGTGCTCAATGCCCGCTACATGAAGAAAGCAACAATCGTGACGACGAATCGAGTATTCGAGGAATGGAGCGAAGTCTTTCCACATGCTGCGTGCGTTGTCACTCTTGTAGATCGCCTTGTCCACAAGTCGGAGGTGCTGTCCATCGATGGTGAGTCCTTCCGCAATCGCGAAGCAAAGGAGCGCGCGGCTCTAAAGCTGAAAGAGCGCAAATCTAAACGCAAAACTGCCTGAGACGCTCAGCACTAAATGGAAAGCCCCTGACTAAAGTCAGGGGCTTTCCATTTGGAACTCGTCTCGGGAGTCATGCTGCTTCCGCTTCTTCACCCCAAAAGCAGCGCTTTTTCTCCGCCGCTAACACTAGTCTCAGAACAACAAGTGTTAAGGCTGGACTGCCCGCTCTCATCAGTTCGAGGAAGGAATCAGCGTGACCCCAAAAAGCGAATAGGCCGACAGTCACTAAAGGAAGTGAGACTGGCCAGACTAACAAGGGTATCGCAATCATTTCAAGTACTATTACTGTGATGTGATTGAAAGGCTTGGGAAGGCAGTCTTCTAGAAAACGCTTCATATGAACAGTTGCATGCACGAGCGGTCCGAAAACGAGTCCCAGGATCGCAGCAATAGCTGAAGAGCACACTTTTAAAAGCGGTAGCATGAGAATAGTCCTCGCTGGTACTGATCTTAGCGATGGCGAATTGCACGTGTTCTGCAGGCAATCAGTTCAGAAAGTGTTTCACTCAGACAGTTTGCTAACTGACGGAGCGGATTACCATCAATACAGTCATTTGAGTAGCATGTTCGGACCCATTCCTGAGTTGAATAGCCATGTTGCTAAGACCGATTCTGTTGTTGCTGTTCGCGCTCTCTTTTGTGCCGTACTTAGCGACGCGGATTAGTGTGATCCATGACAAGAGAGTAGAGTTTGTGCT
>JBGAVL010000333.1:0-6505 GCA_044228145.1 Obscuribacteraceae bacterium (SeqCode)
GCTTCGGTGATTTTGAGACTTGGAAAAAAGACTTCGTCAGCATCGGGACCTTGCGTGGTGTCGGTTGGGCAGTATGTTACCAAGACCCCTACACCGGACGCCTTTCCAATCACTGGATCACCCTGCATGAAGAAGGCAATATCGCCGGCTTCAAGCCGATCTTGGTGATGGATGCCTGGGAACATGCTTTCCTGCTCGACTATAAACCGGCAGAGAGACCAAAATACATCGAAGCATTTTTCAGCAATATCGATTGGGCCGCTGTTGAATCCAGACTGATCAAGTAGACGGCAAATCTACGCCGGCAGTCGACTGACAAAACGGCTCATTGAGCCAATATTCGAGAAGGGGGGCAGCAGGTCTGCCGCCCTTCTCAGTTTCTGATGAGAAACTTTCTATGCAGCTGCGCTTCATACAGCGCAGCTCCTCATGACAAACCCGCTAAAATAGAGTCCGGCAGCAGGAGCGCCTGCAACTTGCTGGCTTGGACAGCACGTAAGATCATGAAACGCTGCCAGGTTCCCGGTCAGGACTCAGTGACTTTGGGACCCTGAAAGAAAATTCGAGGAAAATTAGAGGTAGAAGATGGTCGAAACAACCGAGTTGGAAAAGAAAACACTCACGCACAGCGAACTGGAAAGTGAACTGGAAGCAAGAGCGAAATCAGCCGCACAACGGCTTGAAGAGGGCGACTCGGAGACAATTTCTGAACTACTTGCAGAGCAAATCAGCGATGAAGAGCTGGCCCGGCCGGCCCTGACCATCAAAGAAGCCTCCTATCTTTTAGGACGCTCGGTCAGAGCGCTCGAACGCAGCATCCTCGGTCGCTGGGGCAACAAACTCCCGGAAGGCTGGATAGCCAAGAAAATTTCAATCGACGGAAATGACGAATGGCGCGTAATTCCGCCCGACAGCTTCAAAGTTAGACATCGCTCAAGAGACGAAGAGCAGGAAAGAGACATCGAAGGTGACGACTTGATACCCAATTTACTGGAAGAAGCGCTGAATTTAGCTCTTCCCACCACCAAACCAAAAGAAGGCTTTGTAATCAAGCACTCCGACGATGGGCTCGACAACTCGACCATCATCATCGACCGCTCAGAAGAAGTGGAGCAATTGCTCAAAGAACTGGTCAAAGTGCACAAAGCACTTGCCGATGAAACTCGCCAGCATGTCGAAGATTTGCGCATGCTCAACGAAATGACGAATTCTATGCGCCTTCTGGAAACCAATCAGCACAATACGCAGCTGCTCAAAGACGAGCTCATCAATGCCCAGCGCGAGCTGGTTTCCTTCAAACACCAGTACGAAGCATATTTGAGCTTGCCCTGGTGGAAACGCCTGTTTCGCCGTTTTCCATAATTGTTCGCGCTTGGAGCGCCGGCTTCCAGCAGCCACTGACTAAGCGTTGGGAGCGCCGGCTTCGCCGGCAAGGCGCTAAGGATTTATTGTCCAAGCAGCCAAGATGGCGGAGCTCCTGCCTTTTTCGCCTTTGTGTTTGAATAATCCCAGAGAAAGCAATTCCTGCGCGCGCAAGTTGGGGGCGGTAAGATAACATGATGGTGTCTTAAAACAGACGCCGGCGGAATCAAGGAGGGTTTATGGCATCCACAATCAAAAGGTTCAAGATTACATACTGCGGAGCTTGAGGCTATCAAGCCAGAGCTGTCAGGTTGGCAGCGGAATTGGAAAGTCAGTTTTCTGAGGATTCGGAGCTTGTCAAGTCAAGCGGTGGTGTCTTCGAAATTGAGGACAGAGGCGAGCTTATCTTTTCGAAGAGTAAACTCGGCAGGTTTCCCGAAGATGATGAAGTCGCCAAGATCATTCATCTGACCGCCAGTGGTACTCCGCTTTCCGAAGCGCAGAAGACAGCAGCTGAATCCGCGCAAGGAGTTTCCTTTGCCGACTGGCTTATGGGTATCTTGCACCTCAAGGCCCCGAAGAACACGTAGACTCAGGAAAGCGCTAAGACATAAGAGGACGGCAGCAAAGTGGATCTGATTTTCGAAGGTCGATTGTCAGATCAAATTGCCATGAAGGACGTCTTGCTGCGCGTGAAAACCGAACCAACGCCCGGCATGAAAATCTTGCGCATCAACAGACAGCGCGATGGGTTGGCAGGCAAGATCGCAATTGACGGCGGCAAATACGTGACGGCCGCCTCCGTTGTCGACAGTGTTGAAACTGGCTACACAGCGCTCCGGCTTCTGCTTTCAGTAAACGAGGGAAATTTCACTCTGCTCAATGCAAAGGCCGGCGATTCAATTGAATTGCAGCCCAATTTGCATATTGAAATCGATATGTTGCTCAAAACCATGCCGCATCTGCCCGACAATCCATCCAAGCTGTTTGATGAAAGAGCGCTTCTGGACAAGGTTTTCGGGCAAGATTTCACGCTTGGCGATTTGCCTGTGCATATTGACGATGACGAGGAAGTGCCCATCCAACCGCCTCTGACCGTTTCCCAAACCAACAAAATTCCGGACAAAGCGGCCTGGGCTTTGATGCAGCCACTGATAGACAACGAATCGTTTCCACCGGGCATCGTCAGCGGACAGGATGTGGAAAACGCCGGCGTAAGCCGCAACCCGCGCAAAACCATCACTGGCTCCCCGGCGCTCAGACAGTCGGAATATCTTTCCAAGGACAAACCCGAAGCGATAAGCATCAATATGCCGATGCTGGCCATAGCTGTAATTATCCTTGTGGTGTTGGCAATTGGAGTCGCGCTTTATCTCTTCAAGTGATATTGAATATACAAAAAATGGTTGATACCGCCACGGCATTAAAAGTAGCAATTGATGGTCCGGCAGGCGCCGGCAAATCGACAGTGGCCAGGCTGGTGGCAAAAAAACTCGGTTATTTGTACCTGGACACAGGTGCGATGTACAGAGCTGCCACTGTACTTGCTTTGAGAAAGGGCTTGAGCATGGAAGAGCCGGAAGAAATTGCGCAAGCCGTTATGCATGCCAAAATCGACCTGGTCCACGAGACAAGCGCAGACGGCAGCCCGCAACTCAAAGTCTTTCTTGACGACGAAGACATCACCTTTGAAATTCGCTCACGCGAAGTCAGTCTCCTTGTCAGCCCTCTTTCGACAATCGGCCCGGTGCGAGAATCTCTGGTGGAGCAGCAAAGACGGCTCTCTGAGAATGGAGGCGTCGTGCTGGATGGACGCGACATCGGCACAGTCGTGCTTCCCAATGCCGAAGTGAAGGTCTTCCTCACGGCATCAGCGGCTGAGAGGGCCAAACGCCGAATGAAAGACTTCGAGACACGAGGGGAAAACGTCTCCTTTGATACGGTGCTCAAAGAGATTGTCGAACGCGATAAACGCGATTCGACAAGAGAAATAGCGCCGCTCAAAAGAGCTGCCGATGCCCATGAAGTAGTCACCGACGGAATGACGGTGAGCGAAGTGGTCGAAAAGATTCTGGATTTTTGTGCGCATGCCAGAGCGCACGAACGTTCTCGGCGCGAACTCATATAGAACTCGCATAGAATTTCTCATAGAAAAAACGCGCCCTCGCCATTTAATGATCGCGACCAACTTTTGACCAACGCGCAAAGTTATCTTCTCTGCATCCATTACTTGGCGCTGGAGTCTCATCTGTGACGTTTATTGAACCGGCAAGCCAACCATTTGAAGTCCAGACAATGGGCCCTGGACATGCAGGTTTCATGCCGGAAAAAACAATCCTGAGAATGCCTGAGAAATTAAGAACTCCGCCCCGTCAACCGATCACCAGCGCCGAATTGTTCGCATTGCAAAGACGTTTTGACCACTTTATCAACCAACTGAATCCGCCCCGGACAGGAAAAACTTAGCCAGCTGAAGCACAGTTTTGGAGAAGGACCACAGTTTAGGCAACCACCAATCAGCCGGAGGTTGCCTTTACTGCACCCTGGCACGGCGTCGCCAATTGCTATACTAAGTCTGGTTTCAAAGGTTGAGATCCTATCAAACTTACCAGACAGATCTTGATTCTTGCCCTCGCACCAGTCGTTATTGAAGTCGGTCTGGTCGGCTGGCTCCTACACACTTTTTCTCTATCCGAAAAAGCGCGCACCGAACTGATTGAATCGAGAAGCATGGTCGGTCACATCAATGCGCTTCTCTCGATGCATCTCGAGAGAACTCAAATGATGTTTTTGCAATTCGCTGGAATGCTTCGACAAGACGACAGGAAAATTCGCGAACTGAATTTCCGCTCCGCTGCCGAAGTCAAAATAATCGAGCAGCTTTCCGCTCAATCAATAAAGAAGCAAGAACAGTGGCTGCAAATTACCAGAGCGGTCTACGGCGTGCAGGAAGATTTCGAGCGATTGCGCCAATTTCATGCAGAAAAGGACAAGTTCGGTGCTCTTCAATTGCTCAAAACATCCAGAGCGAGAATCAACAGCTTCTACACAATAATGAACGAGATGGTCAGGCAGGAAAATGCAAACGAAGACGCTCTGCAACGCCAATTGACCGAGAACAATGAGCTGTCCGTCAAAATTCTTTGCGGCTTGCTCATGCTCATCGTCGGCATCGCTATTGCCGCAGCACTTTATGTCAATCTAAAATTCACCCGCCGCCTGGACATTCTCATGAACAACACAAGAAGAATGTCGGCCGGTCTTGCACCATTAGCGCCGATCACAGGCGGCGACGAATTAGCCGAGATCGACAAAGTTTATCACCAGATGCATGATGCCCTGACAATTTTGCGCAGACATGAAAGGGCCATGCTGGAAAATGCCGCCGAAGCAATTTGCTCTCTGGATACAGGTCTTAGCTTCACAAGTGTAAACCGGGCCACGGAAAAAATCTGGGGGTATGCAGCCGACGAATTTCTAGGACGCAGGGTGATCGAAATAATTGCTGACGATTGCAAGGAGAAATTTGCAGAAGAACTATCACAGGCAATCGGCTCAGACACTGAATTTCGTACGGAGGCGAAAATCAAACGCAAAGACGGCGAGCTGTCCGAAACATCCTGGAGCATATCCTGGTCAAAAGAAGAAAGCGCGCTTTACTGCGTCGTGCAAGACATCAGTGCCAGAAAAGAATTGGAAAGACTCAAACAAGACTTCTTCGCCATGGTCAATCACGATCTGCGCACACCACTGACATCAGTGCAAATGGTTCTTGATTGGGTGGAAATCGAGATGGCGGAGCAAATGCCAGACAATCTTTTGAAATCGGTAAGGCGCGCTAAAGGCTCATCGCAAGAAATGCTGATCCTGGCCAATAGCCTTCTTCAAATGGAAAAGCTGGAATCGGGCACGATGTCACTCGACAAGTCCAAGACCGATCTGGCTGAAGTCTTACGCAATAGCATGGCGCAGGTCGAGGCACTGGCCATTCCTAGAGAAATAGAATTGAAAGCCGACCTGACAGAAGTAATCGCTTACATCGACGAGTCGCGCATTAAGCAGGTGACAACGAACATTCTGACAAACGCCCTCAAGTTCTCTCCCAACAAATCAACCGTTACGGTCTCACTCGAGCGCGATGGGGACACTTGCAAAGTAATGATAAAGGACGAAGGGGTGGGCATTAACAGCGACGAACTCAAATATGTGTTCGAACGCTTTCGTCAGGTAGGCGGCACTGACGGCAAAAAGCAGGGCTTCGGGCTGGGGCTTTCCATCTGCAAATCGATTATCGAAGCACATGATGGGCAGATTGGCGTCGAATCGGAAGAAGGCAAGGGCAGCACATTCTGGTTCATCTTAAATGCGGCACCTGCCGGCCAAATGCCGAGCCGTCCTGAGTAAGCTATGATTTGATAGCTTATCGAACCTCTTGCCATGGCCAAAATACTCGTAATAGAAGACGATACGGCGCTCGCCGAAATTATTCAGGGTTGGCTCTCACGCGAAAAACACCAGTGTGAGGTCGTCAACGATGGCACAGACGCGCGCACACGAGTCAAGACTTACGACTACGACATGATCATCCTCGACTGGGAATTGCCGGGCGTGAAGGGTATCGACATTCTCAAGGAATATCGCGACTCAGGCGGCGAAGCGCCTATCCTCATGCTGACCGGGCGCTCGGACATTTCAGACAAGGTGACGGGCTTCGACACCGGCGCCGATGACTATTTGACAAAGCCTTTCCACGCCCGCGAGCTGACAGCCCGAATTTCGGCGCTTTTGCGCAGGCCGCATGGTCAAGGGGACGACAATGTCAAACAAGACCGATTTGAGCTGGACAGAAAGGGCGGCGTCCTGCGCATCGGCAACAAAAAGATTCCTCTTTTGCCAAAAGAACTCGCACTTTTGGAGTTTCTCATGAAACACCCGCGCGAATTGTTTTCTCCTGATGCACTTCTCAATCGCGTCTGGCCGACAGACTCTGAATCCACCGATATGGCGATTCGGTCTTGTGTCAAACGTTTGCGTCAAAAGTTAGCCGCTGAAAACGAGACCGATGTAGTGAGAAACGTACACGGACACGGCTACGGCTTCTTTCCGGACTAGTACAAAGATTCCAAATCAACATACTCTTGGG
>JBGAVL010000334.1:0-6500 GCA_044228145.1 Obscuribacteraceae bacterium (SeqCode)
ATTTGCTTCTGGACGGTGCTCACAATCCTGCCGGAGCGCAGGCTTTGCGAGCTTCGTTGGACCAGCTTTACCCCGATCTGAAGCCGCTTTTTGTGCTTTCCAGTTTTGAGAGCAAAGACGCCAGGCGAGTCCTTAACAGTTTGGTTCGCGCCGGCGAGAGGGTTTTCGTGGCCGAGGCGCAGGGGCGAAGATCCAGTCACAGCAAAGATTACCTGAAAGATTGCTTGAAGGATTTGGGGGCCGAAGGAGAAAGTTTTTCGACCATCGCAGCAGCCGTCGACGCCGCGCGTGCCAGACGGGAAAAGGATGAGTTTATAGTCATCTCAGGGTCATTTGCAGCCATCAAAGAGACGATGCAGCACTTCGGTTTTTCTTGCGTGGAAGACAGCTATCTCAGCAATGCTGAGGCTTAATGGGATCGCAGCGGTCGTTAAACTAAGCCGATATGTGATTGATGCTAAAACTGTATCGCGGGGCTATCGCACGCATAGATTTGGGCACTGATGCCCCTCTCTGGGTATGAATTATCGCGTCCAGACGGTAAAATCTTGCGTTGGGTGAGAGTTCGTGAACAAAACGAGGTACTCTTGGCATCTTCTGAAGTGACATTCAATCTGGCTGGACAAATACGTCACCAGGGTTTGCCCGTGCAAAACGTGCTGGTGCATGTCTATGATGTCTACCAGCAGATGAGCGCCGGAAACGGCAATGGCGGCGACACTCCGGTCGCTGAGCAACGCACAGGGACACGCGGCGAATTCAGCTTTGATGTCCGCTCCGGCTTGTATCGCCTGGAAGTAAGCCCTGATTCCTCCACCAGATTTCTCAAACAAGCAATTGCCGAAGCACGTGTCATAAGCAACACAAATTGCAATATCAATATGACCACCGGCTGCATCTTAAGCGGCAGCGTCACTTCCTCTACCGGCGAACCAGTGCGTCGCTGCGAAGTGATTGCTCTGGGGATCGAACCCTCTTCTTATAAGGCCTCGGCGAAGACCGATGAAGACGGCAATTACAGTCTCGTATTGCCTCGAGGTAAATACCACGTCGCGGCACGCTCAACAAAAGCATTTCGCACTGAAGAAGATGATGATCTCGAAGATGACGCAGGCGATGCCGATGAAGAGCAGGCATCTTTTGAACCTCCGATGAATTCCGATCCGTCGCATTCCTTTGTCAGCACGACTGTGCAAGTAATGGCTTTCGGAAATGATGACGAGCTCGATCTTGTTTTGCCACCACTGGTCAATTTCGACGGCGAAGTTCACGATGTTTTCGGGCAGCCGGTTGCGCGTGCTCATGTCTCCGTCACACCGTCTCGGTCTTCTATGGACTTCAAGGACAAGGTCCTGGCGCAAGAGCTGGATTTGACCGGACATTGCGTTACTGACTCGCTCGGACGTTTTCGCGCACTGGTGTCGCCCGGACACTATGATGTTTCCATAGAACCTGACGATGGTGCACTCCTGTTTTCCACAAAAGAAACAGGACTGACCGTTGGAGAGAGTGTTTTCAAAAAGTTTACCGTCTCGGAAGGACATCGCTTGAGAGGGCAGGTTGTCTACGAAGACGAGCCAATGTCGCAAGCTCTCGTGCGCATACGCGCTGCCGATCGAAAGACGGAATTCCTGGCTCGAACCGACTCGCAAGGTCATTTTTCCGCGGCTGTTCCTGGTGGTAATTACAAGCTTGTGGTTACCGCACACCCCAAAGATGCGCCGACAGTAATAATCAACGATCAAGAACACAACGGTCTGGCTCCCTGGACGAAAATGGTGGTGGTCGGCGGCGACACTCACGTTGCCGTCAAGATTCAGCAAGGGACTGCTCTTCAGGGGCGCGTTTCAGACGAACAAGGACAAGCCCGCCCCGGTGTTCGAGTCTCTGTTTATTCCGATTCGGAAAAACAATTGGATGCCGACAAGGCTACCCGAGCTCTTGCCAGTGGTATCACGGATGGTGATGGACACTATTGTATATTCTTGTCGCCGGGAAGTTATTGGCTCGTCGTGCATAAAGACTTTATCAATGCGCGGATGGTAGAGATAGAAAACGAGCCGGTCAACGTGGATATAACCTGGCACGGTTGGTGTCAGGTCCGCTTCGAAGTTCAAGGCGAGGATGGACACACAGTGCCACGCTGCCGCGTCTCATATGCCCCCTACGGCAATGACGAAGCAGAACTTCCTGAAGACGATGAAGAAGGTCACGAGTACGAACAACAGCACTTCAACCAGGGCGGAATGCCGCGCGGTTATTACGTCACTCCTGATGACGGCATTTGCCGATTGACCTTGCCCTCCGGCGTTTACATCTTCCGCTTTTCGCCGCCGCACGACGGCTCCTACGATGCAAAAGTGATTCGGCAGCTCTCCATCAGCGCCGACCTCACCAAGAAAATTACGCTGTCTCTCAAGGAAGACTCCGTAGCCGGGGAACACTCGGAAAGTGCCCCAGTATCTTGAGATTTCCTGAGCTGTCTTGAGAATTCCTGAGATTTGTTAGTGCTAAAAAGCTGTTGGCAAAAACTTCGCCTGGAAAAATGGATGGTCGTTTTTCTTGCTGCCGGCTTTGTTGTTGTATTGGCGCAAGTTTTCTTGTTGTACAACAAAACTCTGACCATCGGTTTTCTTCTCGATGATTTCGTCCATCTCGATTATCCATTTGCGGCACTGCACGGAGATCTGACCGGTTATGTGAGAACCCTTTCCGGCAACTGGTCCGGCCAAGCCGACGGTCTGACAAGCTTTCGCCCCGGCATTTCTACTTCATTCGTCCTTGATTTTCTCGCGCATGGACTTAATCCGGTTGGTTACCATGTCACTAACCTTCTGGTTTATTCCGTCTGTGTGTTTCTTTGCGGAGTGATTGCCTACCAGCTTGTCGATAGCAAAGACCTTTACGATCGCATCGCTTCTGCAGTTTATGCTTCCGCCCTCTTCCTTGTATATCCTCTCCACGTCGAGTCGGTCGCCTGGGTGATTGGTCGCGTCGACCTGTTCTGCACGGCGTTCTATCTGGCTGCTATCAGTCTGTATTTTCGATTTCGCAAGATCGGACAGAAGAAGTATTTGGTTCTTTCGTTATTGTGTTTCGTTCTTTCCCTTTTCTCCAAAGAAATGGCCGTAACTCTGCCTGCAGTAATCGTTTGTGCAGAGCTTCTCTTGCCGGCATCTCTGGGCTGGCAAAGCCTGGAGACAAGAAAGCGTTTTGTATTTCCGTCTCTTTTCGTTGCCGCCCTTCTAGCATTTGCAGGACTGAGAACCTTATTGTTGGGTACGCTGGTTGGAGGTTACGGTGCATCGAGCTTCAGCGGTTTTCGTCATTCGCTGCACAACTTTCTTGATGCACCGACTTTGAAGAAAATCGTCTTTGGAATAAACGAAGAAGTAACTTCCTTGCCTCTGTTAAGCACATGGGCGAACTTAGGCTGGTCGGCAGCTATCGTTTCTATGCTGCTTCGATTGTTTCAGCCGTTGAGCCGAGTGAGCGTATTTGCTTTTCTTACCATCTGGTTGGTCGTATCTGTCGTGCCGACATTTCAAATCTGGCACATAAATCCGAATCTAGTCGGAAGCCGACTCTTTTTTCTCGGCTCTGCCAGCCTCTGCATTTTGATGGCTGTGAGCCTGATGCCGATGTTGAAGGTGCAGGGAAGACTTAGAGATCGAAGCGATGCATTTAAAGCCTTGTGCACTATTTTCTATCTCACAGGCCTCGCCTCTTTGACTGTCCTGCAAATTACGTGGGTGGCTGGTCTTCGCTACAATCTCGAGCCGTGGATTGATGCCGGAAAGCAAATGACTGTTTTGCAGTCTCAGCTAATTGATCTCGCAAAAGATCCTGCAGTGAAATCGATAGTTCTTCTCAATTTGCCCCAGGATTTTTCCGGCGCTGGAATGGTAGGCAACACGGAAATCTTGCATCGTATGTTGAGACCGCCGGTTGCCGATGCAGACTACACTGGCAAGATTGTCTTGTTTTCGGCACCTGCCCCTGAATCACCTGATGCCATCGACAGGGAGTTGTTGAAACGCGCCTATGAAGAGAAGAAAGGTGCTCATTGGCTGCAATGGAGTAAAGACGAAAAACGCTGGGTCGAGTGGAGCAAGCCAGCAGGTTTGAAAGCCTTTGACAGCAACCAGTTTGTAGTTTTGAAGAAACAAATCCTCACGGCTTGTGTGTCCGTGGAAAATCCGAAAAACGCAAAACTTATTTGGATCAAAAAAACTGATCCGATCGATCCATTTTCAGTTGACGGTGCAGTAATCAAATTCGATGGTTCGAGGTCGAATCCCGATTTTGCAAAACAAGTGCAGCTCGTGTGGCGTTCTGCCAATCAGCCCAAGAGTTGGATCGACTATAGCGAAGGTCCGCAAGGGCAATGGATGCTGGACACCGATGTGCATGGCCAGTCAATCAATAATGGGAACAAATTAGGTTTTCGACCGCGGAATTATCGCAGCTGGTTGCTCAATGGTCCGATTGTGGAAATCGGTGTCAAAATACCTGCCGGAATTTACTCATTCGAGCCCCTGGAGATGAAGTCAGTTGATGTATCGGCTTTCTAGCCCAGTGACCAAACCCCAAAGTTTTGACCATTTCCTGCAAGCCGATGTCACTCTTTGCCATTGAAAGTTCTACTTCTTCTGAAGCCTCAACATCATTGTCTTTGTATCGAAAAAAATAACGATAAAGAGCAAAACATCGGACGACTTCAATGTAGTGTGTACTCAATAAGTGATGATCGCCGGACACATACATCCGAATGTCCTTGCCATAATTAAGGTTCCAGACCTAGACAAAGAAAAATCATCGCTATATCCTTTCGGAAAGGTAACGATGCATATTCGTTGCCTGGATGAGTCGTTCTTCTATAATGGATTTACAACGCACAACACAAGCCTCTAACCTACATTGATGGTTCCGGACAAAAAACCACATATGCCTATAACTCTGCTGGGCAGCTGACTTCGACAACTGATGCCGCCGGCAATACCACCGCGATGACATATGATGCCAACAAAAGGCTCAGCACAATTGATGGTCCGATGCCAGGCACCGCGGATGTAACCAACTTCACTTGGTATGGTTTTGGGCAAGTTCAAACCGTGACGGATTCCGAAGGGTATGCGCTGTCCTTTCAATACGATGCAATGAATCGCCCAACGCTTACCACTTATCCGGACGGTACGACGGAAAAAACCACGTATGACAAGCTCGATGCTGTTTTAATGAAAGATAGAAACGGCAGGTGGACTCAGCGCATCTATGATTCGCTCGATCAATTAATCGCCGAAATAGATCCACTTGGTCGAAAGACGCAGTACACATGGTGTGATTATGGTTCGCTAGCGAGTCTCAAGGATGGAAACAACAACACAACGACCTGGCATCACGACATTCAAGGAAGAGTCATTCAGAAAGTTTACGCAGATGCCACTGATATCGACTATGTTTACGAAACCAATACGAGCCGTCTCAAGTCGCGGACGGATGCCTTAAATCAGGTCACTACCTACGCATATAATTTAGACAACACCCTTTCGGGAGTTGCCTACACTAACGAAGTTAATCCAACATCTGACGTCAGCCTTACGTATGATCTAGACTATCAGCGCACGATGACAGTTCAAAATGGTTGGGGAACCAACAGCTATTTCTACAATCCGTATATAACAGATCCGCTCAACGCTGCGAATTTCTGGATCGGTGGCAAGCCGACAAGCGGAGACAAAGTAAATGTAACCGTCACAAATGCCAGCTTATCCGGCGGCAAGCAAAACGTTCAATACACTGTCGTCGCTGGTGATACCACTCTCAGTATCTTAGCCGGTCATGTGAAAGATGCGATAAATTCCGACTCTGCTCTAAATACAGCAAATATTAAGGCAACAGCGTCGAACACTCGTGTTTCCATGACCGCACCAATCTCTATTGGAGCCGTGAGCGTAAGAGCAAGTACAAATGGCATAGTCACAGAAACCATCGGCGGCACCGTCACTACTGGAAACACCGTCAGCATCACCGCCCGGGATGCAGCACTTCCCGGCGGAGCAAAAACAAAAACGTACACAGTTGCAGGCGGAGACTCTTTAACATCGATTGCCACTGCCCTCGCAAGCGCAATCAATGCAGACACCGATTATCAAACCGCTGGAATTACAGCTACTTCAAGCACAGCGGTTGTGAGCATCACGTCAGTATCTGCCAATGGAACTACATACGCAGAAGGCGTCAATGCCGGGGGAACCGAGACAATAACTCACAGAGGTGGTCCCGGCGAAACAGCTGCTCCAGGAGGAGGCGGACGCCTACACACGGTCACTAATAATGTGATCGCAAACTCCGCCATAAGTTATTCATACGATGTTCTTGGGCGCACTGCGAATCGAGCAATCGATGGCTCTAGTAATTCCATCAATTGGGGTTATGACGAGATGTCCCGCGTCACGAGCGAAGCGAATTTGCTTGGGACTTTTGGATACAACTACGTC
>JBGAVL010000335.1:0-6471 GCA_044228145.1 Obscuribacteraceae bacterium (SeqCode)
TTGTTGGGGCGACGCCATGCGTCGCCCGCCGTAAAATCTCAGAACCGGACGACGCATGGCTTTGCCCCTACCGAATCCAAAACAGCAAGAAGGCGAATCGGAGACATCTGCATGCAAATCAAGCGAAGCATTCCAATTTTTCGAATCTTTGATGAAGACAAAGCCAGAGAGTTCTATATAGACTGGCTTGGTTTCAAAATCGACTGGGAGGACAGACCGGAAGATACGCCAATCTATATGCAGATTTCGCGCGACGGTTTGATAATCCATTTGACCGAACACCACGGTGACTGCTGTCCAGGTTCGCGTATTTTCGTCGCCATGGATCGACACGAAGTAGAGTCTTATCACGCAGAGTTAATTGCCAAAGACTACAAATACAGCAAGCCCGGCATAGACAGCATGCCCTGGTCGGAAGTGACCTTCGACGTTGTCGATCCGTTCGGCAATCGCATTAGTTTTAACGCGATGAAAGACTAGATTGCTTGGTTAAACATAAATGGGTTCAACCAGCAGCTTGCAACCTCGCAAAAACTAATTACTGTCCGGACCCTTCGGCGGCTTCAGGAGCATTTGAGTCGGTTTGCATTGTTTCCAGTAAGTCTGACAATTCTTTGGGATCAGGCAATGCCGGAATTGCAAAATCAGGCAGCTGTTCTACATACACATCGCGCTCAGTTAGATTGCACAGCGCCATCGGAATAATAATTGGTTTTTTCATCTCTAAGCGAGCCTTGATTGCCTCAACGGTTTTCAACTCGTTCAAGAGATTCAAATCGCGAAACGCCTGCGCCTTCTCACGTTGAGCATTCGCCGACTCTGTTTTTCCCTGTGATTGCAGCAGTTCGGCAAATTCCAAAGTGTAGACGGCAAGCGCGATGTAAGAAGGATTGTTAGCGGCTGACATGGCATCGATCGCGTTTTTATAGTAGAGCTCTGCTTCTTCCATGCGATTTTGCTTCGCACGCACACGGCCCATTAAAGCATCACAGCGTGGCTGACACTCGAGATTGTCCTGGGACCTAATGGCAATATCTCGTGCCTTCTCGACATGCTGCTCTGCTTCGGCCAGATTTTCACGCTCCGTTTCAATTGAAGCCTTTATGAAGTCCATGCGCCAACCAATGTACTGGCGCACGCGCGGTGATGCTTTTTTGATTGCCTCAGCCAGTGTTTTGTCAGCTTCTTCTATTTGCCCCATTCTGACCAGGCACAGGGAAAGATTGTTCAGCAAGATTGCTTCTGCACGTTTATCGGCAGGGCGTTTGAGGAGATCTCGAAAGACTTCGGCGGCCTCTTCGAATTTCCACTGGCTCAAAAGCGCAACGGCCAGATTGTTTGCGACGCCCCAATTTTTTGGCGATTTTTTCCGCCAACGCGCTTGCGGTTCGATCAATCCCCAGCTATATAAAGTTACAGCCTGGAATTCTACAAAGCGTCCTTCAACCATGAGCAGCCTGATGAAAGCATCTGTCGCCGCCATGTGGGAATTGTGCGTATAGGGATACCACATTGAGGTCCAGTAAAGCGTTCGAGGTAAAAGGCGAACAACCCTGGCATAGTGGCGATTTTTCATCGCTAAAGTCACCTGGCGCGCCAAAAGTGTGCCAGTCAACCAGGCGATAAATAAGATAGTGAAAAAGGTGGGTAGAAAAGGAAAGCCAATCAGTGAGGTGAGGATCATCGGCGGCACGATAAAGGCGAGAAACCAGGCGAGTTTGGCACTTGATGCGGCCGGCCAATCTCGCGCTCCGCGTTCGATCAATTGTTGCTTCAATTCTTCATCGATCAGGCTCGGACTTTGCAGTTGAGCTTCCAGATCGGTCAATGGAGAGATTTCAGAACCGGTTGCGGACTCTTCCTTTTTTGAGACTTCAGAATTTGAATTCTTAGGTAGAGCGGTAGTTTCCTTGGGTTCTCTTTTTTCAGTCATTACTCTCAAAACCCAAGCTCTACAGCGGCAGAATTCTTATCCTACAGGCTGAAAGCCGTCCTTACCAGCTCTTTGGAAAGCTTGAAAGTACCAAATTTACCCAGGCGTCATTCGAGTCGTGCATGGCGTAAAGGATGATCTCTGGAGTAATTTGCTTGCTCGTCTTTTCGAGGCTCAATTCCCTGGCTTTTTCCAAAATTTTGATGGCTGAAGCATTAGAGCGGACCAGGTTGGAAAAATAGGTCCTTCTTTTGCCCATACGCAGGCTGACGTCTTTGCGGATAGCCCCTACAGTAAGGTCATTGCGTTCGAGAATCATGCTAGCCAGTTTGCCGTCGAAGGCGACCAGTGCTAAAAGCAGACCGGCATCGGTGAGCATGTTGTGGTTGCAATCTTCAATAGCGAACTCGACGAGATTGGCGGCCTCTTCACTCATAGCATTGAGGATTTCAGGAGGAACTTCGAGGCTGTCGACTTCCACCTCGCCCAAAGGGCGCAGTCCCAATTCATTTCCTTCGTCGTCGTATTGCATCTCGGGTTTTCCTATCTCAATCGCTTTAATAATATCGCGAGTAGTACGAGAACCGAGAGATTCCGCTTGGTTTCCGTACCACGGTTCTTCATATCGGCGACACAAAAATAGTGCCAAAAGCCTCCAAACGTCAGGTTTTTCAAGGAGTTGGCGGTCGATCTTGAATAAATCTAATAGCCAGGGCTCGGGAAAGCCGAAATCGTCTAAAGCGCGTATAAGGTCTTCATAACCACATCCCTCGCCCTGTGACCTGAGAAATTCTATGAGATCGGCTCTATTCTCAATCTGCTCGATGGTTTCGGGATTATCACTGTAGTGCGGCGCATAGATAACCGCGACCAGGAAGTCGCGAAAAGCATAAAAGTCGGGGACTTCGTGTGTTTCGTTGCCAATTGGAAGTAAAAACGTATCGCCATTGCGCATGTGGATATAGAGCGCACGTTGATCCGGATCTTTAGGCAAATCAACTTCTCGAATGCCATCGTATCCAATCGTTCGAGCCTTCTCACCTTTTACACGATGAACGCTTTGATCCGTGATCAGTCGAGCAGTGACAAGTGCTGCGCTATATAGTCTTCGATTTTGAACCAATAAAGCGGCATGAATTGGCGTTGCGTTTGATGTGACTCTTTGTTGTCTGATGTTTTTACTTCGCTTCCATCCAATTGGGACCAACGCCGATATCCACTACCAGCGGCACTTTGAGCGGTTGTCCGTATTCCATTGCTTGGGTGACCACTTTCTTTGCCAGTTCTACTTCGTCATTGGGAACCTCAAGTACGAGTTCATCATGTACTTGTAAAACAATTTTGGCCTTCAGTTTATGCTCTTTCAATTCTTTGCTCAGCCGGATCATCGCCAGCTTCATGAGGTCCGCCGCACTACCTTGAAGAGGCGCATTGAAAGCGGCTCTTTCATCCGCCTGGCGGATCATGGAGTTGCGGTCGTTTAGATAACGGAAATATCGGCGGCGTCCATAAATAGTCTCAACGTAATTTTTCTCGCGCGCTGTTTCCAATGTTTCACTGACCAACTTCATAACATTTGGATAGGTGTTGAAATACTTTTCGCGGAACTTTTTCGCTTCTGCTGTGGAAACGCCTAAGTCAATACCGGTGCGGTAATCGCCTTGTTGATAGACGAGTGCGAAGTTCATCGTTTTACCGATCGCGCGCATCTCTTTGGTCACTTCTTCCAGTGGAATATCAAAAATTTCTTTGGCGGTGCGTTGATGAATGTCTTGATTCTTTTGGAACGCATCTATCAAGGTCGGGTCTTCGGCCATATGGGCAAGCATGCGCAATTCTATTTGGGAATAGTCCGCCGACATGATGACCCAGTCAGGCTTTTCGGGGATGAAAGCGCGTCTGATCCGGCTGCCGATTTCGGTGCGGATGGGAATGTTTTGCAGGTTCGGATTGGTGCTGGAAAGTCGTCCTGTCGCAGCCACTGTCTGGTTGAATGTTCCATGCAAACGATTGTCTCTGGTGCTGACCAACTTTGTCAGGCTGTCGACATAGGTGGAGCGCAATTTGGCTAAATGCCTGTATTCCAGTATCTTTGGAATGATCGCGTGCTCGTTTTTAAGAGCTTCCATGGCCGCTGCATCGGTCGACAAGCCAGTTTTTTTTGTCGTCTTTCCTTGCGATTTCAATCCCAGATCTTCAAAGAGAAGTTTCTGAAGTTGTTGAGTCGAATTGATATTGAACGAATATCCTGCCAGAGCGTAAATTTCGGCTTCAAGCCTGGCGATGTCCGTTGAAAGCTCGATGGAAAACTTCTTTAGATAGGGAATATCCAGGGCGATGCCGTTCTGTTCCATCTCCGCAAGAACGACCGACAGAGGCAGCTCAATTTCATTAAGAATGTACTTTTGTTCTTTATCCAACAGAGGCAGGTACGTGCGAGCCAATTCTAGAGTCATGCGTGCATCGTCGGCAGCGTATGGTGCGACTTTGTCGATTTGCACCATCTCCATTGTCACCTGCTTTTTGCCGGTGCCAATCAGCTCTTGGATGCGAACCATTTCATAGTTGAACACACGCGAGACTTGATCTTTCAATCCGTGCTTGTCGTCGGGATTGAGGATGTAGCTGGCGATCATAGTGTCGAATGCTACGGGACCGAATTTGATGCCGTATAGCGACAACACGTTCATTTCGAACTTGGCGTTCTGGGCAATTTTTCCAATTGCCGGATTCTCCAAAACTGGTTTCAACCGCTCGGCGACAAGTTGTGGATCGAGCTGCTTTTGGGTAAGAATTCCGGAGTGTCCGACCGGAATGTATGCAGTCTTGACGCCAGAACCGTTTGATTCGGACTTGTCGGCAAGGGAGAATACGCCGTCCTTAAAGTCGATGCCGCTTCCCCAGGCAAGCGCATAGCCAACAATGTTGGTATCCAGCGATTCCAGACCGCTGGTTTCCAGATCGACCGAGAGAGCTTGTTGCGCCGACAACTCTTCAATTAGTTTGTCCAACTCTTCTTCGGTCGTCACTATCTGTGGTGACGGCGGTTCGAAATGCTTCTTTGGGAAGGCTGGCAAACCTGGTGATCCAGGCAGCGAAGTCGACTCTTGCGAGTCGAACAAGCCCAGTTGTCTTGGGCTGCCAGAGCCCATGCCGGGCATTTCTGCACCGACACCGGCACCAACCGAAACCGCTTGCTCTACTCCCACCGAAACAACAGATAGCGATGAAATCTCAGCGGATTGAACTGCTCCTTCGCCGCCGGAAATACGGGCAATAACTTTCGGCAATCGGTTGACGATGGACTTAATTCCCAGATTTTGGAAATACTCAATCGCCTTACTGGTATCAAGAGAATCAAGTCTACAGTGGGCAAAGTCGAAGTCCAGCGGAACATCGAGTTTTATCGTCGCCAGCATTTGACTCTTGTATGCGATTTCTCTTCCTTCGGTAAGTTTTGCTTTTACCGATTTCGATTTCAGTTCTTCTACGTGTTCGTAAACGCCATCGAGAGTCTTGTACTGCGTGAGAAGATCCACTGCGGTCTTCGGTCCGATGCCCTTCACGCCCGGGATATTGTCGGAGGAGTCTCCGCACAAGGCTTTGTAGTCGATAATTTGCTCGGGCCAGACGCCCATCTTTTCGAAGACTTCGGCGCGCCGGTACACAACCAACCCACCGCCTCGTGCCGGCGGCATTAGCACTTGCACGTCTCCATCGATATCAGAAACCAATTGAAAGGCGTCTTTGTCGCCTGTCAAAATGTCAACGCGCATTCCGCGCTGCTCGGCATCTTTAGCTACAGTGCCGATCACGTCGTCAGCCTCAAAGCCGGCAAGCTCATACATGGGAATGCCCAACATCTGGACTCCTTCTTTTATGAGCGGCCATTGTTTGGCTAGATCGTCGGGCATCTCCTGGCGATGGGCTTTGTATTCGACGAATTGTTCCTTGCGGAAGGTCGGCTCTTCTCTGTCGAAGGCAACTGCGAGCATGGTGGGATTGTACTTTTCGATCAGGTCGAAGATGGCGTTGAAAAAACCGTAGAGTGCACCGGTTGGAACCCCTGTCGAACTGCGCAAACCCATGGAAAAGAGTGCGTAGAACATTCGGAATGCCAGGGAGCTACCGTCGACGAGAACGATTGTCTCCTTTTCTGCCATTTCAATTCCTCCGGGATTTTTTCTTTGTAGGGGCGATGCCATGCATCGCCCGGTCTTTTTTTATTGAGGCGATGCCATGCATCGCCCGGTTTTAATGGCGGCATACATGCCGCGGGCGACGCCATGCATCGCTCTTTTTCGTAGGGGCGATGCCATGCATCGCCGGTTTTGGTATGGCGGTATTTAGAACCGCAGGGCGACGCATTGCGTCGCCCCGACATCCTATTGTCCTGCCGGTACAGCCGGCGCTGTGGAAACGCGGGGTCTGGGCGGCCCCATCACTTGCCCGACGGCGTCTGCCAGACCGGACCCCTCAGACAGAGATGGTGCTTCGATTCCCAGAATGCTCGTCACCGTCGGTGCGATATCGATGGG
>JBGAVL010000336.1:0-6333 GCA_044228145.1 Obscuribacteraceae bacterium (SeqCode)
TTTTGCGACAGATTAAGAGCCTGAGTCAGGGGTGAAACCAGAGCGTTCAATCTGGACTGCAGCGGGCTCTTTGGAAGAAGAGTGATGACGGCGATCGAGAAGTAGATGGAGACGAACAGATAAACGCCCAATCGATAGGCGGGGGGCAAATCGTTTTTGCTTTGCGGTGTTTTTACCATGCGCCTTAAATATAGCATCCTCTGAGGCGCAGGCGGGTTTCAAAGCAGGGCGGTACTGTTATAGAATTGATCTGACAGAGCCCCATACTTCGTTAAGACTCAAATCCGAACGGCTTCCCCAAGAATTTTATGGACAGTGCAAACACTCTGGCGGTTGAGAGTCCATGGCTCAAGCGCGTCAGCTTTGGCGCCAATTCTTATTTCACCCTTTTCTTTGTTGTTCTTGGAGCGCTGCCACTTTACCTGCCTCTTGTAATCCTTATAGGTGAGAAGGCTGCCGGAGCAAGTCAGCCGATTCCCTGGGTTTTCTGGGCCAACCTGTTTGTGAGCATGCCGCACACCTGGGCCACCTATGCACGACTGTCACGCAAAATCTCAGAAAAGAAAGTCAGTTTCTGGTACGGGCTGCCTGCTTACGGACTTTGTCTTGCCTTTCTGCTTGTAGCCACGATCAAAGGTTTTTTCCTGGAAGTCTTCACGCTCGTGAATGTGTGGCAGTCTTATCACTATCTGCGTCAGGTCTACGGAGTAAGCCGGTACTTCGGCAGGTCCAAGGACGAGCCGGCTTTGTCGCAAAAACTTTCCTTTGCCGCCTACCATCTGGCCATACCGCTTTTCACACTGGGCAGATGGGACTTACTTTACACAGTCTGGCACGGCAAGGCATCAGAGTTCATTATTCCGCTCAATATTCCCGACCCGATTTTAAGTCTCTCTTGGCTCTTAGCCGCAGTCGGATTGGTCCTGGGGCTGGTTGCAGAGGTAATCAAATTCAAAAATGCCAGCGAATACGATGCCACCGGTTTGCTTATCTTGCTTATATATTTCGCCATTCACTGGTTCGGCTTTCTGTCCTATGAATTTTATGCGCGCGGCTTTCTTGCCATTACGATTTTTCATGCTGTTCAGTACATAGCCGTTGTTTTTCTGCTTGAGGAAAAACAGGAAAGCTCACCGCGCTTTGCCACAAAACGCTTGCTCGACCTGGCGCCGCACGGTTTAACCTTTCTCGGCTTTGGTACCCTGCTTTATCTTGTCGGAGCGGCAATGCAGGACTATGTCTTTACTTTGCCGAATATTTTGTACGCAAAATTCAGTGCCGTCTGCCTTTCTACAATTTCCGCTCACCATTACCTGGTCGATACGGTAATGTGGGGTCGCAAAACCGGACCTTAACAGCAATACTGGAGATACCTCTTGAAAAATGCCTGAGGTTTCATTTTCGCCCATGCAGCTAATAATCAATTCTAACTGAATCACAGTGTTTTCATGGTGTTACTATTTGGCAAGGAACGTCTTTTCGTTCACCATAGATTCTGAGTCGGCAAGGAGTGCTCTTGATGTCAGGCAGAAAAACAGCGATGTATACCCTCTGGGCGATTATCGTAGCTTCCGGCATCTCGTTTAATGTCGCTCAAGCCACTGCCTCGGCACCAGCCAAGCCGGCCAAACCAAAACTTGTCAGCAATACTGTCGGACAGCTTCTACAAAGAGGCTACGAGCAAATGCGCAAAGGCAATTACGAATTGGCGGTGCGCACCCTGGCAGCTGCGGTCACCGCCGATCCTGATAGTGTTTCGGCTCGCCGCTATCTGGCATTCGCCTTAATGCGCAACGGCTCCCTGCACGACGCCATGTACCAGCTTTTGATAATTCAGCGCATGGCCAAGGCTTCACCTTTCGACAATTACACGCTCGGGGAAGCCTATTCCAAAATGGGCAAACTGTCTGAAGCAGAAACGTGCTTCAAAGAAGCGTTGAAAACCAACCCGAATTATGACCCTGCCCGCGCCAGCTTGATTAAAACCCTCAGTTCAACTGGCAAGTACGATGAAGCTTTCACTGAGTGCTTGACTGGATACAAGGCGGCAAAAACAGAGATGCTCTCACGGTATTACCGCATTCTCTATCAACACGTACAAGAGCAGAAATTGTCCTTGCGCAGAATGCAAGATCCTACTACCGTAACACCGAGTGCGGTTACGACGACAACAACGACACCAACCACAACGACAGTGCAGACACAGTCACGCACAGTGGGCGAGACGAAAAACTGATCGCTTTCAGACGATCGAGCACCACCGGCAGTGCGATTAGACACTCACTTCGGTTGCTGTCTTGTCTTGCCCGTTGCCTTTTACTTTGCCCAGATAGTAAGGGGAAGTTCTCTTGATTGTCTCCGAAAACGGCGTAGCGTGAAAGTCCAGCTCTGCTTCCGCTTTTTTGGAGGAAAAGAAAATCTTGTATTGGCTGAGCCAAGCTACCTGCCTGGAGAGAGCCGGGGTCAGGCCGAAAAGTGGAAAAGTCGCTTCCACTAAAGTGCCCAGACCAACAAGCAGCGGTCCGGGAATCTCCATTACGGGAGCCCTGGTGCCGAATATCTTGGAAAAAATTGTGCCGGCCTCGCGCATGGTCAGATTGGCACTGACCAACACATATCGCTCACCGGTGCGTCCATGCTCCAGAGCATAGACGTGGGCGGCTACGACATCGTTGATATCTGAAAAAGGGACGCCGCCCGGAGGCACTCCCAATGCCCATCCTTTTGCCATGGCACCGAAAATCACATGATGATGAGGATGCGTATCGCCTTCACCAAATATGATACCGGGATTTAGCGTGATCACCGGCAGCCCTTGCCTGACGAATGAGTTGACCTCAAGCTCAGCCTCGTGTTTCGTGTCACAATACGAAAGGCCCAGTCCGTGCAGGTTGTACTCAAAGTCTTCGTCACCGAGCTGACCTTCGGCAGGTATGCCCATGGCAGCGACAGAACTGGTATGAATGACGCGTTTTACATTGTTGCGCAAGCAGGCATCCATAATGTTGCGGGTGCCCAGAACGTTGACGGCATATTGTCTGTTTTGATCGCGCTTTTTATATGAGACCAATCCGGCCAGATGGTATACGACATCGCAGCCTTCGACGGCTTCCTGCACATGCTCTGGATTAGTGACATCGCCGCGCTTATGCTCCAGTGCCAGACCCTGAAACACCTTTGGTATCGAACTGCTGCGTCCCATCGTGCGCACCTGGTGTCCAGTCGCGACCAGCTTAGGCACAAGACTTGTGCCGATAAAGCCTGAGGCTCCAGTGACCAGGATTTTCAAGGGACGCTGAGATTCCATGGACTCCTACTTGGATGCATAAACCTGAAGAGCCGTACTCAAGGGTACGGGTTTGGCACCTAGAAGCTCCTCAATGCGATTGTCGGTGCAAACATTATCGCGCATTGATAACTTGACTTGATCGCACGAAATGATCGGCACTTTTTGAAATGTCTGGCAAACTGAGGCAGCTACCATAGCCAATGCGTACGGCAGCGTAACAATTGGCTTTTCGACGCCAAGCAAGGCCATTAGCTGTTTTACAAGCTCATTCATAGGCAGCACTTCGGCACCGCCAAGTTCTAACGGTTGGCTCGGAATTTCTGCCTTTTCATCGGTAAGCCTATCTATGGATGCAACTGCTGCCATCGCCATGTCGCCTATGAAAAGCGGTTGCAGTCTGTTGACCCCGCCATTTACCAGAGGCACCGATTTCTTTTCAGAAATCAATTTGATTATGCGGTCCACTAGTTTGCTGTTTCTTCTACCGACCTGGCGGCCAACCAATAATGATGGGCGCAAGATTATGTTGGACAGCCCGCTGTCTATCACTTCTTGCTCCGCCTGCCACTTGCTTGTGTGGTAAGCACTAGGTGCGTCGGGACTGGCACCAAGCGCGGTGACCATAACTGCGTTTTGCACACCGCCGGCCTTTGCTTTTTCTATAAACGAACCGGTCATCAATACATGCAAAAATTCTTGAGTTAATCCGCGTTGTGGTGCAATACTACCGATCAAATGAACAGCGACACGAGCACCTTTGAAAGCCTCGGCCACTTTGCTGTCACTGCCGAACAGTTCGCCGACATATACTTTTGCTCCCAGATTTCTGAGAACATTTATGTCTTCAGCCTTGGCACCTTTATGCACCAGACAGCGAATCTCAGCTCCCGAAGCAGCCAGTGCAGCGACTAAATGGCTGCCCAGATAACCAGTGGCACCATCAACTAAAATTGCACCGCGACCGCTTAAATCAAATGGCGATTTCAATTCTTTAGGTTGTATTACTAGTTCACTCATTTGTCGTCTTTGAATTCCGTGGTGTACAAAGTTTTTTCCAGATATGTTTGATCAATGTCACTTCACCAACCTCGTTGCCCTGCGCCTTATGTCCCAGATATTGAAGAAAATATCCAGCCACGGTAAGGGCCGCACCCCAGGCAAATTGTCCTCTGATTAAAAGAAAAATGCCGTAGAAAGCAGCCGGTACGCCGACAATATGCAAACAAGCATTGACAGGATGTTTGTGTCTACCGATGTAGTCAATTACGAACTCTCTGGCGTTCATCATCAGCGAGCCACCGCCTGTTTGTCTGATCTAGATTGGCGTTCGGCCTTGAAATACTCGAGTGTTTTGGCCATGCCTTCTTTGAATGGAACTCGATTGACATAATTCAAATCACGCTCGGCCTTTTTCACCGAGAAGCCCTGATTGACTCCAGCCAGACGAAAAGCGGCTCTGGAAAAACGTGCCAATCCCCGCTGTTTTTCCACAGGCAAAAACGGTGCAAAAGACGAAATCATTTCGCAGGCAAAACGGGCAACACCGGAAGGAATCTGTTTTGTCACTCTCGGCAGACCCAGACCATCTGCAATGGCATCAAATAATTCCTTTTTGGTGACGCGTTCGCCGTCTGTAAGATTGAATACCTGCCCGTATGCTTTTGGATTCAGCAAAGCGTTCTCAATGGCCGTACTCAAATTGCCTACATAAATAACATTGGTTTCTTTAACGCCTCCACCGATCAGCATTGCTTTGCCGGTGCCGATTGAATTGATCAAACGCGGCATCCACGCTTTTTCTCTCGGTCCGTAAATAAAACCGGGGCGAACTGCGGTCACCTTCAAAGATGACGTCTCTGGCTCGCTCATGGTCAGACGCTCTGCTTCCACTTTGGAATCAGCATATGATTCACCGCATGGCTTTAGTTCTGCGGATTCGTCGACATCGAATTGATCGCCCTGTCCGGTAATCACAGACAGGCTGCTGACGAAGATGAACTGTTGGACGGAAGCTTTTCTTGCAGCTGCCAGAGCCGTCCGCGTACCTTCTACATTGGTTTTGAAAATCGATTCGCGCGAGCCATAAGGATCCACTGTTCCGGCTGCGTGCACCACAACGTCATATCCTGAAAATGCATTTACCAGACCCTGCTCGTCACTGACGTCGACCTGCTTCAAGGTCAGGGAGCCAGGTCCTGAAATCGTGGTCAAGCATTTTTCAGTTGTGGCGCTGCGCGACATGGCTGTGACCGTATAACCTCTTTGCACGAGGTGTTCTGCCAGGTGACTGCCTACAAGTCCAGAGGCACCTGTGATCGCCACCTTCGCTTTTCCTGTCATTGCCTCTTCCTTTCGTATTAACGTGTTGAATGACGATTTGGTTACCAAATTAAGTTACTTGAATTTGCGCCAGCTGTCCGGTAAATGAGCTGTGAGCACTGAGAAGCGGTATCTTTACCTGAGCCTCCGGAGCGCCCTCAGAAACGCGCTGTTGTCTGAGTTTCATATAAGTCCCCGATGGAAGCGTGCGCATTACCGGCAGCCCCAGCCGTTTTGTCGAGCGCTTGTCTTGATACTCAGGATTTTGATTCTTCAGAGAATCATCAAAGATGCGGATGAATTGATTTTTCACGGAATCAGGCAGGTCACTGCTCACTTCGGCAAATGCCACATAGAATGGCGGGCTGCCCAGCTCTACTTCAACAGTGCAGTGCTCGACTTCGCTCAGACCCAGTTGAGTTTTCGCCATCGTCAAAGCGACAAGCACTTGCTCTTCCGTCAGTTTTTCACCGGTGATGGAACTTACTCCCATTCCTTTTCTGACGAAGCGAATCACAGGAGTATTGTCCTTAAAGTCAGTCACTTCAATCAAGTCATTGATGTTGTAGCGATAAAGTCCGGCTGCCGTCGTAAAGTAAATGTAGTAGCGTCCACCTTTTCTGAGCTGGTGCGCAAGCAAGAATTTCTGATTGGGCAGTTCGTGCTCGTCTTCTTCGACAAACTCAAAGAAGTGACTGGTCAATGCCAGCACACCGCCTGAACCG
>JBGAVL010000337.1:0-6296 GCA_044228145.1 Obscuribacteraceae bacterium (SeqCode)
GATACCGTCGATGATGCTCCAGGGATGCGGCGGGCAACCTGGTATGTAAAGATCAACTGGCAGCAAACTGTCTACTCCATTCGCCTCCGCATAACCGCCCTTATGTAATCCTCCCGATGTTGCGCAGGTCCCTACTGCAATCACGCGCCTGGGCTCGGCCATAGCTTCATAGCAAGACTTAAGAGCGTCATGCATGGCTTTGGGAACCGGTCCTGTCACCAGAAGCACATCTGCAAATCGCGGCGACGCGACGACATGAATGCCAAATCTTTCCATGTCGAAAATCGAATTTCCGCAGGCTGCAACTTCAAGATCGCAGGCGCTGCATCCTGTAGAAACAACCCGGCAAGCGATCGATCGGGAGAATAAACTTTTTGACTTTGACGACCTGGAAAGACTCAGGGGAACTTTCCTGTCAACGTTTGAAATGACCAGGTCTTCTCTGCTCAAACGAGCTACTGACGTGTTTTTGCTATTGACTAAAGTCTCTTGTGGGCAGCTTCTCACGCACATCGAACAGCCGATGCAGGCGCCCAGATCAAGATGCACCTCGCCACCATTTTCTCCGGAGTCAACAACTATTGCTCCGGTCGGACAGACTGAGCTACATTCACTGCATTGGCTACCAACGCAAGCCTGATCGCTGAATTCAGGCAAGCCCAGCCCGTCTTCTAAGGGCGCGCAATAGTCTTTTGAAGTGACGACGCCTTGATTTAATAAGTAACCTAAAAGTCTCAGCACTTCAGCACCTCACAAATCATGACCACTGTACGAAAGCCCGAAGCTTTTGTTGCACAGCGGGAAGTCAGAAACAAGATTGTTGCGCACGGCAATTGCAAGTCCGGTCCAATTGTTGACACTTGGATCTTTGATCGCATAACGAGAACACTTACCGTCCTCATCCGTGAAGACAAGATGAATCAGCTCCCCTCGATGCGCTTCCACAATGCCAAGACCGGCAGCGTTCTTCGGCAGATTATCCGGCAATTTCACAAATGCGTCTCCCTCAGGAAGACCATCGATTAGCTGCTCGATCAAAAACAAGCTGGTATCCAGTTCGGCAATTCGCACCTTGGCGCGGCTCAAGACATCACCATCAGTTTCGACTGCCACCGGCACGCGGATTTTAGGATAAACGCCATGTTTAAAATGCTGCCGCGCATCATACCGCTGATCGCTGGCTCTTCCGGCAGGACCAACCAGTCCGAAGTCAGCCGCCAGGCGGGCAGAGATCTTGCCGATATTTTCCATACGGTCGCGAGCGACTTCGTTTGACATGAAAAATGTCATTACTGGTTGCAGCGAAATTCTCAACTGATGTGCCGAGTTTTTTATATCCCTCAATTTAAGAGAAGGATCGAAAACAACACCTCCGGGACAGATAAAATTCCGCTGCAAGCGGCTTCCGGTAAGTTGCTCAGCCATTGAAAGAGCCACACCACGCAGCCGTCCCATCGTCGAAGATATGGCCAGATACCCGATGTCTCCGGCCAGACCACCCAGATCGTTAATGTGCATTGCTGCCCGTTCGATTTCCAGAGATATGGTTCGCAAAAATTCTGCCTTTGCAGGCACGGACTGATCGAAGAGGCTCTCTATAGCAATGGAATGCGCAAGTGCATAAGCAGCAGCGCTGTCACTGGCAGCCGCCTCGACCAGAAATCGTTGCTTTCGCCAGGGCACCTCGCAAAGTCTCTTTTCCACACCGCGGTGAACATATCCGAGACGAATTTCGAGATTGAAAATCACCTCGCCCAGACAACTGAAGCGAAAATGCCCGGGCTCAATTATTCCCGCGTGTATCGGACCAACCGGAATTTCATAGATGCCATCACCTTTGACGGCCATTGGTTTGTAATCTCGGCCACCAACATTGCCAATGTCTTCTCCATTGTCATTGCCGGCACCATTACCGGTATCGTCGCCGGTGCTTTGACTTTTGCCGTTTAGAGATGAATCAAAATCAAGATTCAGCGGGAGCAGTGAAGAAGAATATGCTTCGTGCAAAAGATTGTGCTTCAAGCGCGGATGGTTTTCAGGCTCCAGTCCAAACATGTCCCACATTGTTCTTTCGAACCAGTGAGCCTCGGAAATGACTGGCACCAGCGAGTGATACTGCTTGGTCTGCAAGGGCGACTCCCAGCAAACAGCCGCGCCCTCATTTGGATTGAGCACCAGAGAAATCAATTGATTTCCATTAATGGACGAGATCAAACCGAGTCGATTGCTATCGCTATGCAAAAGCTGCCTGATGGTCTCAGTTCGCTCTGCCAGTGCAACTTCTCTGCGTTCGACTTTCATATAGGCTTTACCAGGAGAAAAGGAAGCGCAGTCAGTCCCAGAACAATTGTGCAAAGACACAGCAACGACGGAATCAAATACTTGGAAAAATTGCCAAGCTGACTTATTTCATGTTTTGGTGCGCCCCAGAGAATTCTGGAAACGTGAATACTTACAGCCACAAAGCTTACAGCCAGAGCTACCAACAAAATACCAACTGCGATTCCCTGAGTTGCATCTGCTGACTTTGCCAGAATCAACCATTCGGCAATGAATGCCCCGAATGGTGGCATGCCTGTCACCGCCGCCGCACAAAGAGCAAAGAGTATGCCGCAGGTCGGCGAAACCTGCAAAAGACCGCGAATCTGGCTTAAGTCTTTAGTTTTATAGTATTGGATGATATTGCCGGAAAGAAGAAACAGCGCCACTTTGGCAACGCTGTGATTAAGGGCTTGCAGGAAGAACAATAGTGGAGAACCAAGACCGATGGCGACCAGCATGATGCCTACATTTTCAATGCTTGAATAAGCCCACAGTCGTTTGATACCGTATTGGTGAACAAGAAATAGACCTGCAGCCAGAGCGGTAATCGCCCCCCAGAAAACCGGCACTGACTCGCAAATTCCATGATGCTCCGTCAATCTGACCAATTCCGTGACGCGCCAAATGGCAAACAAAGCACAATTGAGAAGCGAACCCGATAACATAGCCGATGCCGGCGCCGGAGCTTCGGAATGTGCATCAGGCAGCCACGTATGCAGCGGAAATATACCTGCTTTCGTCCCATATCCGAGCAAACAAAATATATAACCAAGCTCGAGAAGTTTTGGCTCCAGGTGGCTGGCGCAAGCAAGCAATTCACGCACGTTCAAAGAACCGCCGGGAATCGCACCATGCTGGCTTGCTGCAAAAATCAATATTGTTCCCAAAAGGGCAAATGCAATGCCCACACTGCACACCATCAGATACTTCCATGTCGCTTCCAGCGCATGCTTGTCGCGAGAGAAATAGACTAAGCCGGCAGAAAATAAGGTCGTTGCTTCAATGCTCACCCAGAGCAATCCCAAATTGTCAGCAACAAATACAAAATTCATCGCCAAAACAAACAGTAATGCAGAGGCGTAGAAGAGCCTTTCGTGCTGCGGAGGAATGATTTTGCCTCCGAAGAGACCCTCATTGCGGAAAAAGGTTGGAGCATGCGACAGCGAGCAAGCAGCAACGAAATTGGTCAACATCAAGAAATAGGCACCAATTCGATCAACTGCAAAATCCGGAGTAAATCTAAGAATGGGCACGCTTCCAAGCAGCACCGGGCTGCACAGAATCGCCGCAGAAAATGCCTGCAGACAGATGGCAGCTATAACTATCCGGCGTACATTTTCGATGCGGAAATTGCCTGCCGAGAGCGCGGCACCAACAATGGGAAAAGTACATAAGCTCGCGAAGAATTCCATCTTATTCCTTCAAACTTGTTAGTTGGGCAACATCGATGTGTTCAAAACTCTTCTGGATTTTGAAAACTAATAGGCCGGAGACCATAACTCCAACCAGCATGTCGAGCAAAACGCCCATTTCGACAAGCAATGGCATGCCTAACGTTTGAGTGAGAGCAAACACATAGATGCCATTTTCAATCACCAAAAATCCCAGGATTTGACCGATCGCCAACCTGCGAGTGAGCATCACTACAAGACCGGTAAAGAGCAGAGAAATACCGGCCGCGGCGCCATACCATCCGGTTGCCGCCATTTCAGGTGCCGGCAACCCTCGCGTCAAAATGAAGCTGAGAGCAAGCAGACCAATTGATAAATGCATTGCCAGAGGCGGCGGGATCATGGCGCCGACGTCGCGATGGACATTGAGTTTTTCGCTGGTCCACACAAGAAATAAAGGTATGCCTGCCGCTTTCAGGACGGCGATCAGCAGCGCAATGTAGATCAAATTAATTTCAGCGTGAGCTTGTGCAGTCAATGCCGTCGCCAGCGCAATACACATAGTTGTAGCTCCATACATCCACAGATTGAGCCGCAAATGGAGCGAACCTACCATCAGACACGCCAGGACCGCAGCGCTTAAAACACAAAGATCAATAGACGACATCATAATTTGGCCACTCCACTTGCGGCCGCGACGAAGGCAGCGAGCAAACTCATTGAGACCACATAAGCGACAAATTCCGGAACCTTCCGCCACTGCAGCTTGACTGACAGACTCTCCAGAACACCAACCGAAACCGCTATCAGACAAATTCCAGCGATGTTCAAAAGCCCATGAGTAAGAGCGTTCATGCTCCACACCACAGCAGCGGCATGTACGAAACATTGAGCTGCCAGTCCGAAGAAAATGCTCATACGCAAAGCATGAGAAAATTCGATTAGGGCCAAATTGCGACCGGACGCCTCCAGGACCATCGCTTCATGGACCATCGTCAACTCAAGGTGCGTGGTCGGATCATCGACCGGCATGCGCGACAGCTCGACCAGGCTGGACAAAAGAATCGAAACTCCGACTAAAAGCCATATTCCGGGAATGCAGGAGGCGCCCAGAGCCTGGATTTGAGGATATGCAAAGATCAGCCTCAGGTCGCTTGTGCCGCTAAAAAGACCCAATGCAACAAGGCCGAGCAAGAGTGCCGGCTCTACAAGCAGTCCAAGCGTCACCTCTCGGCTGGCTCCAAATGCTCCAAACGCTGAGCCTGAATCCAAAGCGCCTAATAGCGAGAAGACACGCGCCAGTGCGAAGAGATAAACAATCAGGAATAAATCAGCATTAGGGCTCCAGGGCTTAAAGCTCAGCCATGGTGTCATCCAGGCCAGCACAAGCATGGTGGCTAAAGCCACCACCGTCGAAATTCGGAATGTTCCCGACATAGTCGAACTGAGCGTCTCACCCTTTCTGCATAGTTTCAAAATATCAAACAACGGCTGAAGAAGCGGCGGTCCGACGCGATTCTGGAGCCGCGCCTTGGTCTTTCTGATAATGCCGAGACATAGAGGCGGAACGAGAACTACGCACGAGACGAACAATATCCAGTGAGCACAACTTCTTAGTAGGTGAACATTTGCATCGTTCATAAAACGGTTCCCAAAAGAAGCAGTATTACAAGCGTTGAACAGACGTACAGAAGATAGAGATGAATACTACCTGCTTGCAGTTTTGCCAATCCTTTTGCCATCCAGCTGATTACGGCAAGGCTGGGCAAATAAATGCGTGATTCAAGTATCGAGACTATTTTCACTTCAACTGTGATCTCTTCAGGGAAGTGTCGTCTGTCACGTCCTTTGATGGTGGAATTAGTTTCATAACGCAAGAAAGGTCTGAATATGCGAGCCAGCGGTTGGGCAAAAGAATCCGATGAAGCCTGCGTTTTTGTCGATAGTGCTCCAAAACCACAATCCCAGGTCTTGAAAATTTTCACCCTGGAGCTTTGCAAAAAGACGAGATAGATTACCAGGCCTGTAGAGATCAAAAGCAGGGTCAATATCGGTATAGGCAGCGGAAAGTCAACTGCTGCAGAACCAACCGAATCACGCGACATCAAGGACATTTGTGAGATGAACTTCACTGCTGAAGAGGCAAAAACCCCCAACCCGGCACACAGAAGCACAAGAAAGCACTGCGACGCCTTCATCCCGGCACTGGCTTCTTGCGCATGTTCCGCCGCATGACTGCGACTCATACCGAGGAAGCCAACTCCCATGACTTTCACAAACGTAGCGATGGCGAGCGCTCCCACCGCGGACAACAGACAGATTGTCGCCAGAGAGATTCCTTTATCAATGAAGGAATCGTAGAGCATCGTGCCCTGAAAAAGACTTTGGTAAATGAGCCACTTGCTGGCAAAACCATTGAGAGGCGGCATTGAACAAATGGAAAAACTGCCTATGAAGAAACAAGCCATCGTCCATGACATTTTTCTTGCGAGCCCACCCAACTTATGCAGATCGCGTGTGTGTGTTTGTGCATCGACGGCTCCGGCGGAAAGAAACAGAAGAGACTTGACCAGTCCGTGATTG
>JBGAVL010000338.1:0-6283 GCA_044228145.1 Obscuribacteraceae bacterium (SeqCode)
CTGGCAGTTGTAATCGGCGGTTTGTCGGCTGAGATGACATTGAAAACAGTCAAGCTGGCCAGCACGCATTATCTGGATACGCTGCCGACTGAAGGCGACAAATCAGGCAGAGCCTTTAGAGATTTAGAGCTGGAGAAGGAAATCCTCGAAATCACGCGCAATCTGGGCATCGGTGCTCAATTCGGCGGCAAGTATTTTTGCCACGATGTGCGCGTTGTCCGGCTGCCCAGGCATGGTGCCAGCCTGCCAATCGGACTGGGCGTGTCATGCAGCGCCGACAGGCAGATTATGGCCCGCATCGACAAAGACGGACTCTGGCTGGAACAGTTGGAGACAGATCCGGCGCGCTTCCTTCCGGAGACAGAAGAAAGCGATCTCGGCGACCAGTCTTTGCGCGTCGACCTCACTAAATCCATGGACGAAATTCGCAAGGCACTCTCCGGCAAGCCGCCCGGCACAAGGCTTTTGCTTACGGGCACAATGCTTGTGGCGCGCGACATTGCGCACGCGAAATGGAAAGAAGTTATCGAATCAGGCAACCCATTGCCGGATTATATCTATAAGCATCCGATCTATTACGCCGGTCCAGCCAAAACACCGGAAGGTTATGCCTCAGGGTCGTTCGGACCAACCACCGCCGGCCGCATGGACTCATACGCTGATTTGCTCATGTCCAGGGGCGCCAGCCTGATTACTCTCGCCAAAGGCAATCGCGGCAAAAATGTTCGTGAAGCCTGCGGCCGCTGGGCCGGTTTCTATCTCGGCACGATAGGTGGTGCGGCTGCCAGACTTGCTCAGGATTCGATTAAGAAGGTCGAAACAATAGACTATCCGGAATTAGGCATGGAAGCTGTATTCAAAATCGAGATCGAAGACTTCCCGGCTTTTGTGGTCATCAACGACAAAGGTGATGACTTCTTTGCTGAAGTGATGGAGCGCAACGTTTCCCTGGCCAAATGACGCTGGTAATTTTCGCAAGCCATTTCCTTTGAGGAACAATGCCAGAGTCCGAAGATTCCGAGCATCAAAAACCCACGCAAGAAGAACCGGCACATGGAGAGCTTCATACCTCTGATGGCGGCATCTTGCTGAGTCAGGATTCAATCATTCTCGATCGCTATAAAGTTTTGGGCTTGCTGGGCAAAGGAGGGATGGGCAGCGTCTTCCACGTGAAGCACCTCCACTTGCAGTCGGAATTTGCGCTGAAAGTTTTGAACAGACAAGCCGACGACACATCCTGGAGAAGATTTGAAAACGAAGCAAAAGCAGCAAGCCGTCTCGACCATCCTAATTTGATCAAAGTCCACGATTCCGGACTTCTGCCCGATGGGCAGCCGTTTTTCATTATGGAAATGGTAAAAGGCGAAACGCTGGCAGACCTCATCAAGAAAAACGGCCGCATACCTTTGTTAAAGACGCTCAAGATTTTCATTCAGGTGGGCTTTGCTCTTGCCTACGCGCACGAAAGCGGTGTCGTACATCGAGACCTCAAGCCCAGCAATATCATGATCGCCAAAGGCACGGACGGAACGCTTGGTACCATTGTCAAAGTAGTGGATCTCGGAATCGCCAAACTAACAGGTATTGATGAGTTCAATCAGCAGACTCTGACTCGCACGGGTGAAATCTTCGGCAGTCCTCTATATATGAGTCCGGAACAGTGCATCGGGGTTGCGGTAGACCATCGCACAGATCTCTATTCGCTGGGCTGCTCCATGTATGAAGCCTTGACGGGCGCACCACCGATGATTGGCGAAAATGCTCTGTCGACGATGATGAAGCATCAAATGGAAAAACCGCTCTCACTGAAAGACGCCTCAATGGGTATAATTTTTCCTGCTGAAGTTGAGACTATTGTTGCAAAACTGCTTGAGAAAGATCCGGACAGACGGTATTCGAACGCTCAGCTGCTCACTCATGATCTGGTTCAACTGGAACAATTGCTGAGCGAAAAGGGCAGCACCGATGAGACCGCCTCTTTTGCCGCATCCACACCAGCATCTATTGCAAAGAATACGGCATTTTTCCGCTCTCAAACTTTTGTAGTCATGGCTTTCTCCATGGTCGCCTACTTCCTGGGCTTAGGCACAAGCAAGTTGTTTCACACGCAATCGGAAACACCTCCTCCTCCGCCCAAATTGAAGCCAATAATGGAGCATGTACTGACTGCAGTGCGACAACCTCCCGTTCAGATACCGCCTAACACGATGAAAGATGTGGTGCCGATCTCTGAAATTAGCGAAGATGGGAAATCGCGACTTTTCAAGTTTCCCTCCACATCAGTCGGCGACATCCGGATTGGCTCACGACCGATGGCAGAAGCTAAAGGGCTCATGAGTGCCGGCATTAGTGAGCCAGTTTTCTTTTCACCCGCTGCTGCATACCTGCAGTCGCCTGCCCTGCTTAACCGATTTGCGCCCGACGATTTGACCAGTCTCGTTCTTGAAGATGAAGTACAGAACATTCCGAATGTACTGGCAGGTGTGCCACGCTTCAAGAGACTAACTTATTTCAAGCTATCAATGGATATAGGTGATGAAGCGCTTCCATTCATAGATCAGCTACCCAATCTGGAAGGACTGGCGATATCTCATACAAAAATGACCGGCGCTGGAGTAGCGCAGCTAAAGCGCTTTCCAAACCTGAAAAATCTATTCTGCTCGTCTATACGCGACGTCAGGCCGCTCATAGAACAGTTGCCCAACGCTGCCGCCCTGGAAGACTTAAGAATTGACGACAATCATCTAACTCGCATGGACTTACGCGCGATAGCAAAACACAAACAGCTGAAATGCCTCTCTATTGGAGGACACAGTGAAGTCAATGACGATGCGTTGGCCGAACTCAAGCCTCTTACGAATCTAGAGCACTTATTCGCAGTCAGCTGCCCACTGACGGACAAGTGTTTGAATACTCTTCAATCCTTCAAAAAATTGAGGTACATTCGGCTCTCCGGTCTGTCTAAAACACAGTTCGAACATATTAAGGCAGCACTCAAGGGCACGACCGTAGAAAATGTAGGGGGAGGAGATTTCCTGGTGGGTGCGGAAGACCCTGCTCCCCACGACACTGTTACTCCGCATTCCGGCTCAAATCACTGACAAAGTCCCGCAAAGCCTGAATAGTGCACTGTTTTCACGCGCAACAATGTTGCAACAATTGTTTGTTATTGTGTAATCAATCGGAATCCACCCTCCCCGCTTAATCTCACGCAGTACCGCTCAAGGTCTTGCGAGAGATCATTTCTGCCTCCCCAGGAGCCATTACCATGCCAGAACAAACTCTCAAACCCCAAGAGTCGGCCCAACTTCAAGAAGAAGCCAAAGTCAGTGTCCACGAACAGGAAAGCGATTTGCACAAGCCTGTAAATCAGCACGACAAACACACACCTGTTTATTCATTCTTTTCAAACTACAATCGTCGCTAATAGTCTATTTCAAGTCTGGCGTTATCGGACTGAAACCAGCTCAGAATGCCGAATGACAGTAAAGGCACTTTCCGTATCATTGGCTAGCGCCGCGCGGAAAGACCTATGCCTTCAATCAATTTCACTTCATCGTCGGTGAGACTGAGGTTTTCGGCGGCGAGATCTTCTTTCATATGTTTTGCATCAGACGTTCCGGTAAGGGGCAACATTCCAATTTGCATTGCAAACTTGAAGATGACTTGCTCGACTCCAGTCTCCAATCGTTTTGCAATGGCGCGCACAGCCGGATCAGCCATTTCTCTGGCATTGGCCGTGAGCAAAGAAAAACCCTGATAGATAATGTTTTCCGCACGGCAGATTTTCCTCACATCCTCATCCCAGCCGCGCACCGCATAACAGCGATTTTGCACCATCATCGGTTTTGCCGTCGCTCTTGATACCAGAAGAGCAAGTTGTTCGGCACTGACGTTACTGACGCCAATCATTTTTGCTTTGCCGTCTCTGTATTGGTCCTCAATTGCGGCCCATACTTCCCAGTCTGCGTCACTGAGCCCATATCGCGTGTAGGGTCCATGCAAAATGTACGAATCCAAAACGTCGGTGTGCAAATGTTGCAGCGAGCTGTCGATCGATTGATTGACCTGCGTCGTCAGGTTAGCGGTTTTCTCGTATGGAGTGTGATCGCCCTGTCCGTCTATGGAAGTAAATTTCGTCTGGAGAAACAGCGATTCGCGCTTGATGCCCTTTTTGTACAGCTCTTGCAGAGCTTCACCTACACCTATTTCGTTGTAGTGCCGTAACTGATTGGCGGTATCAATGGCGGTGAAACCAGATTCTACTGCAAGCTCGACCAACCCTTCGTAGCTTCCTTTTTCCACGCCGTTCCATACATAAAAGATGGGACTTCTATTTGGTTGTATGCTGTCGGTGTCATCGTCATCGTCCTTGTGTTCGCGTTCTTTTCTGGCAATGCCGAGCGTCATCCACTCAAATTACAAAGCATCCGGTGCCATATTCTCATCTTTGTCTTGAAGTTCAAACAATGCCATACAGCGAGGACCAAGACTAAACTGGCTCTGCGGCTGCCAGCAGCTTGGGTTCATCGTTCCTGTCGTTTCAATCAAGAGTTTCCCGGTTTTATCCATCATTTGAGGCGCAAACATACGCCAGTATTTGTCGACCTGACTGGGCGGCAAGTGAAATTGCGTCTCTTTCCAATGAGAATTCAAAAGCAGCAGAAGTGTGTTTCCGACCACTTCGTTTCCTTCATCGTCCATCTCATCCATATGGCCGCCTTCGAAAATTACCGCCAGATGCCGTCTTTCTTCATCTTCCCAATCAGTTTGTTTCATTTCGGTGCCGTCGGTATTCAACCAGATGATGTCTTTGGTCTGTGACGGGCCGACTTTGATCTGTCCTTTGAAAAACTTTCTGCGTTGAAGCACTGCCTGTGAGGTTCTTATGGATGCCAGCTTTTGAGCGAAGGTGAGAAACTCTTTTTCATTCTCATTGAAATCCCAATTGGTCCAGCTGATTTCGTTGTCCTGGCAATAGGCATTGTTATTGCCTTTCTGCGTACGGCCGACTTCATCGCCGCCGCTAATCATCGGCACTCCCAGAGAGAGCATCAAAGTAGCGAAGAAATTTCGCCTTTGTTGAAGGCGCAGTTTGATGATGTCTTCATCATCGGTTTCACCTTCGACGCCCATATTCCAACCGTTGTTGTGGTTTTCACCGTCACGATTGTTCTCCAGATTAGCCAGATTGTGCTTTTCGTTGTAGCTGACCAGATCTCTAAGTGTAAAACCGTCGTGGCAGGTAACAAAATTGATCGACGCGTGCGGGCTGCGCCCACTGTGCGCGTAAAGGTCGCTGGAGCCTGTAAGCCGGGTGGCCATCTGCCCCAACATATTGGGATCGCCACGCCAGAATTGGCGCACGGAGTCGCGATACTTTCCGTTCCACTCGGTCCACAAGACAGGAAAGTTGCCTACTTGATAGCCGCCTTCACCGATATCCCACGGCTCAGCAATCAGTTTGACCTTCGAAACAATCGGGTCTTGCTGGATAACATCAAAGAATGCGCTCAGCTTGTCGACGTCATAAAGTTCGCGGGCAAGCGCGCTGGCAAGGTCAAAACGGAAACCGTCGACATGCATTTCCTGAATCCAATATCGCAGACTGTCCATGATCAATTGCAGCACGCGTGGATGCATCATGTTGAGCGTGTTGCCGCAGCCGGTGTAATCCATGTAAAAGCGCGGGTCTTTGGCCATGGTGCGGTAATAGCAGGTGTTGTCTATGCCGCGAAATGAGAGAGTCGGACCAAGGTGATTTCCTTCGGCGGTGTGGTTGTACACCACATCCAGTATCACTTCAATATTGGCGGCGTGCAGCGCCCGCACCATCATTTTAAATTCACGAACCGCATCTACAGTACCTTTGTAGTGCGAATAGCGTATGTCCGGCGCGAAGTAGGAAAGCGTGTTATAGCCCCAGTAATTAGCCAGTCCGGCATTGACCAAATTCTGATTGTCGACCCTGTGGTGAATAGGCATCAATTCAATTGCCGTCACTCCCAGACTCTTCAAATGCTTGATTATAGGCTCGGAGGCGACAGCGGCGTAGGTGCCGCGCATATGGTGCGGAATTTCCGGATGCCGCGCCGTCATTCCTTTGACGTGCGCCTCGTAAATGACCGTTTTATGCCAGGGAGTATTGAGCAGCTTGTCGTCGCCCTCGCGGGTGTCGACGATCGGCGGCGCATGCGCCTTGATGGCGTCGACGCCGCCCCAGATGTCCATCATCTCGCTGATGTGCTGCTCGATGAACTTCATCGTCGTCATCACCTTGGAG
>JBGAVL010000339.1:0-6271 GCA_044228145.1 Obscuribacteraceae bacterium (SeqCode)
CTATATGTCCCAGTTTGATTTTGAGGAAATTGACCATATTGTCTACGATCATTTGGTCGCGCCGGTGGCCTATTATTTGCCGCGTGAAGAGGTGAAATCGTGGGCTTCGACGGGGACATTTGCCTTTGCGCAAATTCGTTGGCATAACCAAAACAGCTGGACGCTTGTAGTTTCAAAAAATGCAAACGTAAAGAAGGAGCTCGATGGCCAGACTGAAGGTTTGTGCCAGCTGAGGGGGCAAAGCTCACCAGTTATCTATGCAAGAGGTAGCTAGATTTTGACCGCCCCTATGTGAGAGAATTCCGGCCAAACTGCCCCTGCAGCACTATCTAAAACCGTTGCGGCACTGACTTCATGAATGTCGTGAGGCTTTGCATTCTGGCTAGCGTGTCTTCCACGCTTCGCTGTACGGTTTCTTCTCGGATGGGAATCGTCAGCAATGCGTCCTCTGTACGACCTGACTCTGCGGCGTACAAAATGACACAATTACCCATGACTTCAGCTTTGTAGACTGGCTCTATCGGCGAGAAATTGAGCCTGATTTCAAAGTGAGATCGCACCCACTGCCATACTCCCTCATATTCCGGATCATCCTGATTGCAGGCAAACACCTGGTATTCAAACTTTCCTTGCACGCTCTGGAAAAAGCGGAATTCTATTCGCCTGGCGCAGCCCATCACGGCTTCGCCAAAGTGAAGCCAGCTGGTGCCGTTGTTGCGAAGCAAATCGCTTTTGTAGATGTCCATCGTAAGATCCTGCCGCTGAATTCATTGCCTGAATTTGTTGGAGTCTATTTTGTGAAATCGATAGAGCCAGCGCGGACTGCCGCCCATGGCTTCAAGTGTCAGCTTATCAGGTCTTTTGTAGACCACGGTGGAACTCAAAGGGGAGAGAGTCTCGCGCAGAATTCCCGCAATCACCGGATAGGCGAGGCGGTGCCCCAGTTCGCCGGTGACCAGGTCGGTTACGTCGATGAAGATTGTTTTTTCGCCGAATTCTTTTGCCAGCTTAGGATTTTGATTTATCCAGCGGACCACATCCGCATCCATGTTTAAGGCATTGGGAACAATGATGGCGCTGGCATCAAGCGTCAAGCGTGACCAAAATGCAGAGCTCAAGAGATCCGATTTGTCTGCTCGAACAGTGGGCGGGTCGATTGGGCGACCCAGGCGCGGCTGTGCGTGAAGAAGTTGGGATGTAATCAGGGGGGCATCGCGGTCCGAAACAAGCACCGTCACGCTTCTGTCCGCCGCCGCCTCGATGTCTTGGATGCGCGATTCGGCCATGTGATAGTCCACATCGGCTCCCGAGAGAATGATGTTGCGAAAGCTCGGTGTCTCTGTCTTGCGTTGAAAGCAGTATTGAATCAGCGGACGATTGCCCATACTGTGTGCCACTATATCCAGTGGCGAGGCCGGATCTTTGGCGGCTTTCAAGGTGTCTAGAAATTCGAAAAATGCAGCTGTGCTCCATTCAAGATTGGCTTCGTCAGCGGCATAGTCGGCTTTGTTGTTGAGAGACGGCCAGCTGAAAGCTATCGGCAATACTGCTGCATCGCTTTTTGAATCAAACTGATACGCAATCATTGCTGCGTCTTTGAGTGATTTGTCAAAGTTTTCATCGTATCCGTGGATGAACACCATGATTGGTCCGCGCCAGTTTTTTACTTTGACCAGGAAGTCAGGCAGAGTCAGGCGGTCGAAACGTTTTGCCGGTGCGGCCTGCCAGTCGCGATCGGCGGTCTCCATGCCTAATTTGAACTGTGGAAAACTGGTCGCGCTCGCCAGTGCCGGTGCGGAGCGAGGCCGTTCTATCTGACAAGCGCCATACTCCAATGAACCTGCGCCCAGATCGAGGTTTCTCCTCGTTGCATAGACTGGCTTGTATGTGCTGCCTTCATTGGCGCGTGTGGTAGCGTAAAAGACTTCAAAATTGCGCAACCTGAGTATTTCAGCGGTGCCTTTTGCGGGCGGTTGTGTGGAGGCGGATTGTTCTACCGCATTGATTCTGTCATTTGAAGCGTTGTTGCTCTGAGCCAGTGCTTGTCCTTGTAGGTTCGCACAGCACAGGCAGACGGCGAGATTGAGGAGAGAAAGTTGTTTTCTAAAAGAAGGGATTGCCGGGTTCATTGAGATCATTCTGAAGGGTACTTGTCTTTCTTTACCCGCTCGGACTGTAGTTGAATATCCTTTGGCCGTTTCCTACAATGTTCATGCAAAGTGGTTTGTGAAAGCCTCGTCGGTTTCTAAAAGGTGATTGCCGCAGTGACAAAGAAAAGGAATTCTCGATTCCTAGTAGTTTTGACGGCAGTGTTTTTTGCTGCAATGCCGTCCCATAGCAAAGTGAGAAATCTGGTCGATCCTTTGGAAAAGACACATCGCCAAGAGCTCAATCAGTGCGCTGGGACGATGCAGAAATATTACTTTCCTCCTTGCGGCTACAAAGAAAAGCCAGAGTCTAAAAGCAGTAAGCGCGGGGAAATACTGTACAAAAAACATCAGTGTATGCAATGCCACACGATTCAAGGGCATGGGGGCGAACTCGGGCCTGCTCTTGATGGGATTGGAGGGTCCAGAACTAAAGCCTGGATAAAGGCGCGGTTGGTCGACCCCGAAAAACAAATGAAAGAGCATTCGGCCTTTTTTGGTGGCAGACCAAATATCATGCCTCATCCCGGAATATCCAGAGATGATGCGCAGCTCGTATCGAGTTACTTACTGACACTCAAGGAAGCTGATATCGGTTTTAAAGTATACGCACATCCGCATGCACAGAAAGCCAAAGGCCTACCGGCTTCCAACTGGCAGCCTTTGCCCAAGGGAGAGCTCTCAGACAAAGGCAAAGAATTGTTCTTCAGCATGCGCTGCTATACCTGCCACTCGGTTGATGGCAAAGGTGATAAATTCGGACCTGATCTGGCAGGGGTGGGAGCAAGAATGGCAGAGAAACAACTCGACAAACTGCTTTCCGGAACAATTCGCTCGTCTGTAATGAAAAAACAGACCCGCAATCTCGGCAAAGAGCAGGCACTGATGCTAAAGGCCTATCTTCTCACCCTGCCAGTTGCGCCGCTGCCTCAGCGCCTGATGTAAAAATCCCAAAATTGTTTGTTCAACGCCCAGCTGAGGGTTTTTGCAGGCGGACCAGGCGTTGCACGACCGCTTGTGCCAGTTTCTCGCGTTTGGTGACCTTATAGAGGTCTCTCTTACGGGTTAAAACTAGAATTTCCAGGTCTCTGAGAGCCGGCTTATTGGCGAGCGCAATTTTTTCAGCTCGGTCATATTGCTGGTCTCCGTTTTCATAATCCTGAAGATTGAGACACAGATCTCCCAGCGCGGCATAGAAATAACCATCTTGAAGTGGAATTCCGTTTGTTGACGTGGCGGCTTCGGCTATTGCTTCTTTCTTCAATTGCTCCGCTTCCGGTCGATTGCTTTTGACTAGAACATCTCCAAGCTGTATGCGCGCCATTCGCAAATAGTGAATGCCATCGGCATCTTTCAACACTTTTCCTTCCCTCAGTGCATCGCGATAGAACTTCTCGGCTTTCCCGAGCTGATTTAGGTTGTGATAGAAATTGGCGATCTGCAATAAGGTACTCACAAGAGGCGCGCGCTCCGGTTCTTTCGTCTTGCGGCAGGCTGCAACGGCACGCAGGCGCAACTTTTCCGCCTCTGCAATGTTTCCCTTGTTTGTTTCCATTGTGGCCAGGAAATTCAACATACCGGCATGGACAAAATCATTTTCCCCACTTACTTTGCGCTGATATTCAATGGCCTGTTTGAGGTTTGCAATTGCCTTGTCTTCCTTGCCCATTCTTGCTTCGGTGAGCGCCAATTCGTGGTAGCAGTCAGGTAATTCAACAAGCTGTTTGTCGGGTGGAGATTTCTGGCAGTATTGAAGGGATTTCAGCCCCATCTGGTGTGCTTCTTCCAGTTGGTGTAAGGACCTTAAAACCTTGCTTAAAACTCTATAGCAGCCGTATTTCTGCTCGTGGTTGCCTTTCGTTTCCCAAATGGGACGGGCGCTTTCCAGGTACCGCAGCGCGCCGGCATTGTCCCCGTGTGTGCGAAGAATTTCCGCTTTGGCTGTATAGGCGTAGGCTAAGACTACATGATTCGGTTGTTTTGCTTGCAGGAGCGCGATTGCATAGTCGAGGTGCCTCAAACCCTCCTCCTTTTGGCCTGTTGCACCCAGATTGCGTCCCAGCTCCAAATGGGCGTCGTAGTATGGAGGGTAATTTTCCGTGAGTTTCAAATTTTTCAGCATGGCGATCTGGCGCTCGCGCAGCTGCAGAGCTTCTGAGCGTTTTTCTCTGTGCTCTAATGCGCCGGCTGCGACTCGCAAACAATCCGCGTAAGGCAGGGAGTCGATTAAATGCACCTGCGCTGCCAGCTTGATGCCTCTGTTTGCCAAGTCTCCGGCCAATTTGTAATTGGCGATTTGCAGCATCAGCCCTGCATATTGCGCCAGATCAACAATCATGAAATTGGCATTTTCCAGTGTTGTCGGGTCGGCTCTGTCGATGCCGGCTTGAGTAATGTTGTCGAAAAGAGCCATGTCTTCTTTCAAGAGGGAAAGCGCCTTGTCGCGTTGTCCGTATAGGAAAGACCATTGGACAGTAGTGCTCAACGCTGAGCGATACTCCCCTTCTCTGATTCCGAAGGCGGTGCGAATGCGTGGGAGTATCGCTAAAAGTTTGTCAGCGATTTCTTTGCTTGGCTTACGCACCATTAAATCGTTGAGCAGTCCAAATTCACTCATCAGTCTTCTTCGATCGGCCGTGCGTTGTTTTCTGGCAATAAAGCGCGGGTCCTTTGCATTAGACAATCCATCATCATGTTCTATCGCTGTTTTTTCTCCGCGCGCTATCTCCGCAAGTTTAGTCAAGCGCGATTCAGCCGAATCCTCAGGTGAAATCTTGGCCACGGATCGCTGTTCTATAATCTGTGCTTTTCGATATAGCGTTCGTGCCGAGTCAAAAGATCCCACATCCGCATAACTGTCGGCCCATCGAAGAATGGCTATTCTTGCTTGTTGCAGCAACCGCTCGTCGCTTGAATTCGAATGTTCCGGTAAGGCTCGACTAATAGCCTCAGCATCGGCGCCCGCTTCTTTGGTCAATGATTTCGCTCTTGAATCTTTATGGAGTTGCAGTTCCACATTGACAAGTTGATTTAGAGCAGCAAGCTTGACGTATGAATTTTTATCGGAATGTTGAACGCACTGCAGCAGTTTTTTCTCTGCTTCACCAAACTGTCTTGCTGCAGCCTCAACCTTCGCCTCGGATAACAGGGTCTCCATGTCCTTTTGCGATAGACCGCTCCCGATGCCGCAACCCGAGATCAGCAACAAGGTTATTAGTGCAAAAACTTGTCTGGTGTTCACTAGTAACTTTTCCAGCTCTTTAATTAAAGACGACTTTAGTTCTCATATTCCACACTTGATCCGTGTCATACAGAGCAAGCAGCGCCGAACACCACATCAATCGTTGCGTAATCTTCCCCCAATTTGAGCGCGTATGAGTCAAGGGGAACGGTTTTCCGCATTTCGTGACCAACAAATGTCACACTCCAAAATCTAGCATGGGTGCATTCTCCCCCAGCTCAGGTACAGAACGATGCTAGAAAAAGTTGCCGCCATTGCAATTCAGGAAGCACCAGCGATTGCCAGATTGTCTGACGAAGCTTTTGCCTTGCTGAAGGCTCCGATCAAAACCGGTGTCACTCATATGGGAACCGAAATCGAGAGCGCCGGAATGGTCGGCCGCGTTTTTGCCGCGGACAGTAAGACCGTCGCTCATTTCCCCGGTCACTCGTCTGTCGAACAGAGTCTCGGCAATATTCGCTTGCTCAGCGATGATGGTGCGAAATTGCATCTCACCCCCTCTCAGGTGAAATTGGAGCTGGTAGATGGAACTATTGTCAGTCACGAAGGAAGCGCCGTGACGACAAGACTGCCTGGTGGCGATGTTCTGCGCCAGGAGCTCTTGTCTGGCGATAGTGTTATGACCACACTGAATGGAAAGGAAATTCAAAGCAGAGTTTTTGGAAAAAACCTGCCTGATGGCGCGGAATTGAGCAATTTTGAAAGACATGCTTCTAGCGTTTTTCTCAGTGATGGAACCTACATTGGTCGCAATTCATACGGATTTTCGCTTTATCGTGGCGTCGATCCCAAGCGTGGATGGGCAGGCGGACAAGCTGACATCACTGTTGAGGCGCGTCAGCGCAGCGGATATCCGGCGCTCTTTCTGCACAATCCCAGGGAA
>JBGAVL010000033.1:0-28598 GCA_044228145.1 Obscuribacteraceae bacterium (SeqCode)
GCCGTTCTTCCTGGCTTCGTTGAACAGGTACTCGAAGAGGGCAGCAGCCAAAAGCGCGTACAGCAAATTTAGCGCGACACTCATCAGAAGAGACTGGGTGGAAAAACTACCGCCTTTCAAAACTGTGCGCATGCCTTCGAAAACATAGGTGGCAGGAACGCACAGCGCAATTGAACGCAGCCAGGCAGGCAGAACGTCGACAGGATAAAACACGCAGCAAATCGGCTGGATGAGAAAAGGAATCGCCCAGGCCAGTGCTTCTGCCTGGTGACCCCAGCGAATAATAATTGCAGTCGTAACCAATCCGATCGTCCAACCCATCAAAAGCAAATTGACGAAAAACGGAATCATGCAATAGCCCAGAATTCCGAAATTGTAATGGTAGAACCAATAGGCAAGCGGGATCATGATCAGGGAAACACAGACTGATTGAAGCAATCCCGATATGCATGTAGCAGTGACGAACTCAACTGTCTTTACAGGAGCCACAAAGATATTGATGAAGTTGCGCGACCAAACGTCTTCCAGAAATGACACACTGACTGCTTGCTGAGCGCGATAGAGCACGTTCCACATGATTACCGAACCGATTAGGAAGGTGAACACGCCCGGCACCGAATTGTTCACCCTCAGCATGTACATGGTCAAAAAGCCCCAGACAAGCAAGTCCATCACAGGCCAAAAGACAATATCCAGAATTCTGAAAGTGCTTCTGGAATAGCAGTAGTAATAACGAAGGAGAAGTCCTCTGACTCTGGCAATACTCATTTATCCTCCGCCTCCACCAGGTCGCCACCACGGGCGATGCGGATAAAGACATCTTCGAGAGACTTCTGTTTGAACTGCTCAAGAATCTGCTTTGGTGTGCCTTCTGCCCGCACCTTTCCTAGCTGCATGAAGACCACGCGATTGCAAATTTCTTGCACATCCTTCATGTTGTGAGATGTATACAACACAGTCATGTTTTTCTCTTTCTGAATTTTGACAATCAGCTTTCGCACCTTGTCCGCTATGTCAGGATCGAGACTTGCCGTAGGTTCATCCAGCATGAGCATTTCCGGATCGTTGAGCAGCGCCTTGCACAAGTTTAGGCGCGTGGATTCACCTGATGAAAGCTTGCCGGTCAGCGTGCCTGCCAGATGCGAGATTTCGAACATCTCCAAAAGCTCATCGATTTTCGCTCTGGCCTTTTTGACTTGATAAAGGGAGGCAAAGACATTCAGATTTTCACGAACTTTCAAGTTGTCGGGCAACCAGATGTACGCCGAGGAAAAATTGCAGCGCTGCAAAATCTTGACACGATGTTTTGCAATGGCAAGACCAAATATATTAGCTGTGCCTGAAGTGGGCGTCACCAGACCAAGCAGTATTTGAATAGCAGTCGTTTTGCCGGCACCATTTGGTCCCAGAAGCCCCAGCACTTCACCGCGGGTAGCACTAAAGGAAACATCCTCAACTGCCACTTTGGCGCCATACTCTTTGCGCAGATTTTTTACTTCAAGTACTAGCTCAGACATAAAAGCCAAGATAACATAAGGTGGATGCTAAAAGTTTCTCGCATATTCAAAGCATGGCTATCGTACTCACTGATTGTAATCGGATCAGGGCTCGGTCTCGGATTTGGCTCTGGATCTAGTGGAAATATGGCGTTTGCCGAAGAAACTAAGGAGACAAAGGTATTGCTGAATACCGAAGTGCGTCCTTTGCCGGGCGGGCTCGATAAGGTCCCAATGTTCAACAGCAACAGCCCGGAAATCGTAAGGACATCGGGAGTTCTTCTTTCCCTGCTTCCCAAGGAAGGCAAGAGATATCCGGAAGCACATCTCGAATATCCGCTCAAGGGAAGATTCCGTGTCTTCAGCCATCACATCAACAATCGCGTCAAGCAGGAAGACAACCGGGTGCTGTACCTTGGACTGCTTGCTTACAACCCTGATAACAATGCCGCCACCGTTCGCGTATTGAAAGCTGCGAGCTATGTGAGCCAACCAGACGCGCCATTCATAAAGCTGCCGGCACTCGCGACCAATAAAGATGGCCTCGTTTATGCCGGACCTGGCGATCGCATAACCAATGATTTCCTTCGTGAAGACAGCCAGACAGGCTGGCCTTCCAAGATAACGGTGCCTCCCAAAAGCTATGCGATTATCTATGCTTTGCCTGTTCAAGTGCGAGGTCTCTCGTCGCAGAACAACGGCAGAAGCACTTTGCTGGAACTTTCCGCCAGCAGAAAACTCTACTTTTGCGAAGTGGCTGACCTGATAAAGACAGAAGGAAATCTCGGTGTGGAACCGCCGTCATTAGAGCGTTTTGTTGAGATCGCGGAGACTTACAAGTTATCAAAGGAGCGAGACAAAACACCAAGCATTCCCAACACCAAAGGACCGCTCATTTATGGTCGCGTCGCCGGAGTGCAGATGGGTTGCAAATGGACAGGCACCGCTACTGATGGCGAGAAAAATATTACAAGACTGACCATTCCGCCTGTCAATACATCTTTAGCTTTTCCCATTTGTTCTCTAGATCGAGGTACGTTTGGAACAGGGCAGATCCAGAGCGCCGACCTGGTCGTCCGCTATCCTGATACTGCCTATGCAGCGCACGGAAATTATGCGGTCGAATACAGGGTTCAATTTCCTCTGTACAACCCTGCCACCACACCAGTGAAAGTCTCTGTCGCGCTCGATACACCGGTAAAAACCGATCAAGTCAAAGACAATCTCACTTATTTTGAACCGCCGGCAAAACAAACGTTTTTCCGCGGCACAGTGCTCGTTCAATACCTCTCAGACAATGGCAAAACGACAAAGAGCTATTTCCACCTGGTGGAAACGCGCGGTACGAAAGCAGATGAACTTTTCAGCATTACTATGGTGCCAAAAGGCAGACGCACGGTTCAATTCTCACTCTTCTACCCACCCGACGCCACCCCGCCTCAAGTGATAAGATTAAGCAGCAAAGCCCCGTAATAGCGCATAGCATGCGCCTCAAATTTGCACGCTTTTCAAACTTTCAAGAAACCGAACTTGCGCTCAATGCAGCGGTTCGAAAAGTTCTTTTGGCATATCTCTTTCCTTGCCTTGAAACTGCAGCTTCACTCTCGGTAGCTTTTTAGCAAATTCTTTTTGCTCACCCGGCGAGAAATTTCTGCCTTCCAGCTTTAGATGCGTGAGGTGCGGCATCTTCAAGAAGTAGGGTAAACTGCCCGGTCCGACGCCGGTGTTCTGCACGTTCAGAAACTTTATTTTGGAGTTTTGCAACTTGGCCATGGCTCTATCGGTAATTCGATTATTGCCGGACAATTTAATCACCAGCAGATTCGGCAGTTTGATAATGTGTTCGAAGCCTTTTTCGCTCAAATGAGTATTATCGACCTGTAAATTGGTCAGATTCTTCAAACCAAGCAGATCTTTATAACACTCTTCATCAAGATCATTATGACCGATTACAAGATTCCCAAGCATAGTGTGCTTGCCGATCGATTTCATCGCATCGCCTCTGATGAGCGTCTTATCGACTCCCAAGAAATGCAGGTTTTTCAGCGGTTCCAGATACTTCACGCCCTTAGTCGAAATATCGGTTCCTTCCAGTTCAACATGCTGAAGACCAGTAAGCCTTGCAACATGCTTGAGATCATCGTCAGTCACCTCCAATCGCTTCATGTTTATTCCAAAGAGACTGTTTGGAGATAATCGATCCAGGTCAGACATATGCTTGCTGCCTTCGTAACCTAATTTCAACTTGGTTCTTGTACCAGGGGGAAACTTCAACCTGCCCCTGGCCGGAGAATGAGTCGACGTGCTCGGCTCGGAATCATCAGCGCCGGCGCCAGGTTTCAAAATATACAACTCACCCATGGAGTAGTTGCTGGGAAAATCTAAAACGATCGGAGCATCAACAGCGGTCTTACTGACCTGGGCGACGCATGGCGTCGCCCCTACAAGACTCCTGAATGCAACTGCAGAAACACAAAGCAAAAAGAATGTGCGCAGCCAGACTAGCATTTCTATTTCCCCTCTTCTTTAGACGGTTTCCAACCGAGTGCCAGAGCTGCAATCACTAATCCGGCAAAAGCCAGAGAAATGCACAAAGTGGAGTCCAGTTCGACCTTGTAATAACTGGCCCACAGATAATAACCGTTGTGCATGAAGTGCAGACACATAGACGGAAAAATTGATCCGGATGCAAGGGTGAGATAAGCGAGCAAAATGCCCAGAAGACCGGTGGGAAGAATTCTGAACATGCTCATGTGAAAAATGCCGAAGAGAATACCGATCACAATGATCAATTTTTGTCTGGGCAAATTTTTTCTGAGAATACCTTGCAGTACTCCGCGAAAAAAAATCTCCTCGCAGATAGCAGGCATAAGTGCGGCAACCAGGATGATTTGCCAGAGAGGGCGCCCGGGCGGCATCACCATGAGCTGCATCTGTTTGGCGTACTCTTCGCTGTAAGGCAGGAATTTTGTTTGAACCGTAAGAATGAGCATCGACAAGACGACAGTTGCAAAACCAAGCGAGAGAGCGGCAATAACAAAACGCGCAGGAGGACGCTTAAAGCTCAACGTCTCACGAACCGGCGATTTTGTATAGCGAAGAAAGACAAGAGCCGGACACAGTATCAGGAAAATCTGTGTAATAACCAGGCTGGCCATTATATTCCAGAGTGACAGCAACTGCCCGAAATAGAAGAGCATGAAAAAGACGATGCCGCCAAATACGACCAGTTCTCGACCATAGGACCCGGTCTCCATCTTTTTCTGGGGCGATAGCTGGACGCCCATTAAAAGATCCTCTCGCTGCAAAAGTCCGGCTGCCGATTTGGCAAGCAACGCCGCAGCGATCGCAGAGCTGATGAAAGTGATGGCTATGCCGGACCATGACTGGTGCCGGGTGATGATTTGTTTTATACAGAGGGTTGTGTTGGCAATAGGAACGATTTTCAAGAAAGTATTGTCAGCAAGCTCGGGTATTTGCGCTGCCGATGCCAGAAAGAGCGTCACCAAAAGCAGAGGAAACAAGTAACCTTGCGCCTGTTGGAAAGTACGAGTCAATGCAGCCACATACACAGACAACGAGCTGATGAACACGACCAGGGGAGACATTACCAGAAGGATCAGAAGCCAGGCTGTTACACCGAAGTCAAACTGAGGATGCGCGTCCACGACCGAAGACTTCACAGGTCCGAACTGGAGAGTGGCAGCAATACTAATCACGCCTAGAATTGTGGTGAGCGCTCCAACTACAACTACGACCATAATCTTGCCGTACATTATTGAGCGTCTTTCCACCGGTGCCACCAGTAAGAGTGCCAGAGTACCTCTCTGCCTTTCGCCAGTAATCAAGTCAATGGCTGGATAACTGGTGGCCAGTAATACCATCAATATCATCAAATATGGTGCGAATTGAGGAAGCATGTCGTCTGTGTCCGACTGCTTCGGCGATACGTCATTGAAAGTGACTTTGGTCTCACGCTCCCATGCGTCACCGACATTCAGTGCCCTCAAGCGATTCCTGATGCAGTCTTCCTGAAATTCCCCGATTGCAGTATAAACACTGGCCATGCTGAAAAGTACTTTTTCTCGATTGGTATCAAGCACCAGCTTGAGGGCTGGTAATGGGGCTTTTTTCAGGTATGCAAGTTCAGACTCTGTAGTGAAGTCTTTGGAAACGGCTGCAGTAAATTCCTGCGGCACAAGGATCGCCACGTCAATTTCATCTGACTTTAGTTTGGCGGCGTACTCAGATTCATTAAGTTTAGAAACTTTCAAATGCTCAGCCGACTGAAGCCTTTTTATCAGAGGTTCACAGGCGCCAATCACACCGACGCTGACTGTGGTTTGGCCCAGGCGGGCAATGCTTTGCTTGGCAAAAGTAGCCGGGAAAACAAGCATAGCCGGATAGAAAAGCGTAGGAATGATAATCATCATGATTAATGTGCGATAGTCCCGGAGCACTTCTTTGAGCTCCTTGAAAAAAACTATCGACGTCTTGGACATCGCCTTGCCGTTCAACGATGCAGTAGTCGAGCTAGACATCAACCTGTTCCTTCACTATGGCAAGGAAAATATCTTCCAGATAGTGAGCGCCGGTGAGTTTTCTCAACTCTTCCAGAGTACCCATCGCAAAGAGTTTTCCGCGATGGATGATGCCGATGCGATCGCAGAGTTTTTCTGCTTCGCTCATGATGTGAGTGGAAAATATGATGCACTTTCCTTGCGCTTTGCTATCACGAATAAACTGATATGTGTTTTGACTGGTAATGATGTCTAAACCGCTGGTTGGTTCGTCGAGCGCCATTACAGGCGGATCGTGGACAATCGCCCGAGCAATGGAGACTTTCTGTTTCATCCCTGTCGACAAACGCTCGCATCTGGTGTCGGCGAACTCTTTCATCTCGAAGAGCGCAATCAAATCTTCTATGCGCTGCCCCAATTTTTCCTGAGGATAGTCGCTCAGCTGTCCAAAATAATTCAAGATCTCCCGCGGCGTGAGCCTCTCGTACAGCCCGGTTTCAGAAGAGAGAAAACCAAGATTTTTACGCACGCTCTGAGGATCGCTGGTAATTTCAAATCCGTTGATCTTGGCAGTTCCGGAATCGGGACGCAAAATGGTAGCGATCATTCTCAATGTGGTGGTTTTACCGGCACCGTTCGGGCCAAGCAAACCAACAATCTCACCTTGCGAGCAATTGAATGTGATGCCATCCACAGCCAAAAACTCGCCGCGTTTCGGGTCAAAGAACATTTTTTTCAAGTCTTTGACTTCAACGGCCATTGGCTTTTCCTCTAGCAAAAATAGGCGTCCAAATGTCAATTTGATCGCCGAGAACAAACTTTTCGGTTCTTATCAGACGGTTTAACAAAAAAAGCATGTCGCCCACAAGTAGCAATGTTTCCACAACAGCTATTTGAACGAGACCGACGTCTGCATCACCTCGAACAGCAGCCTTGACCCAGAGAATCAAGTTTAGCACCGGCACAAACGCAAGCGTCTTATTCAAGAGCACGCCCGGCAACATTCCGGCTATAGGCATCGGGGTGAAAATCAAGAGCGGCACAGTCAACATATTCTGAGCTTCTTTAAACGATTTGGTCATAGCCCCGAGCAGTGAAAAAATCGCCGATACCAGAAGCGAAAAAAGCACCGTGGCGGCGACGAGAGCGGCTCCTGTTTCGAAAGAAACGGTGAAGGTGGTGCCCGACAATTTCGACAAGCTGCTCAACTCTTTAGCCTGGCTTATCATCAGCCAAATGACCAGGCTCATACCGATAAGATTGAGAAGGCCGGACATCAAAGCCACGACGAACACCGACAGAAATTTACCGGTCATCAGGCATTCAGTGCTCACTGCCGCGACCAGAGTGCTCTCCAGTGTTTTCTTTTCTCTCTCCTCCGTAAACGCGCAGATGGCCGGGTAGACTGCACCAGCCGGGATGCAGAGCACCAAAACACAGATAACAGAAGCGAGTATGTAGCGGAAAATCACGTGTGCGGCATCGCCGCCTTTGTTCTCGTCCTGCTTGCTCTTTGGTGTCTTGGAGTCATTAAGCTCGAAGGTGAATACACGCATGATTTCCAAAGGAACATTCTTGTCCGTCAGCTCTTTGCGGAGATTTTTTATACGGCGAGTTTCGATAACTTTGCTTATGTACGTATGTGCGGATTCGGAAAGCGGCAGACGCCCGGCAACTTTGATTGAAAGGTTGCCGCGCGAAGTTTCCACAATCGCTTCGATATTGCCATCCTGCAGGTCTTTTTCCGGATTCGAAGAGGTGACCAGCTTGCCACGCTTGCTCTTAGACAGCCATTCGCGAATAGCAGCTACATTCGGCTCTTTGCTCTCTGGAAAAACGATGCGATACGTCTCTTTCTCGCGCTTACCTTCCTGAAAAATGCCGATTTCCAACATGGCGATAGCCGCCGCCGGATAAAACAAAAGCGGAAAAAGGACGCCGTAAATAACTACGTGCGGATCTCTATAGCAGTGAGTCATCTCTTTGCGAAAGACTACCCACAATCTTCTGAGGAACTCCTTCATAGATAGAGAGGTTCCACATAATCATGAAATTATAACTAAAGAAACGACCTATAAATAATCTTTGATGCGCTGAGCGCATCAGTCAGGGCTGTTGTCTCAGCGTCGCCACCGGCATGTATTCTCCCAGGTATGCGCGTTTCCACCAATTACCCGTGGAGAAGAGCTCTCTGGCATCGGTGAAGTGATACTGATAACTTTGCGCTCGTAAATACTTTGGGGGCTTGTCCGGAAACGGATTGGTCGCAAGTAGTGCCGTTACGTCTCTGTCGCCTTCTAAGATGCGCTGCACGAATGAAGCAAACCAGGCGTTGTCCTCAAACCTCCCCAGGGCCGCAAACCACATCTGCCAGTCCAATCGTGGCTGCAAAGGTGCCACCACCAGCGGCGGCCGTTTCAAGTCACCTGGCTTGAAGGCAAATTCATATGCAAACCATTCTTTGCCGTCATTGCTGCCTTCCAAAATGATCTCATCTCTTTTTCGCGTCATCACGGCGAAAAGTCCATAGCTATTGACCAGCCGGAGCTTATGCACGCTGTTTATGAATTCTTTCAGCGGCACAGGCAGATATTGACCGCCCTCAATGTGCAAACTCAACATGCATGCATTTGCAAAGCAAAGTATTGACACCAAAGGCAACACCATAAGTTTTTGACACTTTTGCCAACTGCTTCCAGTCACCACTGCGGCATTTTCTAATGCAGATTTTAGAGAAGCGGGTACAACTCGCTGCCAGAGCGAATCATCGATGAGCGTAAAGCACAAAACAATACTGAGCAGATTGAAAAATGTATAATTGCCGGAAAGCAAGATCAGAATTTGCAGTCCCGCCAGAGCACCAAATGCGATGCGACGAGTAAACGCATTGCCGAAGATCAAAAACGGACTGCCAATTTCGATCACGAACATGATCAGGCAGGATACTTGCTGACACCAGAGAGGAAGGCCATTTAAGACCCAGGCAAGCGGTGTCGGGAGCGGTTGTGTTTCATAATGACAGGACAGAGCTGTAAGACCCCACCAGGCGTCGTCGCCGCTCATCAGTTTGCACATTCCCGACATAAACATCAATCGGAAAAGCAGCCATCTCAAAAGCCAAAGTACTATGAGTGAAGGAGGTCCATCATTACCGGACCTTGAGCGCAAAGGCGGCGATGCCATCGTCCACGGTGCCCAAAGTGCGGCCAACATTCCCGCTTCCAGCAAAAGAATATCCCACTGAAAGGACATAAAGTCGGCGCCTGCAGTCAAAAATGACAAATAAAACAGCCAACACAACAACAAACTCGGACCGCAAAGGATTCCAGCCATAGCCATTGCTGAAAAGGCTAATCCGGCAGCGCAAATTGCCTTCAGAAATGAATCGCTCGCGGAAAACCAGAACAGCGTAGGGAAATCGAAAAACTTACCAGCCCCAGAAAAAACTCCTGAGACGGATTCCATCATTGAAGCAATCGGTAAAATTCCATGCGTGCCAAAAAGTCCATCTATCTGTATGTACAGAGAGAAAAAGGCCACCATGAATATAAAAGCAATGCCGCGCACGACAACAAAACGACAAAGGACAAAAGACTCTGGGGACTTTTGGGACTTTTCGGACTTTTCGGACTTTTCGGACGCAGCCTCAAGCGTCCCTCCCATACCAGTCGGTGTTTCTGGAACTTCTAAGCTGGTTTTGTCGGTTTTTTCCTGATCGGGGAGCTTAGCCCCCAGGTCCGCGTCAGATTCTCCAGCCATATCCGAAACACCAGCGGTTGGTTCTCCAGGTGACCTTGAAAGACTCAGATCAATCCTTAGAGAGATGTATAGCTCATCTTTACAGGGCCAGCCACGCCTTTCTATAAAAACGATGTCCGAAGATGGCCAGTATTACCTATTTTCGGCGATCCACCCTAAATTTTGCCAATTTTTGGTCAACTTGATTACCCTGGTAAATGTCAGGACAGTCTGGTAAAAACGTTATTGGTTAATCTGGTTTTTCGAGGTTTTTGCATCCTATGAGCTTTGAATCCCTCCCGCGCCTCTCCCCAAGCACGCGCTCCCGCTGCTTGACCATGCTTTTGAGCCTGGTGGTTTTGAGTGGCGTCAGCGCCGGGACTGAAGCCGTAGCGAAGAAGGACGTAAAGGTTCAGGCCACCCTCATGCACGACCTGCCCAGAAAGCTCGAATTTGGAAATATGAAAGACGGGCGCGACTTTGTCTCATCCATGACAAAAACCGCAGAACGCGCCAATGACTACACTTTCAAATGCGTAATCAACACATTCCGCGACGGCAAGGTCATTAAAGAAGTAGGCACTTTCTATTACAAGCGCCCCAGCCTGATGAAGATGGAAGTTACCGAAGGGGCAAAGAAAGGCGCCGTAGCCGTTCTCGGAACGGACGGCAAAGTCAGAGGGCACCTGGGCGGCATGCTCAAGATGTTCAGCGGCACTATCGGGAAGGATTCCGGGTTGCTCAAATCAGCAAACGGTTTCTCGATGATGAATTCAGACTATGACACCTTGCTCAAAGATCTGGTCAAGCAACTGAATGAAGGCTCCCAGTGCCAGGTGACATCGGCACCAGTGACGGTGGCACACACAAGCGAGAAAGTTTACGTTCTTGAAGTCTACAAAAATGTTGACGAGGACAAAGAGAAAGACCTGACACAGCGGGTTTTCATCGACCCCAAAACCAACCTGCCCGAGCAGTGGAATCTCTACAGGCAAGATCAGTTGTATTCCTCAACCGATTGGAGAGATGTAAAAGTCAACATCGGACTGTCTGACGAGGTCTTCAGTCTGAAAACAAAAAAGGACAAGCAGGGCTAGAGCACCCCGAGGTTGTGCAAGAGTGATTGCACGGCCAGCCTCAGGTCATCCAGCGGAGAACTTTTTCCTTGATCGGATTTACGAACGGGCGACCTTCTTCGGTAGCATTGTTCCATTCGCGTTTGCCCTGGAAATACCAGCTGCCCGGCAAGCCTGAATCTTTGACGATCATGGTCAGTTTTGGTTTGAATTTGAGACCAATTTGCTGTCTTTGAGCAATGCGCAAGTCCTGACCCAAAAACTCATCGGCCATGGCATTGACGATCGGTTTGAGTAACCACTTAAATCCGGTGAAGGTCCAGTACGAAGTGTGATTCAACTCGCAGTTGTTTTCATCGATAGGTGTGACAGTGGTCATACTGGCCACCGCTGTCCGCCCGAACAAAGTGATGTACTCGGTGCGGCATCCGGGCAAACGAAATGCAATTTCGGTTTCCAAAAAATCGCCGATCAGCTTAAAAAGAAGCGAGCCTTTGGAAGGTTTGTGCTTCACCATCGTCCAACCAGTGCCTGCTGGAACATAGCGTTTTTTCTTCTCTTTCAAAGCCTTGCTGTTTCGCCACCACCATGATTTGTGCACATAGGGCACATGCGCCGGATCGATCAAGGCGACGACTGCGTAGTCCATGTGAGTAGGAACGATAACGCGAGACACAGTCTGGTCGTATTTCAAACCATCCAGACCCTGTGCGCGAGGAATGTCCGGCATTTCCGCGCGCGGCTCGCCGTAGTACAGCCAGATGTTTCCGTCCGCTTCTCGGCATGGATATGATCGCGTTTTGATCTTGCAGATGTTTACTTGCTGATCGCTGCAAAGCGCAGGTATGTCTGTGCAGACACCGTCAGAGTCGAATTTCCAGCCATGAAAAGGGCAGGCTACTTCATTGCCGTCGAATTCACCGAAGCTCAAGGGCGCACCCTGGTGAGGGCAAATGTCGCGCATGGCAAAAATTGAGCCGTCCGATTTGCGACCAATCAAAATGAGGTCGCCCAAGAGTTGCATGGAGACTGTTTTGCCCTTCTTCACATGATCGCTGGGCAAGGCGAAATACCAGATGTTTTTCACCCAGGTGGTACCGACCAGTGCCGGTCGTTCAATCAAACCTTGAGTGCCGTCCGGAGCGTTTTCGCAAACAGAATCCGCCATGTCTTCCGGCAGGATGTCTGCCTTTCTGGCAGAGGCGCTGAGATTGGCGGTCGAATTCGAAGAGACTGTCGGTATCACTCTTGGTTCCATTGATTGGGTTATTCTTTTTCCGGCCCTGGCAAAAAAGGGCCACCTTATCGGTTTTACAAACCATGATCGTATAAGCTCAAAACCAGGCAGTCAATAGGAGTTTTGCTCACCAGAACACGGTTTTGGCGCTTTGTGGTTGCTGAAATTTCAAGCAACACAGGCCCAGTTTGCCGGTGGCAGTTAAAGGGAGGCAGAAGAGAGGAGAAACACCAATCTGGAAATCTGCTTAACGTGAGTCCAGCATAAACAGCGGCTAATCAGAAACAGCAACAAATCGAAATAATCTCTCAGAAACCATATGGGGACGGTCTCAAACAGCAATGAGGTTGTATAGTCTTTGCCTTGTCTCTCGGCGTCCCGAGTCGAATCACTATGTCCAACGATACAAATGCCAAACCAGCGACTTCCGGAATCGACTTCGGAGAGGGCGCTTCTGCCATGCATATCAAAGGCTTGATTCGCAATTTGGAGTCGGAAAAATCTGTGCATGACACCAAGTTTGCCGACAACCCACTGCACAATGATTGCTTGAAACGATTCGACCAGGTTTTATTGCAGTTGCAAGACGAGCTGGCCAAGCTGCTCGCTGAGACCGCTTAAGAAACTTTTGAAACTAAGGCGCCACCGGCTGACGCAGTTGCGCTTCACGCACGGCAGCTTCGTATTCATCATACGAACTGGCGGTCAAAGGCTTGCTGTTTACTTGCTTGAAGTAAGCCAGGCAGGCGTCGCAGCGATGGAAAGTATTGTAGATACGCTCTTCTGCCGGCGCAGCAAAATCACGCAGTGTTTCCAGAGAATTGAGCTTGCGCTTTTTGCATTCAGGACATTTCGCCTTCATCAACACAGGTAAGAAAGGCGTAATCAAAATGGACGCGAAAACCAATACCCAATGCCAGTCTTTCATGATGCACCTCGAAGCGCTGGCAGAATACTACGAAAAAGAGGGCTTTTCAAGCTTGGTGCTCAATTCTCAGCCACAGTCGTTCACTTCTCTAGCGGTGGCATAAATGCCACCGGATATGGCGGCAGAGAAAGTTTTTTCGCAAAACTAAAAAGCGAAAATTGGACCAAACAAACGCCATGAGAGAAGCCAGCGGATGCAATCCGTTATAGATGCGCGCAGTCCGCGCGGCTTTTGCATACGGCGCAGGCGCGAAGGTGTGTGCTTGCCTTTACCTCTGGGCGATGGAGCTTCTATCTGGCGATAAAGAGGCTTGCCTTCCAGGCGGTCCAAGTAAAAGCGGGCAGGGCTGTCGCAGGACTTGAGCCAGATTGCCGTACCTTCGTGTGCTGAGGTGCTGGTGCTCTGGACGCCGGCTTTTGTGAAAGCCGTGGAGCCGGGTGCTTTCTGGTCCGTGCTCATTGCATGCATTTGACAACACCTCAAGGGGTGAAGCCAGTATGGACGGGAATCAAGTCCCAGTCGCGACGGATAACCTATAAACCTATAACCTTGTCCCTATACAGCCTTAGAATTAATCTATTTATCTTATATATGCGATCGGCGCGCCGGCACCCGCGCCTAACTCTGAAAATGGCTCTGTGGCGTTGCTGCCGCCAGTTTTCAAGATCTTTAATGACAACTAGAAAGGGCGAATTTTGTGCAATGATATTCTCCTGCTATGCAAAGGCAGCAAGTCAAGGGAAGACTTCGAAAAAGATCCACTCTCATTTAAATCGAGTCAAATTCATTCGATGAAATGAGCACGGGTTTGTTTCTTTGGGGCGCTGGTGAACAGACCAATCTCAGTTATTTCCATCACTTTAGGTCTTTCCGTTTTTTTCGGTGCATCTTTCAGCACGCTGCCTGTTTGCGCTAAGCAAAAGCATAAAAAAGCCAAAGCAACTGCCTCCACAATTGCCGCAGACAGAATGCTGGCCGACATCAATCCGAAATTGAGCACTTACAAGAAAGAGCCGATTTCAGTGATCGACGGCAAGCTGCAGCCAGGACAACAGGGTGACGGCGTCAGATTGGCGGCTGCGGTCTTGCGTTTGCAACCCGTGGATTCGGAAACACCTGTGGCAAGACTGAAAATCACAGGCACGCTTCCCTTTACTAATCCCGCTGATAACGAGGCGCCAGACGCGCCACGCTGGCAAATGCTGGAGGCTATTTCACCATCGACAGGCGAAGTGGTCAACAGAGATCCGGTCAAAGGCGCCATGTTGACCGGGCAGCCATCCTTGTTTGTAAGACCGGCTGTCGGGCAAAAGACAACCAAAGTCGGCAGCACGATCGACACGTCATTCGGGAAAATCGGACCGCAGTTCGATTCTCTCACTTTGCCTGTAAGAGAGTGGCTCAATCCACTCATGCCCGCTCGCGGCGTCGTAGTGATGGTGCACGGCACCACTCAACACTCAGGCAGTTTCGAACTGTTTGCCAATCATCTCTCCAGTCTGGGCTTCAAGGTAGTTGCGTACGACATGAGAGGTCACGGACGGTGGTATCACAATCAACGAACATTCGATGAAGGCGGCAACGTAAATTACAGCCGCAGCTCGCAAGATCTGATTGTTTTGCTCACGCACTTGCGCGTCAAATATCCGACCTTACCATTATTCTGCGTCGGTGAAAGCATCGGCGGAGCCGTGGCCGTGAGAGCCGGCAGCGCTAATCCAGGTTTGTGCGATGGTCTGGTCCTGGTCAGCCCCGGAACCAAGCCTTGCACATTCAATCCGGTCATGGTGGCCAAAGACTTTGTCAAAGGCATCACACACCTCGACCGCCTGATGGATGTGACTCGCTATATCACTCGCTATTCGTCCGACGATAATCGAGTCACCAAAGAGATGGTCACAGACCCACTTTCCCGCACCGAGCTTACCGGCAAAGAAGTGCTTCAAACCGGCTACTTCATCAGCACGACACCGAAATTCGCAGGCAAACTGGCCGACCATATTTCCGTGCTGATCATTCAAGGCGAGGAAGATCGCATCGTTTCGGCCAACACGATCAAATCGATTTACAAGCACCTGCACTCAAAAAACAAATCTGTGGTTTACCTGCCCGACTGCGGACATGTGTTGCTCGGCACTTCCTTCCTCAAACCGCAGGTAGTGTCATCGATTTCTCAATGGCTGGTCGAGCGTTCTAGAGAAAAAAGCGCTGCGCTAACGGGCGTTCAGAATAAATCACCTAGCGGTTAATGCAATTCATTTCCAGCCACTGGAAATTGGCACGAACAACCTTCCAACAATCGGTTGTTTGCACTGCTAAAATGGGAATATTAAATCCTGGCATCCCGGTCTCACTTACTACAAAAAACACTAGCTGCCGCCAGTAGATATAGCGGCGTGAGGATCTATGTCGAAGACCGTTACTCTTATGGAAGCTTTGCTCAAGGATCCCGCTATCAGCGTCAGGGAGCATGTCGTGGAGAGTGCTTCTCCCCATGTGTCCAACGTCAAACAGACTTTTGAGAAGCAATACGAGACGCTTGTAAGCGAAATCGGTAAAGAATGGGGCTATCCCATCTTCAACAGCACCTTTGACGACCCCGAAAACCCGAAGGCGGTGGCGCCGGCCTGGTCGGTGGGCAACCCCAAAGACGGCGGCGAGTCCAAGACTCTCAAGCTTTCATATTGGAAGCGGGATAACATCATCAACTACATTTTGCTGCGCACAGAAGTCGACCCTCAAAAAAACAATCGTCCTCTGTATTACGAAATCGTGATCGGAGGCAAACGCAGAGTTTCGGAAGGAAACGTCAAAGTGGACGCCCTGCGCCAGGCAAAGCCCAGCGTTTGGTCAACGATTCGCTCCTGGTTCGCCTGGGGCTAAGGCCAAGTTGAGCTAAGATTTCTCAGGTCTCTGGGCGGTGAACTTTGACTCTTTAGTGGGAGCTTTGCTGTCAGTTAGTGGCTTTGACGTGTGTCAAATTGATATCCACACGTGACGCTTCCGCCAGAACTTTGACGCGGCCCAGGCGGCGCAGAACGTCCTTTCTGATCGAGCAATTGGTTATTTGTCTGGCAAACGGGACATGCACGCCTGTTTCTAGATAGGAGGAAAGCTTGAGTTCGGTCTTGCGTCCACCATCGACTGGTGTGAGGGTCCAGCATCCTTCGAAGCGCTTGAACTTGTCGCTTTTGACCAGGTAGTACTCAACACGGCCGGGGGAGCTTTCCACTTCTTTGTAGAGACATTTGGCATTGCCAATTACAGGCAAGCCGGAAAAATTTTCATCAATTACAGCTTCTGCACCCGTGTACGAAACCAGTTTGCGAGCCGGATCCACCTGCCGCTGCATCTTGATCGCGTCATAAACCGTCTCAGGAGAAGCACTTACCATCACACTGGAGAAGACGCTGTCGTCCTGCGCGTTGCCTGCCGCCATTGCCGGTAATACCAGTGTCGTGATCGTTAAGGCGACCAGGGAAATTTGGATGGATTTATAAGAACGCATAGCAACCGCCCAGCACGACTTATCGGTGCTTAAAATACTCGCCCACTTGCTTGTTATTTACCCAAATGAAAGCATAGGTAACACTCCTGACATCCCGCGGTTAAAATTTGTTGTTAAAACTACATTTCAGTCACCATGCGAGTTTCAGCCAGACCAGCCTGGACAAAACATCACCCGAGCGCGAAAAGTTTACGAGGGCAAAACAACAAAAGCGGCCGTTTTTACAGCCGCCTTGCCATACAGATCAAATGGATTAAAAACCGCATATCAAGCGGGGTTCCGCATTACTTATCCTTTTTCGCGTCAGCAGATTTTTCAGCGTTTTTCTCCTGGCTTGAAGCAGGAGCGGCGGACGGAGGAGGCACTACTGTAGATGTTCCTGCGCCTGGCCTTGAACCGGTGGGGCCGGTTGCAGGTGCTGTGGTTGCGGTTGCTGGTGCTGCGGTTGCTGGTGCTGCGGTTGCTGGCGCGGTTGCTGCAGGCGCTGTGGTTGCTGGCGCTGTGGTTGCTGGCGCTGTGGCTGCAGGCGCCGTATTGGCTGGCGCCGTACTTGCACCTGCCGGTGCGGTCGCATCGGCAGCGGGAGCTGCTGGAGGATTGATCACTTCGTTGAAAGCCTGCACAAGAAGAGTGTTTTCCTGTGTCAATTGAGCCAGTCTCGCTCCTTCTTTGCACATCGCTTCTGCTTCTACGGCATTGCCATTCTGCTTCAAGGCAGAAGCCAGTTTCAACATCACAGCGAGTGTTTCGGCATTGGTATCGCCGACTTTCCGCTTCTTGAGCTGATAAACCTGCTTGTAGGTTGAAATTGCATCGGGCAATTTGTTTTGCGCCATGCAGGTTTGCGCCAGGTTGATCAATATCGGGCACATCTCATAAGCGCCAGCTCCATACAGCCTGACCGCGCATGTCACCTGCCGCCTGTAGGCTGCTTCCGCTTCAGGCAGCTTATTTTGCTTCTTACAAAGCGTGCCCAGTCTTCCGTAAATCACAAATACGGCAGGGTCTTTCGTACCCCAGACACGCTCGCGCCAGGCGGCAGAACTGCGATACAGAGCTTCGGCTTCAGCCAGCTTGCCTGCCTTTTCCTTTTTCTGGGCCTCGTTGAAAAAAGCGTTTGCCTTGTCCGCGACGTTCTTGGCAATCACCCGACTGTCGCCGACAAGAGGCAACGCCGAGCCGGCACCGGCACTGGGCGCCGTAATTTTATCCAGGCTTCCGGCTCCATAAAGGTTTTGCAGGGCACCCGCATGCCCGGTCGGCATCGGCTTGGGCATGCCCATCAATCCGCCGTATTCGGACAGACCCTGGGCGCTCGCAGGAGCAGCAGACAGAGCCAGAGACAGCGCGAATCCAGCAAAAATTGATAGTAAGACTCCGTGATTCGAACGCATTTTTTCTCTTTGCATCACACGCACCGCCATTCTTAGTCTGTTCGAGTAGTTCGAGTTTATCGGCCCGGAAGGTTGTAAGGGGGGCTTACTATTAATAGTGTAACGCGTCGAAAGCGGGAACAAATCCCCAGGTGGCGGCATCTTCGCTGCCAGCGAGTATTCTCATCTTAAAGGAAGATGTTTTGGGCACAATGCTCCTATGGAATCTGGTGTAATCGAGAGATGGCGGCTGTGCACAAAAAACACATACCTATTAAAACGGCTTGTTTGCTGGTCTGTCAGACCCTAGCATTAGTGCTGACTTGCTCCTTAGGCGCTTCGGCTGAGGTTATCCGCGAGGACGAACCCAAGATCGCCAAAGATGTGAAGCAACCTGTATACCACTGGGTGGACAAAGAAAAGCCGCTGCATGGTCTGATTATTGCCATCCACGGGGCCACCCTGCATGGCGGCGCCTTCGATCCGATGGCGCGCAAATTGGCTGAGCAGGGCTACGAAACTTATGCGCCCGACTTGAGAGGCTTCGGCAGATGGTGCACCGACAGGAGCAAGCCCGTCGCAGAAGGCGAAATCGCTTTTTACCGCAGCCGTGAAGATATAGTCGGGCTGATTCTGGCTCTGCGTGAACAGCGCCCCAATGTTCCTATCTATCTGATGGGCGAAAGCCTGGGAGCCAATCTCTCTTTGTGGGTGGGCAGCGTCCATCCGAATTTGATCGACGGAATTGTTATCGCCAGTCCGTGCAGCACCAGACGCTCCGGCTTGAGCCCGACTCTGGCAGCCGACTTTGCAAAATTCTGGGTGAACATGAAGCGCGATATTCCGCTTCAGCCATACGCCAAGCGCTTCCTTTCCGAAGACGACAAAGTCACCGAAGCCTATATCAACGACCCAGGCAATCGCAAGACGATGACCTTCTGGGAATCAATGCAGAGTATGCACGCCAACAAATCCAGTTTGCTGTATGTCGATCAAATTCCATCCAACATGCATATTTTGTGCATCGTCGGCGAAAACGACAAACTGTACAAGGCATCTGCAGCCAGAGATTTGATGAAGCGCATTCCGTCTCCCGCAGCGCGCCTGGTCGTGCTCAAAAATCGTGGACATATTCACTTCGAAACACCATACATCAAAGACGATGTTATGGCGAATGTAACCAATTGGCTTACCGATATGACCGGTCAGAAAACAGCTGAGAACAACCTGCACGGCGAAGGCACAGTGTTGGGCAAGAAGCTTTAACTACTTGACTGAAATCTAGCTCTTTTCGAGCTCGTCGTCCTTGCGATATCCTTGCTCGCGCTCCAAAAGTTCATCCAGCATCCAATCGAAAATCGTGTGCGCTCCGTCTTCGGGATGCAATTCATCCTTCATGAATTTCGAACCGCGGTGAGGAGGAGATCCGTCTACAAAGGTGACGTGATCGATGTTTCTAAAAACCCTTCCAAGACGAACATCGACATGCGGGCGCAGGCTCGGAAGATCGTCTTCCTTGAGAATAGGATAGTCTCGCACTACCTGTGGTGCCAAGAATAAGGCGCTGGCAATTGGTGTAATTCCGTCATTAAGTGCAAATTTTCTGGTGCTCACACCGGATTCGTCCGTTGCTTTCACCTTACCTATCTTTGTGGCCAAAACCTTCAAGGTCGGCTGTTCTCGACCCAGTTGAGCCGGCATCCTCACTGCAAAAAAACGATACGGTGCCAGCATGTATGATTCCAGGCGTCTCTTTTTGGTCATGCTGATCACTTCGGCATTGACTAAATATCCTGCATAGGCAATTATCTTCGCTTTGTTCACGCCTGACTGATTGATCTTGCGCAAGATACTGCTTTCGTCTTTGGCGGGTTCGAGATTGCCTTTCGGTCCGACCGGAGTCAAGCCCTTAAAAGAGCCGATCGATGGAATGCCTCCGTCCAGGTTGTCCCATTTGAGGTCTGCCTGATAATTCTTGTGGCGACTGAAATAAAGCCTGTAATCTATGGCGTCCAACATTCTGGTCATCGGGCCGAACTTGTGTTGCAGAAGGCTGTATTGATACCAGTCTGAAGAAAATAAAGGCGAGCCGTGAAAGGGCGTACCCATGCACAATGCCCTGTCGACACAACCGTCGACATCGGGATCGGCAAGGGCGCCCTGCACCACATTACCGCCCATGCTCAATGCCAAAATCGTTATCGGTTTGCCTGCCGCTTTGGACAATTCCGGAATCACTTTCTTAGCCTGCTCGATTTCGTCGCTCAATGAATCAGTGGTGTCATAGCGAAGCAAGAAAACCTTGAAGGTTTTCTTGAATTGCGCATCCGCATCAAAATAGGCAAGCACTCTGTCCCAGCGAAACATGCTTTGATACTCACCGCCGCCGCCGTGAATGAGTAGAAGCACTTCTCGATCATTCAGAGCAGTAGCATCCTGCTGAAAAATTTCCAGGTGCTGTGGTTTTTCCTTTAAGACCTGATCCGGCTTCACCACCGGCATGTGAAACATCGAAGCGCAATCTTCCTGGTCTACTTTTACATGAACACCAGGGCGTGCTGCGGCGTCCATATTCTTCGAGTCGGCTAAACAAGGTGTAGACTGTCCGGACTGAATCAAAAGAATGAGGACAGCGGCAAGGGAGATATTTGCGTTGCGCACATTTCCCCCGCTTTTTGTTTTTCGTCTTTTCAAAATCACTCGATCACCCCAAATCAAAAAAGAAAGCGCTATTTAGCCGCTTTTGTCGCCGCCTCTATTGTTTTATCATCCCGAGTCAAAATCTGTCCGCCCACAAGCACAAATTCCACCGACAAATCAGAGCGGTTCCAGATAACTAGATCGGCGTATTTGCCGACCTCGATATGTCCGATTTTCTCTTCAAATCCCATAGCCCGAGCTGGATTGTAGCTAGCCATGCGCACCGCTGCCTGAAAAGAAGCGCAATTCCATTCAACGCAATTTCTTACCGCGTCTGCCAGGTGAATCGACGAGCCGACCAGGCCACCGCCTGTGGTGCCGACCTTTGCGGCGTCGGTTACTAAAATCGATCGGCGCAGCCCTTTCAGTTTCAAAATCAGTGACACCGTCTCCGGTGCCAGATGCAATCCATCGGCAATCAAACAGCAACTGACTCGATCATCCATGAGCGCAGCACCGACCGCCCCCGGGTCCCTATGGTGAAGTGGTGCCATGGCGTTGAAAGTATGCGTCATCAAGCGAACGCCTGCATCGAAAGCCTTGCGAGCCTCGGACAGGTTGGCATTGGAGTGCCCGAGTGAAGCCTTTACCCCATGACTTTGCAGGTATTGCAAAGCCTCTCCTTGCGGGTCCAACTCAGGCGCCATGGTCATCAGCACGACACCGGGAATTATCAGCCTCTTTAAAATCTCCAGGTCGAATGGCTGTAAATGCTCCTGCGGGTGAACTCCTGGGCGTTTGGGCGAGAGGCAAGGCCCCTCAAGATGAAGGCCGGGCATGCGGGTCCATAGCCCCTTGGCGAGTGCCAGATCGGATTTGACGCCATGCTTTCCGAGCCAGTCGATACTCTCGACAAGGTGGTCGACCGCCGCCGTAATCAAGGTCGGCAAAAACGTCGTCACGCCACCCAGTGCCTGAGCTTTGCTAAATGTTTCCAGTTGCGCTTCTGTCGGTTTCCCCCAAAAATCCAGCGCCGGTCCGCCATTTAACTGTAAATCGATAAGCCCTGGAGTGACCAGCCTGCCCTCCACCTGGAGATTTTCATATGCAGGTGTCGTATGCTCTTGGGGCACGATTGCCGTTATCAGACCGCCTTCAATGAGAATGTCGGCAAAGCGCACCTCAAGAGGCGTAATCACCTGCCCGCCTACCAATCGAAGCTTTTTCATATTTTTTTCTACGGACTCGCTAGACTATAGGTGGCGCTTCGCCAAGCCTTGATTGGCTCATTAAAACTCTGGGAATAGTACTGGTTGGCACAGCGGTAATACAAGGCCTGGAAACAAGAATGGTTCCCGACGGAAATTTGGCAGTCAACCAGCAAACCGGACAGACGGTCGATGTTCGTGCATTGATGGCAAAAGTCGTCGAGCTGCAGGAGCAGCTATTGGTGCAACAGGAAAAGGCTCTGGTCCTTTCTGCCCAAGCGCGCGAACTGGACCGGACAGCCAGAGACATCGACGACGTAAAGACCGAACTGGCATCGCAGGGTATTCTCCTGGCTGACAAGACCAGAGAGAACAAGCAACTGCACCAGGAATTGACCAAGGTGACAGCACTTTTAGATACGAAATTAAACGAAACTGAAGAGCTTAAAGCAGCTGTTCAAGACCTTCAGCATCAATTGAAAACGCGCGAGCAAGAAAGAGATTTGCTGGCAGTGATGCTCAATGAGGCGGAAAACAACCAGCGCCGGCTGGAAGCCGTTATCGGCGAAATCACAGCCCATATGAACGCCAAAGAAAAAGAAGGCTGGCTGGGACGCTTCAAAAAAACGTAGGGGCGTATTGCATGTGACCACTGCTACGAACCATGAGGCCGCCGTGCGCAGACCGGTTATATAAGCCGTGCATCCGTTTCTAAATTAGAACGTAGATGATGGCGCTTGGGGAGCCTGCTGCGGCGGCTGTCCGGGCATTTGGGTATTGCTCAAAAGATCGTCGGCGTCCTTCTGGCTGAGAGCGCTGATAGCGCCGGCAGAACTCTTCTGAGCCGCTTGTCCGGTCTGAGCCGGATCCAAAAGCGGCGGCAGTTTCTTAGCGCCAATCAACTGTTTGACGAGCCCGGTTGTTCCGCTGATATCAACCGTCGTGTTGCGCCTGCCAAAGCCAAACCATCCTTTTTTCGATGTGATCGAATCACCAAGAATGGTCTTTCCTTCTACCTGTGTTCCGCCAAACAAGCCTTTCTTCTTCTTGATGCCGTTGCCAAAAATGGCAAACTCAGACTCTTGAGTCGTGCCGAACAAGCCGCTTTTCTTGCGAGCGATCTTGTTGCCATGTTTGTCTTTTATTGATTGCTCAGAACCGCCGAAATAGCCTCTGCTCAATACCATCTCAGTGCCGTTGCCTGTCTTGACGGTGACACTACCTCGCTCGGCAAAGGCTGCCTGTGGGGCCCCTGTTGCTGAAAGGTTGAGTAAAACTAAGAAAGCCATTGTTTTCGAAAACTGTTTCACTACTTCACCTCTGCGATCGGAACCAAAAATTGACTGGTTGTGCAACAACGCTCATAAAGCGCCAGCTATGAATGTTGACATACTGGCGAAATTTTTTGTTCCCCATTTCTGAAGAAAAGCTGGGCAAATGAAAGGCGGCGGCTATCTAAGATACAATCATCAGACTCTGGTATTAAACCATCTTTTGATATCAAGACTGGAGCTTTATCAGGCTTTTACGGCATTACGACAAACAAACTACAAATTGGCGACGATAGACTTGGATACTTTAACTAAAGACCTACTTTCCGGAGACAGACGCGCGCTGGCAAGAGCAATCAGCCTCGTGGAAAACGGCGGTCCGCAGGCAACGCAGCTTGTAAAACAACTCTACCCGCAATCAGGGCGCGCACACCTGATTGGCGTGACCGGCTCTCCGGGCGTCGGCAAGTCCACTCTTGTCGATGCTTTGATTACGCAGATGCGCAAGGCGAACTTGAAAGTCGGCGTTCTGGCAGTCGATCCATCCAGTCCCTTTACCGGCGGAGCGATTCTCGGCGATCGCATTCGCATGCAGGCACACACTCTCGATCGCTCCGTTTTCATCAGATCAATGGCTAACCGCGGGCATTCAGGCGGCATCGCCATGGGCACATACGACGCAGTGCGCATGCTTGAAGCTTCCGGATACGATGTTGTGATAATAGAAACAGTCGGCGTCGGGCAAAGCGAACTGGCAATCGCGCAGGCGGCCGATACGACAATCCTCGTCTTGATGCCCGGCTCAGGCGATGATGTGCAAGCGATCAAATCCGGCATCATGGAAATCGGAGATATCTTTGTCGTCAACAAAGCAGATTTGCCTGGCGCCAACAAAACTGCAACGGACATCATGGCCAGTTTGGAACTGGCGTCCTTTCCAAACGACTGGCGTCCACCTGTAATCTCCTGTGTGGCCGAAACAAACGAAGGTGTCGATCAGGTTTGGGAAGCGGCAAAACAACACAGAGATTTTCTGCAGACATCAGGCGAGTTAAAGCAGCGACGGAAAATGAAGGTGCAAGCGGAACTTGCTGAGTTGGTCGCGGGCATGGCGCGCGAAAATTTGAAGACCGCGTTGGAAACACCAGGCGAAAATCAAAAGATGCTCAGTCAGGTAGTGGAGCATGAGGTCGATCCGCACTCTGCAGCAGAAACATTAGCAAGACATCTTTTCGGCGGAAGCATAAACCAATAAATCTAGAAGTTTAGCTTTGCTCGGATCTGTTTAGGCTTGTTTAGGTCTGGTTAGCTTTGCTCAGGCTTTGCCCTGTTCATCTTCGACCAAATGAAATAGGCGGGCAAGCCGGAAAGAATAACAAGCAGTCCGCCGCCGCTGTATTTGGGTGAAAGGCAGATCTGCCCGATCATGACGACCGACGCCAGCACCAAATACAGTGCCGGCAAAAACGGATAAAGTGGAACTTTGTATGGGCGTTCTGCATTCGGATTTTTTTTGCGCAAGACAAAAACTCCGGCCACCGTCAGTATGTAGAAAAGCAGTGCTGCAAAAATGACAAACTCGAGCAGTTCGCTGTAGGTTCCCGAAAGACACAAAAGGCATGACCATGCACCCTGCATGATCAATCCGAATGTCGGCACGTGGGTTTTCACATTCAGTTCACCGCATTTTCTGAAGAACAATCCGTCTTTTGCCATCGCATAGTACGCACGCGGACCGGCAAGTATTATTCCGTTCAAAGCGCCAAAGGTTGAAACCATGATGGCCGCCGCCATGATAAATTCGCCGGGCGGTCCGAAGATGATTTGAGCGGCGGCGGTTCCGACTCTATCCTCGGCGGCAAATTGAATGCCGCGAGCAATGACGTCAGCACCACCTTCTGTTCCTTTTAGAGGAAGAAGCAGCATATAGACAACGTTCGTCAATAAATACAGAAGGGAAACAAGGGCAGTACCGAGCATCAAACTGCGCGGCAATGTTTTGGTCGGCTCCTTCACTTCCTCGCCGGTAAACGTGAGGTTGTTCCAGGCGTCGCTGGAAAACAGCGGTCCCACCATAGCAAGCGAAAGCACGCCCAAAAGTTTCAGCCCATCCAACGGATTGCCTTTCAGATCGACAGGGCTGAAAAATGCCCCGAACGATGAAAAGTTCGCTTCCAATCCCGCGAACTTTCCAATGCTGAAGGCGCCGATGACAATCAGCAAGAAAAGCGCAGTCACCTTCGTGACAGTAAAACTCGTCTGGATCATCTTGGCAGTCTTGATGCCCTGGCAGTTGATCGCGGTCAAGAGGATCACTACGAGCATTGATACCAATTGCAGTGCAGTGAATTTCCACCCGCCCATTTCAATCAATATTGTCTGTTTGCAGATGACAGGCGCAAAGACGCCCAGGAATTTGGCGAAGGCAACACCGACGGCGGCGATGGTTCCGCCCTGGATGACCATGAAAAGAGTCCATCCATATAAGAATGCAGTCAGCTTTCCGAACGACTCTCTCAAGAAGACATACTGTCCGCCCGCTTCCGGATGCATAGTAGATAGCTCTGAGTAGCATACTGCTCCAACGACGGTGAGAATGCCCGCCAGAAGCCAGGCCAAAAGTACCCAACCGGGAGATCCTAATTGTCTTGATGCTTCCGCCGAGACAATGAAGATGCCGGATCCGATCATCGACCCCACTACAACCGCAGTCGAGTCAAGCAAGCCCATAGCCCTCGTAAAGTGCACAGGCTCGTGGTTTTGCTCAGAGGACATGGGAGACATATCGATCGGGATCCTCGGAAAATATTCTCTTTATCAAAACTCTCTTATCTTTTACGAAATACGCGATGGCTGCGGAGATAGCCAATTCCTTACTCTTCTGTCATCGAATAAATCGACTGATGTATATGCACTCAGTATCTCAACTGGCTTGACGTGCGGGTTTCCAGCTCATACGATTTGTAAACGTGAATCAAAATTGAACTGATTCCCGACTATAACAATGTTCCAGGACGCGGTGTTATCTCCCATGTCTAAAATAGCTATCATCAGTCAACCGGACCAAGGCGTACTTATAGATGTGGGCGGCTGCGCTTCATTGCAAGAAGCGGTAAGCCACCTGTCGTCTACTCTCCAGGTATCCAGTCAATTCTGGAAGGGCGTCAATGTGGCGCTCAATCTTGGCGAGTTGGAGCTGACGTCCGCTCAGGTTGCGCATATACTCGCGCTTGCCAAAGGCGTCGGCGTGTATCCGTATCAAGTTTTTGCGCAGCGTCCTATTACGCGTGGCGCCCTTTTAGAGCACGGTGTTGTTTTGGGTGATGGAAAACCCATGACACTGCCGGCAATGACAATGAAATTGCCGGACAGTCCGCAGTTGGACGATTGGGAAGACGAATCAGTGAACATTGATTCCGAGGAGCCTGGAGTTTCAATCTTCTACGAGCCCAGCGAGAATCAATTGATAACTGAAGAAGTAGAAGTCGGCCATGCCGAAGATCCAATTGACTTCGCCCCTCAAATCAAGAAAGAAGAGAAGCCCTCCGCCCCTGCCAAAGCTGTAAAAGCGTCTCTCACAAAAGAAAAAGAAAAGGTTGAAGGTTCTGTCCAGGCTGGCGTTATGTACTTGAGACAAACGCTGCGCTCCGGACAAAGCGTCAGCCATGCGGGACACCTGGTGATCATTGGCGACGTCAACCCCGGCGCCGAAGTGGTGGCTGAAGGTGACATTACAGTGTGGGGTGCACTGAGAGGCATCGCGCGCGCCGGAGTCAACGGCAACAATGACGCCGAAATTCGCGCCTTGCGTTTGCAACCAATTCAGATTCGCATCGGCGAATCGTTCGCCCGATCTCCTGACAAAAATCGGCTTCATTACGACAACCACAATGGGCCGGAAACAGCTCGCGTGGTGGACGGAAAGATCAAAGTGTTCAAGTTCAGTCCTCAATTTTGAAAAGTTTTTTCCGGTATCTAAACAACTGAGTAACTGCAAAAGCGAAACGGGTAAACAGAATGAGTGGTCGAGTAATAGTAATAACGTCAGGAAAAGGCGGCGTCGGTAAAACCACCGCGTCAGCCAACATAGGCGTCGCGCTCGCTAATACGGGAGCGAGCGTCTGCCTCGTAGATATGGACATCGGATTGCGCAACCTCGACATCTTGATGGGGTTGGAAAATCGCGTCGTCTACAACCTTGTAGACGTAGTCGAAGAACGCTGCAAATTACGGCAAGCGCTCGTCAAAGACAAGAAGATGCCGAATTTGAATCTGTTGCCGGCGGCACAGACCAGAGACAAAACAGCTGTCAATGCAGAACAGATGAAAAAGCTCTGCGAAGAGTTGAAGTCGATGTTTGACTTCGTATTGGTCGACAGCCCAGCCGGTATCGAGAGCGGATTCGAAAATGCTTGCGCCGGTGCGGAAGAAGCCATTGTCATCACGACTCCTGAAATGTCGGCTGTTCGCGATGCCGATCGCATCATCGGTCTTTTGGAAGCACGCAAGGACGAGATCACCCAATACAGACTGGTGCTCAACCGCATCAGACCCAAAATGGTCGCCAACAGCGACATGATGGGTGTGGAAGATGTGCTCGAAATTCTCTCGATAAAACTTTTGGGTGCCGTACCTGAAGACGAAGAGATCATCATCTCCACCAATAAAGGCGAGCCGGTTTCAGGAACAGACAACACCAAGTCAGGTCTTGCCTTCCGCAACATTGCCAGAAGATTGCGCGGAGAAGAGGTTCCCTTCATGGACATGGACGCGAAGAGCGACACCTGGGTAACCAGAATCGTCAACTTCTTCAATCCAGTTCGCGTTTAACTGGAGGAACCCTAAAGTGCAAGTTCTCAACTGGTTATTTAAGGTTCCGAGTGGAACAGCCGCAATAACAGCGAAAGACCGCATGCGCACGATGCTCGTGCATGACCGTCTGGAGTTGCCTGCAGGCAGATTGGAAGTTCTCGAAGAAGAATTGACGGCAGTGGTAGCCCGGTATTTCGATTTAGAACCGGACACCACCAGATTTGATCTTCAGCAAATGGATCGCCAGGCGGCATTGATTGCCAATTTCCGCCTGGTCCGCTCGAAGTGCTAAAAATCTGATGTAGATTTCCTCTTGAACGTCAAGTCGAAAGAGGAGATTGATAGTTCGGATTGTAAAACTCTTGTTTCCGAATAAGGGTTGTCGCGAGAACGAGCAATTTGCGCGCCACGGCGCACAGAATGACTTTCGGTGGTTTGTTCTGTTGTTCCAACCGGTCCGCAAACTCTCTTAATTGCGGGTTGTGCTGCCTTGCTACCATTGCCGGGAAATACAGTGCAGCCCGCAATTCTGAACTTCCAATTCTGGATATTTGGGTTTTCTTGTGAATGCTTGTCCCTGACTCGTATTTTCTGGGCGTTAGACCAGCGAAACAAGCCACCTGGCGTCCACTTTCAAAACGCTGAAACTGAACAAGAGCAAGCAGTCGGAGAGCTGATTTCTCGCCAATTCCAAGGATTGAATTGAGAATTGCAAAATTGCCGGCGATCACTTCATCCGACTTCACGAGCTTCTTTGCCGCTTTCTCTAGCATCTCTCGACGAATGTATAG